>JAPUGV010000155.1 GCA_027298025.1 Chloroflexota bacterium | reverse complement strand
CCGTGCTGGTCCATGGCCACCACGACAGACTCTCCGCGCAGCTCGGGTAATGTCATGTTCAGTGTATTGGGCAGCCGATCGTGCGCTTGCCCATTTAATTCCGCTTCTGGCACCAGCTTTTGAACGGCCACCTCCAGCTGATCGCGTAGCGAGCCGATTTCTTTCGCTCTCCGAGCGCCGCCACGGGCCAATTCTGCCGCCTTGCCCAAGCCGACTATCGCCGGCACATTTTCCGTTCCTGCACGAAGACCGGCTTCCTGCTCACCCCCATGGATAAGCGGCTCCAGCTTTACGCCTTTCTTGACATATAGGGCGCCGACACCCTTTGGCCCGTGTAGTTTGTGACCTGAAAGGCTCAGTAGGTCGACATCCAGATCTTTCACATCTACCTTGATTTTCCCCACGGCCTGCACCGCATCCGTATGGAACAGAGCTCCCCTCCCGTGTGCGATGAGACACAGCTCCTTGATCGGCATGATCGTTCCAACCTCGTTGTTTGCCATCATGATGGTGACGAGAATGGTGTCGTCTCTCATCGCCGCGCGTAGCCTATCAGGCGCTAGCCAGCCGTCCTGGTCAACTTCCAAATAGGTAACTTCGTAGCCGAGACCTTCGAGAAACCTGCTTGTGTTCAGGATGGCGGGATGCTCGACCGTGGTGGTGATGATGTGATTGCCACGATCGCGGTGGGCGAAGCTGACCCCCTTGAGGGCCAGATTATCTGCTTCCGAGCCCCCGCCGGTAAAGACGATCCGCCGAGGAGCGGCGTTGATGAGCTTAGCGACCTGGCGCCGCGCGGCCTCAACCGCTTGCTTAGCGTCGCGGCCGGTCGCGTGAATGCTCGAGGGGTTTCCATGTTCGGATTCAAGATAAGGGAGCATCGACTCGCGCACTGCGTCTGCTACCGGAGTGGTGGCGTTGTTGTCCAGATAGATTCGACGTTTGGGCTGCGGTCTGGTTTTCGGCGGCTCAGAAACCGGCGGCAGGCGCGACCGTTTTCGCTTTCCGGCGGCTTGCCGTGTCGCCTCCGTTCCCTCCTCGATCTTCACGACCTCACAGAGGAGGGATTTGTAGACCGGGAAGCCTGTGACGTCATCGTAATTGCCGATATCGGTCAGCTCGTTGACGTTCCACTCCCGCCATGCTTTGGGCCCAACGGGTGTGCCGCCGCCCATACTGCATTCGATCGCGCCCTTGAGGATGTCGTCGGACACGCGCGCCCGGAACCGAACTGCGCCACGAGGGGTGCGCACCTCGACCAAGTCTCCTGTCTGGATTCTTCGCTCCTTCGCGTCGGCGAGATTGAGATCCACCGTGGGTTCCGGCTTGTCCTTCACCAGACCCTTGATGCCGTGGTGTTGGGACCGGAAGTCCGTGTGCGGTCTGGCGCCTGAGTTGAAGATCAGGGGAAACTCCTGCGCGAGTTCTGGGCTGCCCACCGGGCCCTCTTTCGGCTCGACGTATTTGGGAAGGGGTTCGTAGCCATAGTCCTCGAGCACCGTGGACCAGATTTCGAATTTACCAGAGGGCGTGTCGAAACCGGGTTGACCGTCCTCGCGCAAGCCCCCTTTCTGCCATTTCTTATAATTCATCATCGGGCTGGGAATCTTGACCCAACCGCCCGCTTCCCTCACATCCTCGAGGGAATAATCAGAGCCCTTGAGGGCCAGACGGATCATCTCCTCCTCCGTCTGTGGGTAGAGATGTCCATATCCCAGCCGCTTAGCAAGCTCCGCCATGATGAGGTAGTCGTTGCGGGCCTCCCCGACCGGTTCGATCATTTTCTCTCGCAACCGGAATATAGGCCCGTAGACCATGTAGGAATCGATCTCAAACATTGTCGTTGCCGGCAGTACGACATCGGCATACGCAGCGTCGGCGGTAAGTTGCCGGTCGATGCACACGAGGAAATCCAACTCAGACAGCGTCTCACGCCAGATCGGCGTCTGAGGCCAGGAGGTAAGAATTGAGGCGCCGTGGATGATCAAGCCGCGGATGCGATAGGGCTCACCGCTGAGCACCGCGTCCACGAGCCCACTGGCATGCGACTCCCCCCGATATTTGCTATAGATTGGAAACTTTTCGCGCGCGGCTGCCAGATCCAGGTCCGGATTCTCTTGGTTGGTGGAGTGATTGATGGGGAAATGACTGTTCAGCATGGCAAGCCCGATCCCGCCGGGCACGTCCAGCTGATCTGCAAGTGCGAACAGCGTGTACACCGCACGGATGGCCTGTATACCGCTGTTGGAATACTCCAGCCCTGTATACATCACCGGAGCAGCGCCAGTGGCATTGCAGATGCGGCGAGTAAGATCCCGGATGGTCTCAGCAGGGACGCCAGTGATGGTTTCGGCAACCTCCGGTCGGAAATGCTGCACATAGGTTTGCAGCTCTTCGAAGCCCAGGCTCCAGTTTTCAGCGAAGTCCTCATCGTACAGATCTTCGTCGATCATTACTTCAATCATGCTGAGCGCTAACGCTCCGTCGGTGCCGGGCCGGATCGGAATCCACTGGGCGTTGGTTCGAATGACGGTATCTGTGCGGCGGGGGTCGATGACCACAATATCCGCGCCGCGGTTGGCTGCTGCTTCGAGGCGGTGCATATCGAGCGGCGGAGAATCGGTCGCCGGATTGGCGCCCCATACCACTAAGACCTGGGCGTTCTCCATGTCTGTGAACATGTTGACCAACATGCGCCCCATCGTGACATGTGGTGCGATCATGGCGAACGAAACGTAGCAGAGCGCGCCCACGCCCATTGTGTTCGGTGAGCCAAATGGGAACAGGACGTTCGAGGCCGAGGACACGGCTACGCCCTTGGGTTGATACATGTCGCACAGTGATAGTTCAAAGGCGCCTCGGCCGGTATAAATGGCTACCGCCTCAGGTCCCGATTCCTCTTTGATCGTGTTTAGGTTTTTGACGATGAGGTCGTAAGCCTCGTCCCACGTAATGCGTTCAAACTCTTGCGAACCCCTCGGCCCGACACGCTTCATCGGGTGCCGGAGACGATGTTCAGAGTAGATGATCTCCGGCGCGTGCTGGCCGCGCCGACAGATCATCCCGAGCGGGTGGCTGGAGTCGGGCCTGATGTCGACCAGCTTGCCATCCTGAAGGCTGACTTCCACCCAGCACCCAGCCGGGCAGATGCCACATATGCCCGCAGCCCATTCCAGGTCGGCCTCGGTCTGCGTTCGCAGCTCTGCGGCTTCCATATTGGTAGATTTTACCAATGTCATATGGCTGGCGTAGCTCTCGATATTGAGATTAACGAATGCGCACGGTGCATGTCAGGCTTTCGAAGGGATTTCCCAACCGGCGAACGGCGCGCACAGGGGCCACGATTGCCGGACGAAGGGTCTGCTCAGGTTTCGACCTTCACCCCGCGCCAGAAGCCGACGTAGTCCTTGATCGTCGATGCGGCTTCGCTGGGCTCCGGGTAGTACCAGGCCGCGCCACGGTTGACCTCTCCGTTCACATCGACGTCATAATAGCTGGCGACGCCCTTCCAGTGGCACACGGTGTGGTCCTGACTATTGCGGAAGTACTCGCGGTTGACCGCCTCGGGCGGGAAGTAATGGTTTCCTTCCACCATGACAGTGTCGTCGCTCTCCGCTAGGACTGCGCCGTTCCAGGTTGCTTTTGCCATATTTTTTACTAGTGAGATACGATGGTCTCAATCTCCTGCCTTCAGGCATAAATTAGACTGGGTTCCGCGTAAATCGCGTGAGCCCGCTTACCGTTCACGCGATTCCGATAGAGTGGGAAGGCTTTTTCGTACCCAGCCCCCTCGACAACCTTCACAATGGCCATTCCGAGACCGATAAACATCGTCTGGAGCCCGTATGCCTCGCCTGGCTGCGGTGGCCGTGTGTGAATTCGGGATCCAGCCCGGCGCGGTGCAACAACTCGCTCAACAGCAGAGCCGCCGGATCCATGGGAGCGATCGGGTAGAGGTCCCCGGTAGCGGGTTTCCCGATCGCGTGTGGACTGCATCAATAATGTAAACTTCCGCCAATGCACCTGTCCCTGTCTGACCTTCTCTCGAGAGGAGACGATTTGCGGCGGGCAGCGTCAACGGCGCTCCTGTCGGTCATACTCGTAGCTTGCGGATCGGAAGCCCAGCCTGGGTTTCCGGAACCGCCGAAAATCGAAACTCTGGCGGAGCTGCAGGTTGCACTGGGAGAAGCGGGCGCTCTGGTGTCGGCAGCGCCAAACGCCTCCGCGCCAAACTTAAGTGTGCAGAGCCAGGGCCTGTTAGTGGGGAGCGTAGCCGTGCAGGTCTATGAATACCGATCTGTGGTCGAGCGCCGCTCAGTATCCGATACGATTCGGGCAGGTGGCTATCTGGTGAGCGGAAAGCCGGTAGACTGGCCCGCGCGACCCAACATCTGGGCCACGGGGCAGCTTATCGTTGTCTACCCAGGCGTGGATGGAGGGACAATGCTGCTCCTCAGCGGCCTGCTGGGAGATCCGCTAACTTTAGAAGCTCCTGCGGTGGACGAACCCTACCCTCCGGCGGTGCTGGCTGCCATCGGTGCCGCCGCAGCGCTAGCCGGCGTGGGCCCTGAGCAGGTGCAGGTGCTCGATTACGAGCCCAGGGAGTGGCCGGATGGCTGTCTCGGGCTGCCGGGTCCGGATGAGATGTGCACCGAGGCCATCGTGATGGGCTGGATCGTTCGCCTCAACCTAGGAGGCAATCCAATCGTCTTCCGGGTGGACGAGTTCGGAGCGGAGCTCAGGCAAGAATGAGGTCGGCCGCGCAACCCTCGTCAAACGAATTCCTTCCTCTCTTTTCAATCCAATGACGCAGCTTACACGCGATGGATGGCTGCTGCTCGCCTCTAAAGGCATTCGCAACTTCGGTTACGGCTACGTAAGCGTGATCCTGGGCCTCTACCTCGGCGAACTCGGCTTCACGCCGTTTGAGGTGGGATTCATCCTTACTGCAACGCTGGTCGGGTCGGCGTTGCTCACGGGTGTGGTGACCTCACGCGCCGATCGCCTGGGTCGTCGTCGGATGTTGATGGTGAGTTCCGCTCTAATGGCGCTCAGCGGGATCATCTTTGCCGTCGCGTGGACACCAGGGCTAGGGCTCCTGGTGGCTGCTGCGCTCACTGGAACGATCAGCGCAACCTCCGGAGAGGTCGGGCCATTCGAAACCGTGGAGGCGGCCATACTGCCCCAGGTCTCCTCTGAGAAACGTCGGAACCAAGCCTTCGGGCTGTACAATGCGGTGGGCGCGGCGATGGTTGCCCTGGGAGCCCTGGCCGCGGCCATCCCCGCCCGCGCCTCGCAGCTGGATCTCCTAACTTCCTATCGCTTGATGTTTTGGCTTTACGCGGCACTGGGGATCACGACGCTTCTGATCGCCAGCCGGCTGTCGCAAAAGGTCGAGCTTGCGCAGCTTCCCGAGCGTGCAAGCGTGGTGACTCTGACTCACTCCCGCGGACCGGTGTTGAGACTGGCCGGGCTCTTCGCATTGGACTCCTTTGCGGGGGGCTTTGTGGTGCAGAGCCTAATTTCGTACTGGTTCAGCCTGCGCTTCGGGGTTGGAGCTGAATTCCTGGGCCCACTATTCTTTGGGGTCAACGTGATGAAGTCCATCTCCTATCTGGTGGCGGTACGCATTGCAGATCGGATTGGGCTGCTGAACACGATGGTTTTCACGCACCTTCCCTCCAACGTGCTGTTGATGATGATCCCGCTGATGCCCACGCTCACTTCTGCCAGCGCCATGCTGCTTGCCCGACATCTGCTTTCGCAGATGGACGTACCGACGCGCGCCGCGTATATCGTGGCAATGGTTGAGCCTGAGGAGCGAACGGCCGCCACCGGCGTCACCACGCTGTCACGCACCACCGCGCAAGCATTCGGTCCGGTTATCGCTGGAGCGGCGTTAGGTTTGGCCCGTTTCGGCTTCCCCTTCTTCCTGGCCGGGGGGCTCAAGATCGTGTATGACCTGGCGCTTTATTTTAGTTTTCGCGGTCACAAGCCGCCTGAGGAGCGCTGAGCGGGTGTTATTCGCAACTGACTATTTTTTGACCTCGAAGACTTTTTCGCCCGCCCTTACGGGAACCTTTAGTCGATTCTCAGGCGGTGTGATCGGGCAGGACCACATCTCATTGTAGGCGCAGTACGGGTTGTAGGCCTCATTAAAGTCCACCCGGAAGCGGCCATCGGCAAGACGGGAGGGCTCGATATAGCGGCCCGCGCCGTAGGTCTCGGTGCCCGCCAGGGAATCGGCAAAGGGCAGGAAATAGCCGTTCTCATTCTCAAGGATCGTGAGCTCGGCCTGGTCGCCATCGACAGCAAATTTGAAAATGCCATATCGAGTGTAGGTTTGCACCTCCCCGGTATTGGTCTGGATTTGGATCAGCTCTTGCTCCGGAAAGCGGTCGACCTCGACCTTGAGGCGCAGCTTTGGGTTTTCTGGAAAGTATTTCAAGCCCGTGAAAGTTGATCGCTGCTCTGGAAGCAGCGGGCTTTGGTGGCTCTCGCGTAAGAAAGCGTCCTTCTCCCTCCTCGCCTCATCGAGTTCACTCATACAGTCTCCTAGTTCAATTGGCCTTCGATCACAGAGATCAAGTACTGGTAATTGGGCGGACCGGCCAACAGTGTGTCGTTAATCATAAAGGACGGCGTACCTCGGAAACCGTGGCCGAACGCCTCCCGCGTCTGAACCTCCACCGCAGCTCGATATCCTCGACTTGCGAGACATTGGTCGAAAGCCTCGGCATCGAGGCCGAGATACTCCGCGAAACCAGTCATTTGTCCCACGCGCGTCGGAGCAGCATCGAAGAGCAGATCATGAAATTCCCAGAACGCACCTTGATCGGCGGCGCATTCGGCCGCTTCAGCCAGCTCCGGGGAGGCAGGCGTGATAATGGGGAAGTGACGCCAGACGAAGCGCACCTGGTCCGGATACTGGGCCAGAACCTGGTCGATGATACCCAGTTGATGGTAGGCGCGGCAGGAAGGGCAATTGAAATCGCCGTACTCCACGATCGTGACCGGCGCTTCGGCCGGTCCCTTACTGATCTCTTCTGCGACCAGCGCAGGCAGCGACGGGTCAGGCGCGGCCGGACGGGTGGCGGCGAAGGCCGCGATCGCCCCACCCACCAACAACACCCCAATAATACTGTTTCGCCAGCGCCTGCGGCGTCGGGCCGCCCTGCGCGCCTTCTTCTGAATGCGCTTTCCCATCGCAGCATGCTTATAGCACAGCCTCTGGTGGCTGCCCAGTAGGGGCGCTCACATGTTGGTCCGCCTCAGTTCTACCTCCGATCGACCGTGCTTCAAGGAGACGATATGCTGGGCACCTTCAGCGTTATGGCTGCAAGCCAGGCAATCGGTTGCTGAGCGTGATATGTCCGTCCTATGCCGTGTTAACGATCCTCTTGTGCGACTCGAGTATTATAGGAAGGCAAATCTCATATAGGGGCGAGGTAAACATTAATGGCAAAGATCATTGGAATCGACCTGGGTACGACCAACAGTGTCGTGGCGGTAATGGAGGCGGGAGATCCGGTTGTCATTACCACCGCGGAGGGTGGGCGATTGGCCCCATCGGTCGTGGCATTTACAAAGGGTGGCGAGCGGCTGGTCGGACAGACCGCAAAGCGCCAGGCGGTCGTCAACTCAGAGAATACGGTCTATTCGATCAAGCGCTTCATGGGTCGACGCTGGGACGAGGTCGAGGAAGAGCGCAAGATGGTCTCCTACGATACGGTCAAGGGCGGCAGCGATGACGTTCGTGTCAAGATCCCGATGAACGATCGGGAATACACGCCGCAGGAGATCTCGGCCATGGTGCTCGGGAAGCTGAAGACCGATGCCGAGGCCTACCTGGGTGAGAGCGTCACCCGCGCGGTGATCACGGTCCCCGCTTACTTCAACGACTCACAGCGTCAGGCCACCAAGGACGCCGGCAAGATCGCAGGCCTTGAAGTGATGCGGATCATCAACGAGCCGACCGCGGCCGCGCTGGCGTACGGCTTGGACAAGAAGGAAAACGAGACCATCCTGGTCTTTGACCTGGGTGGGGGAACGTTCGACGTCAGCTTGCTCGAGGTGGGAGAGGGCGTGGTCGAAGTCAAGGCCACCAACGGCGATACGCACCTCGGTGGCGACGACTGGGATCACCGCATCCTGACCTGGATCGCGGAAGAGTTTAAGAAGGATCAGGGCATTGATCTGCTAGAGGATCGGCAGGCGATGCAGCGACTGCGCGAATCGGCCGAGAAGGCTAAGATCGAACTCACTTCGGTGACTGAAACCGACATCAATCTGCCTTACGTCTCGGCGGACGCCTCGGGACCCAAGCACCTGCAGATGAAGCTCACACGCGCGAAGTTCGAGCAGATGAGCGAAGACCTCGTCGGCCGCATCAAGGGACCCTTTCAATCCGTGCTGAAGGATGCTGGCCTGCAGGCCAGCGAGGTGGAC
Source organism: Chloroflexota bacterium (assembly GCA_027298025.1). Taxonomy (GTDB): domain Bacteria; phylum Chloroflexota; class Anaerolineae; order Anaerolineales; family E44-bin32; genus JADFRG01. The sequence continues at coordinate 5,289 of JAPUGV010000155.1, read as the reverse complement.
GAAGTGGTGCTCGTTGGCGGAGCTACCAGAATGCCGATGGTGCAGGATCTAGTTCGCTCGCTGACCGGCAAGGAGCCGCACAAGGGTGTGAATCCAGATGAAGTCGTGGCAGTGGGCGCGGCCATCCAGGCCGGTGTGCTGGCCGGAGATGTCAAGGACGTGCTGCTGCTGGATGTGACGCCGCTTTCGCTGGGGGTTGAGACGCTGGGCAGCGTGATGACGGCCCTGATCGACCGCAATACCACCATCCCCATCAAGAAGCAGGAGACTTTCTCAACCGCCGAGGAAAACCAGACCGCAGTGGACATCCACGTGCTCCAAGGTGAGCGGTCGATGGCAGCCGATAACAATACGCTGGGAAGGTTTCGGCTGGACGGCATTCCGTCGGCGCCACGCGGAATCCCGCAAATTGAAGTGACATTTGATATCGATGCGAACGGGATCCTGAATGTAACCGCAAAGGACAAGGCCACCGGCAAGGAACAGTCCGTTACCATCACGGCTTCTACGAATCTGAACGCGGATGATGTGGAGCGGATGGTGGAGGAAGCGAAATCGCACGAGGCCGAAGATCAAAAGCGGAAGGAATTCGCTGACGCTCGCAATACGGGTGACGGCCTGGCCTACCAGGCGGAAAAGACCTTGAACGAGCTGGGTGACAAGGTGCCGGCCGACGACCGAGAGCGAATCGAAGGCAAGGTCAAGGAGTTGCGCGAGGCGCTCGAGGGCGATGATTTGGAGCGGATCAAGCAACTGACGGAAGAGGTTCAGCAGGCGAGCTACGCGCTTAGCCAGCAGCTTTATGCGCAGGAGGACGATGCGTCTCAGCCTGAGGCGGAAGCACAACAAGGTGGCGACTCGACCGAGGGTGAGGAAGAAGGCGACGTCGTCGAGGGTGAGTTCCGCGAGGCATAGGCCGACCGATCGCAAACTGACAAGGGCCGTCTGACCGAGATGGCCCTTTTTCTTTGTGCAGAGAGCCTAAGTCGCGCCGCAATACCCGAGACTATAATGGGGCGTGATGGAGGATCGATCGTTATGACCGACGCACGCACAACGACCGTCGAAGATCTCGAGTCTTTGGTGGAGACCGCGCTATGGAATTACAATCCGGTCCGCGATTCGCTGTCCGACCTACGGGTCGATGTCACGCCCGATGGAAGGGTCGAGGTCTCTGGACCGGTGCGCTCGGGACTGATCAAGGATGGAGTCCTGGAGACGTTGCAGTGGGTACCCGGCGTGACGGGTATCGTAGATGGGATGGTCGCGGACAGCGAGCTGGAGATCGAGGTGGCCTTCGCTCTGGCCAGAGATCCACGTCTGGAAGGGCTCCCTCCCGGCGCGATTGCTATTCACAGTCATCTGGGGGCTGTAACCTTGCTGGGTCATCTGAAAGATGAATCCATGCGAGCGCCCGTGGTCGAAGTGGCGAGCCGGGTGAGCGGCGTGCAAAGGGTTCATGACCGCACCGTGGCCCGATGACCCATTGCCTGCCCACATAGCCCAGCTTTTCTAGACTCGCGCGGACGGCGCACGATATAATGAAAATGCCAGACCCGAAGCCCGCATCCTGAGTTCTGTCTCAGAGAGCGGATGGGCTAAAGAACACATTCTGATAGACCGCTCATACCCCTTACCCACGGAGCGAAACGACAGCAAGGGCCCGGCAGGAGGCTTGCCCAGGTGACCCTACCCCAATACGCGTATTTTAAAGGCGAGATCGTCCCTTACTCCGAGGCCAAGGTCGGCGTGTTAACGCACGCGCTGAACTACGGGACTGCGGCGTTTGGGGGCATTCGCGGCTATTGGAACGAAGAGCAGGAACAACTCTTCCTTTTTCGCCCCTTGGATAACTACGAGCGGCTGCTGAATTCGGGCAAGCTGCTTTGCTCAGAAAATACCTATACGACCGAAGGGCTTAGAAACGTCACCCTTGAGCTGCTCCGCAAGGAGGGCCTAAAGGAAGATTGCTACATTCGTCCGCTTTTGTACAAGGCAGACGAGATCATCGGCGTCAAGCTACACGACCTGACCGACGAGATCTCGATCGTCGTTGTGCCGTTTGGCAAATATGTTCAGAGCGATACGGGTGCCCACGTAACATTTTCCTCCTGGCGCCGCGTGGACGACAACGTCATCCCGGCCAGAGGAAAAATCAGCGGTGCGTACGTCAACACGGCATTTGTGAAGACGGATGCGGTGCGCGCCGGCTTCGATGAGGCCCTAGTGCTCAACAACGACGGCCACCTGGCTGAGGGCAGCGCGGAAAACGTGTTCATGCTGCGGGATGGGAAACTGGTTACGCCACCCGTAACCGATAACATCCTTGAAGGTATCACGCGCCGCACCGTTATCGAGCTGGCACAAAAGGAACTGGGCCTGGACGTGATTGAGCGCTCGATCGACCGCACGGAAGTCTATCTATGCGATGAGCTCTTCCTGACCGGGACGGCGGTAAAGATCACGGCGGTTACCAGGGTAGATTTCCGCGACGTCGGGACCGGCGAGATGGGACCGATCACCCGACAGCTGCGCGAGATCTATGAGGATATCGTTCGGGGCAGGAATTCCAAATACGCACACTGGATTGAGGCGGTATACGAAAGTGAACCCGTAGCCGTGAAGTAATAGCCCCGACCCCACACGTTTCACTAACACAGGCCCCCGAGTACCTCCGGGGGCCTGTTGATTCACAGAATAGAGCGGATGGCCCTCGTTCGATCGGGTTATGCTAGGCTCCAGCCTAGCATAGGCTCCAGCCTAGCATAGGCCCGCGCCGATGGAAGACAGCAGGTGAATTTCACGCCCCACCGAACGCTCGGTTTCGCTTTGGGATTCCTGTGGCTCTCCATCCTAGTGGCCGGCATTGCGCTAAGCATTGCCCAACTGGGCCAGGGATTGATCTCTCCGATAAGCCTGGTTTGGCTTGGCTTGCTCCTGCTGGCGCTGCCGCTGGCCTTGCTGGTGCTCAATCGGCTTTATGGTCTCGTAACAGCAAGATACCGGGTCGATCGCGATGGCCTGTACATCCGCTGGGGCATGTCCTATGAACAGATTCCGCTGGGCATGATCTCTGAAGTGGGCCCCCCTCGGGAAAAACTGCATGCGGGCGAGCTCTCCGGAAGCCAGGAATTAGAGCCGCGCAGACCAGGGTTCGGATTCTGGTGGCCGGGCTGCATGGTCGGAAGGGCGAGAACCGAGTCGGGAGGCGCGGTCGACTTCTTTGCGTCCTCTGGCCAATTGTTCGTCATCCGCACGACCACCGGCCGCGCCGTGGCGATTTCCCCGCCAGACGCGGACGCCTTCCAGGGCGCAGTTTTTAGCGCTACCCGAATGGGCTCCCTGGAGGCCATTCCCGAGAGATCGGTGCGGGCCGACTTCCTCGTTACGCGAGTCTGGAGCGATGGCTTGGCCCGGGGGTTGATACTGACCGGGCTCCTGATCCCGCTCCTATTGCTGGGGGCCCTGGTCATCATGGCTCCTACGCTCCCAGAACTGATCCCCTTCGGATTCGGGCCAACCGGACAGCCAACCCCGCTGGCGCCCCCGGGCAGGCTGCTGCTGCTCCCCATGATCGCCGGACTGGTCTGGATAGCGGACCTGATTTTGGGCGCCTGGTTTTTTGGCAATGAGGCCGATCGGCCGGTGGCATATGTACTTTGGATTGCGGCAATTGCTGCTGGAGCTCTATTGGCCGGCGCGACATGGCAGCTCCTTTCGGCTTGATCCGGGATCCCTGGACCCAGCTGGCATTGGGTCTGGTCTTGGGCGTGATAGTCGCGCTTGGCGCCCGCCGGGCATCGATGCTCACAACCGGTGGAGCGATTGCCGCGGCGGTCGTGGGCGCGCTTACCTTCGGAGTTGGGGGATGGGCGCCGGCCATTCTGCTGCTCACGTTCTTCGTTTCGTCGAGTCTGCTCAGCAGGCAGAGCTCAGAACGCAAGCAGACGCTCGCTATACGATCCGCCAAGGGCGGCAGACGGGACGTATGGCAGGTTCTGGCCAACGGCGCGGTGCCGGCCTTGCTGGCTGTGGGATTTGGCCTAACCCATGAGGACCTGTGGCTGGTGGGAGTGGCGGGGGCGCTGGCCGCTTCGAACGCCGACACATGGGCTACTGAAGTGGGCGTTCTTGCGCGCACTCCGCCCCGAATGATCACTAATCTGCGACCGGTCGAGGCAGGGACTTCTGGGGCAATTAGCCTACTTGGAAGTCTTGCCGCACTGGCGGGTGCCCTGTTGATCGGGCTGGTGGGCTCGCCGTTCGTGCGAAATACCGCGCTACTTTACATAGCAGGCGCAGGCGGTTTGCTGGCAAGCCTACTCGACAGCTTGCTGGGGGCCACGGTGCAGGCGCAGTACGTGTGCCCGAATTGTGATCACCTGACGGAGCGACATCCTACGCACACCTGCGGGACTGCCACAGTGCTCGTAAGCGGCTGGCCCTGGCTGGGCAACGACCCGGTCAACTTGGCAGCCTCGATCGCAGGCGCGGCGCTAACGACTCTGCTGTGGAGCGCACTCAGCTAGCACGGCTGCCTTTGTCCCTGCGGGTCAGATCAATCGAGGCAATGAGCTGCTGTGTGAAAGGGTGCGAGGGCCGGGCAAAGAGCTGGCCGACCGGCGCCTCTTCGACCACCCGTCCTTCATACATCACGCCCACCCGCTCCGCCATGTTGGCAATGACCCCGAGATCGTGGGTGATCAGCATCACAGCCGTGCCTTGTTCGACTGTCAGCCGCCGAATCAGCTCCAGGATTTGAGATTGCAGCGTCACATCCAGCGCAGAGGTGGGCTCATCGGCCACCAGCAGTTTCGGTCCCGGTGCGAGCGCAATGGCGATCATCGCGCGTTGGGCCTGGCCCCCCGACAGCCGATGTGGATAAGCTCCGGCAAGTCCTGGAAGCCCTACACGCTCCAGCCAGGTCTCCGCCTCGAGCCTCGCCTGAGCCCTCCGGAGGCCGAGGTGGACCTGCAGTACCTCCGCTACCTGGTAGCCGATGGTGAACGTGGGATTGAGGCTCGAAGCCGCGTTCTGGAACACCATCCCAATCTGGCTACCCCGTACGAGGTCGAGTTCGTCCTCCGGGATCGTGAGAAGAGAGACGCTCTCGAAGATTACCTCGCCGCTCAAGATCTTCCCCGGCGGTCCGATCAAATCGAGGATGGCGAGCGCCAGCGTGGTCTTTCCGCTTCCCGATTCGCCGACCAACCCATAAATTTCGCCCGATTGCACCGATAACTCGGCGCCATCGAGGGCACGAACTCGCTCGCGCTTGTTCTCATACTC
>JAPUGV010000154.1 GCA_027298025.1 Chloroflexota bacterium | reverse complement strand
CCCCAGTTTCTCGGCGCGTCTGACGACTAATCTGTCGGATTTCCCTTGGTGGGCGCTGATCATATTTGCGGCCGGGCTGTTGCTCGTTTTCAACTTCGCGACCGATGAAACCTACAACGAGATCATCCGATTCGTAGCGGTCGGTGTTCGCCTCACAATTATCGTTACCTTGTCGGCCTACTCGATCGCGATCGTATTGGGCTTGCTCACAGCACTTGGCCAGCTTTCTCAAAACATTTTCGCAAGAAACGCCGCCCTCCTGTACGTACAGATTGTGCGAGGCATTCCGATTCTGGTACAGATTTTTATCTGGGCCCTAGTCCTTGTGCCGCTGGGTGTCGGAGTGGTAAACAACATCGGAAATACTCTGGCTGGCATCGGCCTGCTGTCGACAGAGAATATCCTCAGCGGGCTCATTGTCCGGGACATCAGCTTCATCATGCGAGGCATCATTGCGCTTGCCATCAGCTACGGCGCCTTCTCATCTGAGATCTTTCGGGCCGGAATTCAATCCATCGAACGAGGGCAAGTCGAAGCCGCCGAGTCCCTTGGATTGACGCGCTTTCAATCGCTCAGGTTGATCATCCTCCCGCAAGCGGTCCGGCGCGTTCTGCCGCCGCTTGGAAATGACTTCATCGCCATGTTAAAAGAATCCTCGTTGCTGTCCGTCATTGGTGTAGCGGAAATCACACAACTCGGCAAGAAGTACGCGGCCGCCTCATTTGTCTTTCCGCAGACCTACTACTCGATTGCCTTCCTGTATCTCAGCATGACGCTTCTGCTGTCCGCAGGCGTGAAGTATATGGAGCGGCGGCTCAAGTCAGGGTAAAATTCCCACGCTGAAAACAGATTCGGCTCAGCACTGCTGGCAATTTTCCTGAATCCACGAGAGGAGGTGGTAGATCGGAGTGATAACTCATTGCATCGACTCGAATGATTTAGCCAACAAATACACGAAACTTAGGAGGAGAAAAACGTGAAGAGACCTGTGTTTCTTCTTAGCCTGTTGCTCTTAGGCGCCCTGGTCGTCTCGGCCTGTGCGACCGCCACTCCAGAGCCGGCGCCCGTACAGCCGCCGCCGGCCGTGGAAGAGCCTGCCGGACTGCCGGATCTCGGCGGCAGGGAAATTACGATCGCGACCGAGAACGCCTACCTGCCCTTCAACTTCGTCCGGCTTGACACCGGTGAAGCGGGCGGATGGGACTACGACTTTATCAATGAGGCCTGTGACCGCCTGAACTGTGTTCCGGTATGGCAGGAGTTTGCTTGGGATACGATGATTGCCGCCGTGGCCGATGGGCAGTTCGATATGGCTGCGGATGGCATCACCATCACTGAGGAGCGGGCTCAGACGGTGGCCTTCACGGACGGGTACATTGCGATCGAGCAGCGGCTGCTGGTCCGCCAAGACGACGACCGCTTCGACAGCCTCGACGCCTTGGCCGCCGATCCGGATACGATCTTGTCACAGCAGATCGGAACCACAAACTACGCGGTTGCTGAGGCAGCGCTCGGCGCGGACCGGATCCAGACCTTTGATGACTTCGGTCAGGCCATACAGGCCGTTGTCAGTGGCGACACCGACGGATCGGTCGTCGACGAGACCGCGGGCCAGGGTTATCTGGCGGTCAATAAGGATCTGCTGGAGCTAGTCGGCCCTTCGCTCTCGAGCGATATGCTCGGCTTCATCTTCCCCTTGGGCAGCCCTCTGGTCGATGCCTTCAATGAGGTGATCGCCGAGATGAAGGAAGATGGTTTTCTGGAGCAAATCAACTTGAAGTGGTTCGGCCCGGATTTCGTCACGACTTATGACGAGATCGGTGAAGGTGCCTACGCCACTCCGGATCTCGGAACGGCCGACAACCCGATTCAGGTGCTCTTTGTTCCGTCAGTCAGCGTGGACGTCATCGTGGGGTCGGGCGACGCGATCGAGGAGTTCTTTGGTGAGGCTACGGGAATGGTCTTCGAAGTCAGCGTCCCAACTTCCTATGCCGCCACGATCGAAGAAATGTGCGCTTCGCCCACGAACACGATCGGGTTTATCCCTGCCTTCGGCTACGTACTGGCCAATGGCCTGTGCGGTGTCGAGCCGGCTCTGGCTTCAGAACGCTTCGGCTGGAACGTGTACTGGGCGCAGTACATCGTGGCACGGGACAGCGATATCCAGACTCTGGAGGATCTGGAGGGCAAGACCTGGGGTTTCGGCGATACGGGTTCGACCTCCGGCTATCTGGTTCCCCTGGCTCAGCTGACCGACCTGGGGATCACCCCTGGCGATCGCGTTGAAACGGGTGGCCACACGTCATCGGCGCGCGCGGTGTACCTCGGCGAGGTCGACTTTGCCACCACGTTCTTCAGCCCGCCGCTGCTACCCGAGGGTCGATGGGCGCTGGGCGATGCACCCGATATTCCGGATGATCTTTTATCGGAGTGTGCGGTCACTGAAGAAAACCGCCTGTTCTGCGGTGGCATCCGCGTGCTGGATGCCCGGGCAGGCATACGAGAAGAGGCTCCGGACGTAGTACAAAAAGTCCGCATCCTCGCGATCTCGCCTGAGATCCCCAACGACACCCTGTCGTTCTCACCGGACTTCCCGGATGAGGTCAAGGAGCCCATCATCGATGCTCTGATTGCCTATCTGGCCTCGGACGCGTGCCAGGTCGACGCGGAGACCATCTGCTCGCCTGACTTTTATGAGTGGACGGGCGCGGGCCCGATCTTCGATGAGAACTTCGATGGCATCCGCCTCTTGATGGAGCAGCAGGGAATCACGCTGGAAAACATCGGCGCGTAGTCCCATTCTCCCCATGCCTGAAGAGGCTGTCTCAACCCCCCTTGAGACAGCCTCTTGTTTTTTTTACGGTTAGAATTTCGTCATCGGCCGCGGGCCATTTCTGTTCCGCCGCTACCCATCGGACGACTCATGCTTGAAGTCAAGAACCTCACCAAGATCTACCCGGGCGATGTGCTGGCTCTCGACAATGTCAGCTTTACGGTCGAGTCTGGAGAATTCCTGGCTGTGATCGGGCTCAGTGGTTCAGGAAAGTCGACGCTTCTCCGCTGCATCAATCGACTCGTGGAGCCGACAGACGGTCAGGTGATCTGGAACGGCGTCGATGTCACCCAGGCCAGCCAAGACGAACTGCTCCACATCCGCCGCAAGATCGGCATGGTATTCCAGAATTTCAATCTGGTGAACCGCTCGAAAGTCATTACGAACGTGCTCTCAGGACGACTCGGCTACGTAAATCCGGCTCTCAGTTTGATCAATCGCTTTTCCAAGAATGATATGGAGATGGCAAGGGAGCAGCTGGAACGGGTAGGGATCGCGGATCAAGCGCAGAAGCGCGCGGATGAATTAAGCGGCGGCCAGCAGCAGCGAGTCGGAATCGCTAGAGCGATGATGCAGGAACCAGAAATCGTGCTGGCCGACGAGCCCGTGGCCAGCCTGGACCCGGTTCTGGCGCACTCCATCATGCAGCACCTCGAGGATATCAACCAGAACGAGGGGGTCATGGTCATCTGCAGCCTGCATTTCCTCGATTTGGTGCACCGCTACGCTAGTCGAGCGATCGCACTAAACGAGGGCAGGCTGATGTTCGACGGCCCTCCCAAGGCCATCGACGACGCCAGGTTCAAGGAGATCTATGGCCAGGAGGCGGAACGGGTCGGATGAGAAATCTTCGCAAGAAACCCGTCGTGCGGTGGCTGATTATCGTGGGGGTCATCGTGGTGGTGGTCGTGGTGTATGCCTTCGGTTTCTCGGTAACCGATGTCAACTTTGAAACCACTCGAGATGAACAGCGGCTTACCTCATTGACTCGGATCCTCCGCGCCCTGGCTCATCCCGATATCTTGGAGTATGAGCAGATCGAGCAGGACGTCGACTTGCCCTTCCATCTGCCCTGCCCCCAGGGTCAGGCGCCCCCCATTAATGTTGACACTCGCGGAGCTTATATCGTCGTGACGCCGGCCTGCGCCGGGCCAAAAGATATTGTGACCATCGAAGGTTTCAAATTCCTTCCCAATACCGCTGGACCGGTGAACTTCATTGCGCAGAGTGGGGTAAAACTGCAGCTCGGTTCGTTCAAAACGGATTCAAGGGGTCACTTTTCAATTACCGGCGAGCTTCCCAACCGGCAGCCGATTGAGGAAGCGCAGACGATCCGCGCCACCGCGCGTCAAAACGTGGGCGGTCCGCGGGTCTCCAGAACCGGCAAACTCGTCTTTGACAAGATTGTCGAAACCGTGTTCCTTGCCCTGTTGGCCACCACCTTCGGAGCCATCCTGGCGATCCCCCTCAGTTTCTTGGCCGCGCAAAATCTGATGTCGGAAATCAGAACCCCGCTGACGAGTGTCTCACTGACATTGCTGGGCTGGCTCATTGGGATTGGGTTAGGGGGCGCAATCGCGGTCCAGATCGGCCGTCTTGTAGAATCCACCCTTGGAGATAACGCATTCATCACCGGCGGCGTAGTGCTCGGTGCCTTTGCAATCGGCTTGGCTTCCGTGACAACCTTGACACACGAGAAGGAAAAAACTTCCGAATTGAACGCTAGGCTCATCCGCACAGTTGGCTATGGGTTGGCGGGGCTCGCAGCGATCGCGATCTCGTACCTGGTGGCTTACATGATGCTGCTTGTGGGCGAGGCCCTCATTGAGCCGCTGGGCGCTCTGGGTTTCTTGGGCGACTTCGTTTTTCAGCTTGGAGACAGTTTGCGTCTGCTCACGCCGGCCTTTGCGGCATTGATCGCGGGCGGCGCCTTCGGAAGCCTTGGCGGCCGGGTCGGCCAGCAGGCCTCGGACCGGCTGGATCCAAGGACGGTGCGAACCATCAATCTTGCCGTGGCGGCGCTGGCCGGAGCGGCACTCTTTGCACTGATCGGTGCCGCGATCGACTGGTTCTACCAAGTTCTGGATCTGACCCAGACATTCGTGATTCCAGCCATCGTCGGCGCCATCGGTGGCGCACTGCTTACGCTACGCGTCGATCCGAGGCAGCCGCTTCCTATTGGCTACTGGGTGTACTTCGTCATGCGCACCATAATGAACGGAATCCGGTCGGTGGAACCGCTCGTCATGGTGATTGTGTTCGTGGTGTGGGTGGGAATTGGGCCTTTTGCAGGCGTCGTGGCGCTTGCCTTGCACACGGTTGCAGCCTTGGGCAAGCTTTTTTCGGAACAAGTGGAGAGCATCGCCCTGGGTCCGCTGGAGGCCGTGCGGGCTACCGGAGCCAATCGCGCGCAGGTCATCAAATTTGCCGTTGTTCCGCAAATCATCCCACCCTATATCTCGTTCCTGATGTACCGCTGGGACATCAACGTCCGGTTCTCCACCATCATTGGATTCGCGGGCGGGGGCGGCATCGGGTTCTTGCTGCAACAGAACATTCGGCTGCTCGACTACCGGTCCGCGAGCGCCGCGATGCTCGCTATCGCCATTGTCGTCTCCAGCATGGATTACATCAGTTCGGCAATCCGCCAGCGCTTTGTCTAGGCTCCGATTGAGGGCCGCGATCCCCAAATGCTCGTTTTCCCCCAGTGATATAATCCCCGCCCGTGAGCCATTGAGGCTGCTATCGGCTCGGCATAATCCGGTTTTCCGAATAGAACTTAGCTTAAGCAACACGGATTTGGCATAATGCATATCATTAACGATCCGGTTCTGCTCCTGAACGCGAATTACGAGCCCCTGAATGTATGCTCGACTCGCCGTGCCATTGGCCTGGTCTTCAAAGGCAAGGCGGATTTGCTGCTCAACGGACGCGGGTTCATCCATACCGTTCGCCAGGACTATCCCCGTCCTTCGGTTATCCGGCTCGGCTACATGGTGAAGCGGCCGCGACCCCGTGTGCGCCTGAGCAAGCGCGAGGTCTTCAGACGAGACGGTCACACCTGCCAGTATTGCGGGTTAGATGGACGCCGTCTCACACTGGATCATGTGATCCCTCGACACCGGGGCGGCGACCACGGGTGGACCAACCTGGTTACGGCCTGCCCGGCCTGCAACCTCAAGAAGGGTGGAAGGACCCTCCAGGCGGCACACATGTCCCTCCTTCGCCCGCCGCACGAGCCGAAGGCATCCGCGCTGTACCTCTACGGGTCGCACCTCCCAGAAAACGAAGAGTGGGAACAGTTCCTGGAAGGCTGGTAGTCTATGAGGACTCAATGCAAGGCCCGGAGGGAGTCCCCTCCGGGCCTTTTGTTATCTGGGTTGGGTAGCGGTAGGCGCTTTGTTGCGTTAGACGACCTCTGATTCGATCAGGCCCAGTGTGCCATCGAATCTGCGGTAGAGGACGTTCACCTCGCTCGTGTCCCCGTTATAGAAGATGAAGAAATCCTCATACCCTAGCAGACTCATCTGTTCGATCGCTTCAGCTTCGCTCATCGGGACGAGGTGAAAGCGCTTGCGGCTGGCGATTTGATCTGCGTCTTCAATGGCCTTTTCTGACTCTTTTGAGAGTATCTCCGCCATTTTTCGACCATCTCCCCTCGCCCGCCAGCGCCGCCCTTTGTACTTGTCGATCTGCCGCTGGATTTTGGCAAGGACTGCATCCACCGAGGCATAGATGTCCGCTGTGCGCTCCTCTGCTCTCAGCAGCGCGCCCTTTCCTCGGACCGTCAGTTGGGCCACCTGGCGATCCTCCACGCTGCGAGCGGTCGGCGCATGCCTCAAATCGACGTCGGCCTCATCCAATATATTGAGATAATGATCGAGCTTAGAAACGCGCGATTCGACATATTCCTTGAGGCGGTTATCCAATTCCATCTCACGTACGTGAATATTTACCGCAATTGGCATTGGCTTCCTCCCCCCATATTTTTTTCCCTCACCGCGTTGAGAACTTGATTATGCCCTGGCGACCGTCAGCCCGACGACGGATTGAGCGCCTGCTGCCCGAATTGCCGTAGCGCAGGCCGACAGAGTCGCGCCGGTCGTGAACAGATCATCCACGACGAGAACATCCGCACCCTCAAATGATCGAGCTTCTGCTTGGAAGGCTTGCCTTACATTATGCCAACGCTCATGTGGATCCAACCCGACCTGAGATCGGGTGTCGTTTACGCGCTTGAGGCGGCTCGGATCGACGGGCAGGCCGGCGCATCGACCCAAGGCTTCCGCAAGGAGTGACGCTTGATTGAATCCACGGTGCTGCAATCTGCGCTTGCTCAGAGGCACCGGAACGACGACCCGCGCGCGCCAGCCCTCCCGCACGTGCAATTCATCCAGCCAGGCTCCCATCTCCGAAACCAGCCGACGATCGGGGTGGTACTTGAGGTGGAGCAGCGCTTGCGCGACTGGCCCCTTGTATCGGGCGTATGAACGAACCCGCAGTGCAGGCCTCCTTGAGACGCACGAAGGGCAGGATCTGCGGTTATCAAGCGGATAGCCGCACTGTTGGCACTGCGGTTCGGTCAGTCGGACAATCGACACGTCGCATTCAACGCACCAGATGGTGCCGGCACCGCCGCAGCCTGCACATTGAATCGGAAAGAGCAGGTCGAGACCTGCTCCTACCCACCTTTGCAGTGCGATCATTTGATTGCGCAGTGTTTTTCCGATAGAGCGGCTGCCCGCTAATTATCCGCCGAGAATGCCTCCCAGCGGCGAAGCCACGAGCAGCATTGCTGCAGGTCCCAACAGAATGATCATAATCGAGGGGAAGATCAGCAAGGCGATGGGAAATACCATCTTGATGGGAGCTTTGTGAGCCTCCTCCTCTGCCATTTGTCTCCGTCGCACGCGCATCTGATCCGACTGGATACGAAGCACCTTCGCCATGCTCACGCCGAGCTGTTCGGACTGGATGACAGCCGCAACAAAGCTGGACATCTCGCTGACTCCCAGTCTATCGGCCATGTCCCTCAGCGCGTCCCGCCGCAGCTTTCCGAGGCGAATTTCCTGAATCACTCGCCCAAATTCCAGAGCGAGCTCATTGATCCACTTCTCATGCACTTTGGCCATCGCTGCGTCGAACCCTAAGCCTGCTTCCACCGAAATCGTGAGCAGATCGAGCGCGTCAGGCATGGCTCGGAACACGGCTTTTTGTCGAGCGGAGATCCGGCCGCTCAACCACAGGTTGGGAAATGCAAAGCCAATCAACAAAAACAGAAGGGAGATTCCCAAACCCTGCAGCCAATTCCCACCGGTCCTGGCGAAGATGAGCAACAGCAGGCCGCCAAACAGGACGGCAAATACGAAACGCAGCATCAGGAAGAAGGCCGGGTTCATCTGCATTGGGTTGCCGGCCATCTCCAGCCGTTGGCGGGCGTTCTCAAGCGTCGCCTGCGGCGTAAATCGCTGAGCCGTCTCACCGATGCGATTGAAGAACGGTAGGAGGATGCGTTGGCCAAAATCCTGAGAGAGCTCCAGCTCCTCGAGTGACATCGGCTCATCAGAGATGGTAAGTTCTGACAGTCGATCCTGAATCGGATCGTCGGACTGGGGCATATTGATGCCTACGATCACCAGGATCACGGCCAGCAGTACTACGATTCCAACAATTACAAAAATCATCGGTCCATGTCCCTCATATGTCGATATCCACGATCTTCTGCGTGATTAGAAACCCGCTCACAATCATCAAGCCCGCCAGGGATAGCAAGGGGATACCACAAGAGCGGGTCTCTGGGTTGAAGAACTGCATGATGTAAGGTTTGTTAACAGCAAAGAGCAAGCCCACGAGCGCAATGGGCAGCGCAGAGATTACCCAGGCCGTGGCTCGGCCCTGCGCCGTAAGTGACGCGATTTCGCCCTTGATGCGCACCCGCTCACGGATCGTAAAGGAGATTACGTCCAGGATTTCGGCCAGGTTACCACCCACCTCGCGCTGCACATTTATCGCCGTGATTACAAGATCTAGGTCGTCACTATGAATTCGCCGCATCAAATGATCCATCGCTTCTTCCATGGTGATACCCAACTGCATTTCCTGGACCACTCGGCGGAATTCGTCCGAAATCGGACTCGGCATTTCGTGGCTAACTGCTTCCAAGGCCTGCAAAGTCGAAAACCCCGCGCGAAGTCCGTTGACAACCAGGTTGAGCATGTCGCTGAGCTGGTTGTCAAAAGCTTTCAGTCGGCTCTTCCTGGCGCGACCAACATAGATGGGCGGGATGAAAAAGCCGACCAACGCCCCAACTACCGCCAGAATGGCTCCACTCAATACGAAGGCAACGACGGCCACCCCAAACATAGCTACTACTCGGGCAGCCAGGTACTCCGCCGGGCGCAGTTTGATATCCGCCTGCGCAAGGTTTGTTGAGATACCGGCAAAGAGATCCGTACCCTCTCCGAGATTGTTGAGGAAATCTGAGAGGGGGGTAGGCCGATCATCTCGATCTGCGGACTCATCGCTGACGGTAGTGACCATGCCCCCCGTCTCGGCGTAGCGACCCAGTCGTTCTTCAACAACCGACCCGCCCCCCACGAGTGAGAGCACGATGCCTACCACCAGAAAGAGAAGGGCTAGTCCGCCGCCAACGATGAGTACGATTGTAGGATCCATTGCTATCTGTAGGAGCCTCCCTGGCCAACCCCGAAGATGGAGGCCGGCAATTGGATGCCTGACTGCTCAATCTTCTCCATAAACTTCGGGCGGAGCCCTGTCGGCCGCAAGCGACCGATAACCTTGCCGTCTTCCAAGCCGGTCTGCTCGAACACAAACAGATCGGTCATCGTGATGACGTCTCCCTCCATGCCCTGGATTTCAGAAATGTGGGTGAGTTTGCGCGTCCCGTCCCTCATGCGCTCCAGGTGCACGACCAACTCCAGCGCCGAAGCAATCTGCTCTCGAATCGCCCGGGTAGGGAGGTCCATGCCGGCCATCAAGGTCATGGTTTCAATACGAGATAAAGTGTCGCGTGGACTGTTGGAGTGCGCGGTCGTCATCGATCCTTCGTGGCCGGTGTTCATGGCCTGGAGCATATCCAGCGCGGCTTCATCGCGGATCTCTCCAACGATAATTCGATCGGGTCGCATGCGCAGGGAGTTCACCACAAGGTCCTGGATTGTGACTTCGCCCCGCCCCTCGATGTTGGGTGGACGCGATTCGAGCGTAACGACGTGCTCCTGCCTGAGCTGCAGCTCGGCCGCGTTCTCAATCGTGAGAATGCGCTCGTCGGACGGGATGTACTGCGATATTACGTTAAGCATCGTCGTCTTGCCGGAACCTGTACCGCCAGAAATCACCATATTAATGCGGCCGATCACACAGGCTTTAAGGAATTCGATCGACTCAGGTGTAATGGTGCCATACTCGATGAGCTGTTCAACAGTGATAGGGTTCTTTGCGAATTTTCGGATGGTGAGCGTGGGGCCCCCCAGCGCGATGGGGGGGATGACCGCGTTGACGCGCGATCCGTCTTGGAGACGCGCGTCCACGTAGGGGCTCGACTCATCGATGCGCCTTCCAAGGGGCGCGACGATGCGGTCGATGATCCGCATGAGGTGATCGTCGCTTTCAAAGGATGTCGGTTCACGAACAATCTTGCCCGCGCGCTCGATGTAGATGTTCTTCGCGCCGTTGACCATAATTTCCGTGATGCTCTCATCGGCAAGCATCGGCTCGATGGGTCCAAGCCCAAGGATCTCTGCGACGATCTGTTCAAACAGGCGCCTTCGCTCTGGTCGCGAGAGAACGATATTCATCTCGGCCAAGATACTCTCAAACAGCTCCTCGATCTGCCGCCGGACTTCGGCTGTCTGAGTGACATCCATCGACGGGTCCAATTCCTGAAGCAAGCGATTCTGAACTTCGTTCTTGATATCGTGAATACGCCCGCCGGGAGTCTGTTCGGGTGGAGCTGTGCGTCGCGCGCTGAGCCCGCTCAGCCGAGAAGTTCCGCCGCTGTCGCCAGGCGCGAAGGGCTGTTCCGGCGCTTCCGGCGGGCTCGGGCTCTCATCGGTCTGACCCTGCTCGATCCTCTTAAGTAACGACACTGATTATTCCTCCGAGGCGTTCTCCAAGGAGTCAGCGACCCAGCATGCGTGGTCGCTCTTTCACTTCCTCCTCTTGCTCCTGCTCCTGCGCCTCCGAGAGGCGCTGCTTGATGGTCCCCATTAATTGCATGATAGCTCTTGATTGTGGGCTGCTGCGATCGCTCAGAATGAGCGGGATTCCTTTGTTGATGGAGGCAGTAACCACGCGCTCATCCATTGGGATCACCGCCTCTACCTCACGTTTCAGGTTCTCCCCAACCGCTTCCGAGGAGATCCCGCCCTTGCGATCCATTTTGTTGAGTACGAAACAGACATTCTCCGTCGGGAACTCCAGGATGTGAAGCAGATCAAAAAGATGCCGCGCGTCCTTGATGGAAGGGATGTCGGGCGTGCAAATCGCGATCAGTAAGTCGGCCGTATCCAGGATGGCCAACGTCGTGTCGTCCATCGTAGAGGCCGTATCGACGACCACGTAGGCAAAGTGCCGGCGCAAGAACTGGATGATCGTCCGTATCTGATCTGCATTGACCTCATCCGCCATCTCTGGGCGCGGTGGTGCGGCCAAGACGCGCAAGCCGCTCTCATGAAGAAGCAACACATCCTCTAAGATTTCCGGATCGATGTCATCCATGCGCGCGGTGAGATCATTGATGGAGTACTTGGACTGGAGATTGAGGAAGACCGAGACGTCGCCGAATTGCAGATTCCCATCCACAAGGACGGTGGGTGTTTCTTCGGTATCGAGCCCGAGTGCGATGTTAGTGGCGATCGTCGTGCAACCCACTCCACCTTTCGGACTATAAAACGCGAGCACGGTGCCGGCCGGGCGATGGGAGGAATCGTACCCTGCTGCCCCCGGCGGCAACTCGGCCACATCAGCAGCGGCTGGTTTCTCAAACTCCTTGCGCTTGTCACGAGCGAAAACCGAGAGACGTCGGATGGTCGCGATCAGCTCCTCACTGGAAGGAGGCTTGACCATAAAGTCCCGCGCCCCGGCCATCATCGCCCGGCGCATATAGTCCTGCTCACTCTGGACGGACAGAATGATGACTTGCGTGAACGGGACCTCGCTCAGGATCGCCTCGGTGGCGGTGATCCCATCCATGTCCTCCATATTGATGTCCATCAAGACGATGTCGGGTTTGGTCTCGGAGGCGACTTCAATCGCCTCATGGCCCGAGCCGGCCGCGCCGACCACGACAATATCGGACTCAAACTGGAGAAGTTTGCGGAGGTTTTCTCGCGTCTCCGCAAAGTCATCAACGATGAGTACGCGGATTCTTTCTTCCGCGACTTCAGTCATTCAGTTTCTCTCCAAAGGTAACTCGACTGCTATGGAGCGGGCGTCGCCGTCACCTCAAAATCAGGCGGGAATACGAAGTCTTCGGTTGTGAGCCTGGGTTCCGTGCCGTATGGAAGCTTGGAAGGAACGGCGATATCGTAATTGTCAATCATGAACTGCAGGGTCACGCTGTCCGTATCGATTTCCGGAGTCGGGTCATTCGGACTTCGCAAGGTGAGCGTCAGATCCAAGCCCGCATTTACGGCCCAATGGATCGCCAGGGCATCCTGAGGGCTCACAATCAATGTAATGATATCAGGCGGCACGATTACCGGGGGCGCCTGTTCCCCTGCCTGCTGAGCCTGCGCTTGCGCCTCGGGAGCACCCACGCCCTCCTCTTGCGGCACTGCGATTGTCTGAACGGCCCCTTGTTCAACTTCTGGCGGGAAATCTCCAACTCCCAGGACGGTTGCGCTGGTAATCATACGTTGCGTAACTAGACGTGGGCGCTGGGGGCCAGAGGGCCCGGCGTAGAAATCCTGCCCAGAAAATTCATCGAATTGGAGCAGCCCGATGGTCGGCGGGCGCTCTGAAGAGGAACAGATCAGCTCTCCCGTTTCCGCGGTCTCAACGACTCGACAGCTGATCGCGCTGAGCAATTGGCCGTCCGGGTTGAAAAGGAACATGGCTTCATTCGGAAGCTCGGATTGGAAATCGGTATCCAGATCGACGATCAGCATGCTCACCAAGATGTCCACCTGGTCACCTTCTCTCAGGGCGAAGGCCACACCCGAGAACCGATCCATCGGCATCGCGATGGCGGTGAACCCTCGCGGAATGGCGATTGAGGCGTCCGAGCCCACCGCTAGCAGATCCCCGGGCTGATCGGTGATCATATTTTCGGTAATGGGAACCCCGCGGCCGATGTCCATCCGGGCGCGTTTCCCCACGACTTGACCTGGGTCGTCCAGCATAGTCTCGACCTTGTAGTCTGCAGGAAACGGCGAGACGATTACCGCTTCGGGGGGAATGAGAGATCCCCTGGAGATGTGCTGAGCGGCAATAACAATCTCAGCTTCACCAATCGGCGTTGGAACCGCTTCGACTACCGGCTCTGCTGCTCGAGGTTGTAGCACAAAAAACGCTGCCACTGCGCCCACAAGTAGGATGAGTGCTAGCAGGATGAAAACGCGACCACGGCGCATTATGCCTCCTTATTGTGCGTTGACACGCCCGGCCGGCCAGCGTGTGCGTATGATACCGCTAGAGGTAGAGTTGTCAAGTCGGCCGACTTTCGGAGCTAATTTTAGACAATTCTGCTATGTTTCCCCATACCAAGGTCGCCGAGGCAACCATGAAAGGAGCCCTATCAGAGATAGGGCTCCTTCGTCTCTGGCAGGTGGTCGAGCGACCACTTGAGACCTTTCCCACTGGGAGATCAAATGTTGACGATTACGTTGCTAAAGACGTTCCCAATGGCGGGTCCAAGCAGCGCCAATATAACGATCACGACGACGGCCACTAAAACAAGGATCAACGCATACTCAACCAAGCCCTGCCCCTTTTCCTTAGGTGCGTAAAGCAATGTACTCACCACCTTTCCGTTTCAATTTTGCCCTGTTTTTGCTCCAAGGCCCCCAAATTATAGGAAGTGACCCCTTTGCCCACAATAGGACGAATCTCCGATGGCGCTAGGGTTCCTCGATCGGAATCGCAAAACTTGCTTTCGTCCCCTCTCCGGGTTGACTCTCGATTTCAAACGAGCCGCCTACCTGCTCCAGGCGGTCCTTGTTGACTCGAAGACCGCGTGCTGCGCCATCTTCCTCCATGGCAGACTCGACATCAAAACCCTTGCCGTTATCTTCCACGGTTGCTCGCACTTGCGTGTCATCAAGATCCAGCAGGACCTTGACTTGAGTTGCCTGAGCATAGTCACGCACGTTCTGCAGCAAGGCCTGCACGGTGCGGAAAATCAGGACTTCCCGATGGGATTCGAGCCTGCGCTCCGTGCCAGTGACCACTACGCTGACATCCAGTCCGGTCTTTTCCTTGTACGCCTCTGCATAGCGACGGATAGTCGGCACGATACCCAGGTCATCCAGCATCATGGGCCTGAGGTCGAAGATGTAGTCCCGAATGTGTGAAAAGGTGGAATTGGCGGAGGCCTTGAGGTCGTTGAGTTCCTGCCGCGCCTTGTCCTGATCGGTATCGAACAAACGCGCGGCGATCTCCGCCTGCAGGATGAGGTTGGCAAGCACCTGCGCGGGACCGTCATGGATCTGCCGTGAGATCTTGCGGCGCTCCTCCTCCTGGGCGTCGATGATTTGCTCGATGATGGACACCGTTCCGGATTCGAGATCGGTGACCTCATCGGGTGAACGTCCCTCGAGCAGGTTCAAGGTGCTTTGAATG
>JAPUGV010000153.1 GCA_027298025.1 Chloroflexota bacterium | reverse complement strand
GCCGGTACGCCCGCGGCTAGGGTATGGTCCGGCACATCCTTTGTGACCACCGCGCCCGCACCGGTGCGAGCGCCAACACCAATCGTGACGGGCGCCACCAGCATCGTATCACTCCCAATGAAGGCACCTGCGCCAATCGTCGTGGCGTTCTTTTTCTTGCCATCGTAATTACAGGTGATGGTGCCGGCCCCGATATTGACATTTTCGCCGATCGTAGCGTCCCCGAGATACGAGAAATGGCCAACCTTTACGCCGGCGCCTAGTGTGCTGTCCTTGATCTCTCCGAAATTGCCGACGTGCACTCCCGGCCCCAGCCTGGCACCAGGCCGTAATCTCGCGAATGGACCCACATTCACCCCGGCCTCTAGCACCGCCTTATCCACCACGGAGGATTCGATTACGCAGCTATGCTTAATTTCAGCATTCCGGAGAATGGAATTCGGGCCGATTTGGCAGTCGTTACCGATGACCGTCTGGCCCCCGAGATGCGTATTTGGAAGCAGCACGGTACCCGGACCGATACGAACCTCTGCGTCAATATAGGTTGTATCCGGGTCAATCATCCTGACCCCGGCTGCCATCCATTTGCTGTTGATCCTTCTTCTCGCAGCTCCTTCCGCCTGGGCCAGGTGCTCCATCGTGTTAACCCCAATCGTTTCGTCTGGGTCGCTTACCCGAATCGCTCCTATCCCCTCGCCTCCTTTGGCGGCCAGCCCTACCACATCTGTCAGGTAGTACTCTCCCTTAGGCGAGATTTTCACATTGGCCAACTCTCTCCATAGCCACCTGGAATCAAAACAGTAGGCTCCGACGTTAAGCTCGGTCAGCGCAAGTTGATCCGAGCTGGCCTGCGCCTCCTCCACAATGGCAACGATAGATCCTGCTTCATCCCGAATTACACGACCAAAGCCTCGTGACTGCTGACTGGTTGTGGTCAGCAACGTAACGACTCCAGCGCTTTTCGATTGCCCCTCTACAAGGGAGCGCAAGGTGTCCGCGCTAAGCAATGGCATATCCGCATAAACGACCAAAACCAGTTCGGATTGGCCATTCAATCTATCTGCCGCCTGCAGCACGGCATGGCCAGTGCCGAGCGGGTCCGCTTGCTCGATAAATCTCGACGAAGCTCCAGCTGCCTCCCCTATGGCCGCTCCTTCAGAGGGTACGATGAGATACGGCTCACTTCCAGTTGCCTCGCGGCACGCATTTGCTGACCATTGGATCATGGGCCGACCAGCAAGCGGCAACAATAGCTTCGGCACGGCGGACTTCATACGTGTGCCGAGCCCAGCGGCAAGGATGATTGACTCACTTCCCATTACTGGGATATCTCATGGTGTGAGATCTGCGGGGGGTCTTCTGACACTCTAGGTATGCAGGTTAGTGTGAATTCAAATCGGGGATTTCGCCAGGCTGGGGCGCCAGGATTCGAACCTGGATCAACGGATCCAAAGTCCGTTGTGCTGCCATTACACCACGCCCCAAGGAACAGGGAAACATTGTATCACCACCAAGAATCCTGGCTTGCTTGTCCTTCGCGAAGTCGAAGGGCCTGTCCTTGGCGAACCCGATGGGTTTGTACTGCACGAACCCGAAGGGCTTGTCCTTGGCGCACCCGATGGGCTTATCCTGCGTAAGCAGGTACCGGATTTGATTCTAGCCAAGTGGATGGTTAGTCTTCGGATTCTTCGCGGAGCAGACCCCGTTTCTGCGCCTCATCAAAGGTGAGCATGCTTTGGTCGATCGGACCGGTTCCGTCCGATTTCTCGTTGGCCTCATCCCAATAATCCTCGGCCCCCTTCTTGCTCACCGAACTGGCAGCAGTCTCGAGATCCGACTCCTTCACTTGTCTAGCGGGGATATCCCCGTACCGCTCAGATTCTTTCTTCTTTTTTTTATTATCCGAGCGGGAAGTCGAAGTAGTCACTTTAGCCTCCCCGACGCTATATAGGCCACTCACCAGATCCGTGGCCGCCTGCCGACTATATTGCAACACCGCCCCAATCTGCTTGGCCCCCTTCTTCGACTCAAACACAATTACCAACGCGTGGTCCGCACCGACGCTTGCCTGATAGAAATCGTAGCTTTCTCCGTCGAAGTACATAAAATTCGCGGGTACTTCCTTCTGGAGCACGCCGCTGATCTCCACTCCAGCCTCAAATGCGGCCATCAACGAAGGGAGCGCCAGAGTGAGATCCACCGCATCGATTTCACCAGCCTCCACAACAATTTCTCCCCTAGCATCAATCAGGAATGTTGCTTCCGCTCCCAGCTCGCTCTGCATCGCCATCAGCCACTGGGCGATGAACTCTCGTTCTTCCTCAGCCGCATGTGTTACATCTTTACCCTTTAGATCCAGCGCGCGGCTTACGGCCTCCAAGAAGTGGCTTGTTCGAATGGGCTTGGTCAGAAACGCAATAACGCCCAGCTCTTCTGCACGATCCCGGGCCTCCACAGAGGGACTCCCGGTCACGATAATGGCCCGCGCATCCGGGCTTTCGCGCTTTGCCTTCTCGAGCAATTCAAGGCCCGAAATCCCCGGCAAGGTCAGGTCGGTGATCATCAAATCCACACCGCCTCTTGAAAGCTCTAGAAGGGCCTCTTCGCCCGAAGGTGTTTCGACGATCGTGAAACTTAGACCGGACAAATAAAGGTTCGAGCGTAAGGTATTGCTGACCTGATGATCGTTGTCAACGATAATGATGCGGGGGGCGCCCATGGCTGGATTCTAGCAAATTGGCCTCTTGAGGCAATCGGCCCACATCTCCCAGTGATTCGAGGATGCTCAATCGGTCTACACCAGGAAGTCCCCGTCTCGGTGGAGAACTTTCCCATCGAAGAGAATCTCCGTCTCACGCGAGATGTCCTTGACGATGTCGACGTGGATCCCACTCTCGTTCTTTCCGCCCACCTCTGGATACGCTCGACTCAGCGCAAGGTGGATGGTGCCGGCGATCTTCTCGTCAAGTAGGCCGCGACCAACGGGCTTCTCAATTTCACGATTCATGCCAATGCCAAACTCACCCAAGGAGCTTGCGCCGGCATCACTTGCCGGGAGTGCACGCAGGGCTTCCTAGCCGCGATCGGCCTCCGCTTTCACGACTCTTCCTTCATCGAAGGTCAGGGAAACCCGGATACGCCTACAGACCGCTATCAGACTTGTCGAGAATCCTGCGTTCTGGAGCCGGTGTGCGGTGCGTTAGACGTAGTCTTCTGCATAGTGACAGGCGGCGAAGTGGCCCGACTCAAGCTCCCTTAATGGAGGTTCCTCGATATCGCAGTGGCCCATCCTTACCACCGGACAGCGAGGGTGGAATCGGCAGCCGCTGGGAGGGTTCAGGGGACTCGGCACGTCGCCTTTAAGGATCACGCGTTCGCGCTTAGCGTTCGGGTCAGGAATCGGGATGGCCGACATTAGCGCCTGCGTATACGGGTGAAGCGGTTTCGAGAACAGCTTATTCCGCGGCGCCAGCTCAACGATCTTGCCCAGATACATGACCGCCACCCGATCAGAAATGTGCTCCACCACGCTCATGTTGTGGGCGATAAACAGATACGTGAGCCCCAAATCCTCCTGCAGGTCTTTGAGGATATTCAGCACCTGGGACTGGATGGACACATCGAGCGCCGAGACTGGCTCGTCCGCCACCACGAATTTGGGCCATAGGGCGAGCGCCCGCGCGATGCCGATCCGCTGGCGCTGGCCGCCCGAAAACTCGTGAGGATAGCGCTTTGTGTGGTAATCCTCTAGGCCGACTTTGCGCAGAATATCCAGGGTCATCTCGTGACGTTGCTCGCGGTTGCCCACTTTGTGGATCTTCAACCCCTCTGATACCGCATCACCAATCGTCATGCGAGGATCCAGCGACGAATAGGGATCCTGAAAAATGATTTGCATGTGACGCCGCCGGTCCTTTAGTTCATTGTGATCTAGCTCGAAGATGTCCACCCCATCAAACAATACCTGGCCGCTTGTCGGCTCAATCAGACGGAGCATTGTGCGTCCCACTGTTGTTTTGCCGCAACCCGATTCGCCGACAAGTCCGAGCGTCTCTCCCTCCATCACGTTGAAGCTGACGTCGTCCACGGCTTTGATCCAGGTCTGTACGCGCTGAAAGAGGCCGCCGCGCACGGGGAAATGCTTAACGAGATTCTTGACCTCAACCAGTGGTCTCTTTGCGTTGCTTTGATCTGACATGCTCAACCGATCCTAAACGGTTCTTCGGCGCTCAGGTCTAAACTTCGTCATGGTCCTGATAGAGCCAACAACTGGCCAAGTGTCCTGCCGCAAGCGGCTCAAGATCGGGCTCTACCTGAATGCAGATCTCGAGACCATTCTCGACCCTCGGACGGCAGCGCGGCGCGAAGCGACATCCTGGTGGAAGATTAATCAAATTGGGGACTGAACCCGGAATAACATTCAAACGATCTTTAACCTGGCCAAGGACCGGAATCGACTCCATGAGCCCTACTGTGTAGGGATGTTTGGGAGTCTTAAAAAGCTCTCTAACGTTCGAGAGCTCCACGATCCTCCCCGCGTACATGACCGCAACGCGGTCGACCATCTCAGCGATGACGCCTAAATCGTGAGTGATCAAGATGACGGCGGTTTTCCACCGCCGGCTTAGATCACGCAGCAGATCCAGGATCTGGGCTTGGATCGTCACGTCCAACGCCGTCGTCGGCTCATCGGCAATTAGCAGACTGGGCTTGAGTGCGAGCGCGATGGCGATCATCACTCTCTGTGCCTGGCCTCCTGACATCTCGTGCGGAAAGGCATTCGCGCGGCTCTCCGCGTCCGGAAATCCGACTTGATCCAGCAAGTCTACGGCCTTGATCCAGGCTTCGTCTTTTCCGAGGCCCTCGTGCAGCTGCAGGACCTCGGCGACTTGGTCGCCCACGCTGAATACCGGGTTGAGACTGCTGATGGGTTGCTGGAAGATAATCGACATGCGGCTGCCGCGCAGCTTGTTCATGTCGTCCTCTGGAAGCTCCAACAGCGATTCGCCGTCAAAGGTGACGGTCCCATCGACCGTCTCGCCCGGCGAGTCGACCAGTCTCAGTATGGATAGCGCGGTGACGCTCTTGCCGCAGCCGGACTCCCCCACCAACCCAAATACCTCCCCCTCGCGCACGCTGAAATCGACCCCATCGACCGCCTTGACGACACCATCGTCGGTGTAGAAGTAGGTCTTCAGCCCGCGAACATCGAGAATCGTTCGCGGGGCCCCCTCCCCTTCGTCCGAGAGCCGGGCGGGTGTGTCCATACGATCCTTACTCATTGAATTGCACGCTATCTAGCACAGCCTTCATCTTCGGCCAGGCTTCGTCCCAAATCTCGGAGGGACTGGTGGCCGAGAGGAAGTAGACCGCGCCGCCATCGGTGCGCGCCATCAAGACCTTCCCCCTCATCGCGATCAGTTCTTCGTCTGCCTCCCGTTTCATATCGACACTGAGTCCTTGGTATTGACCGAGTTGAGCGACCTCCACTGATCCGACAGTTCCAAATTTCCCTCTCAATGGTCCGCTCGTGAGAAAATTCTCGAAGACTTCTTCATCACTCCCTGCAATTCTATCCGCTCGGACACGGTAAACGGTGACCGAGGGGCCTGGCTCTCTAAATGTCGCAACCTCCGACGGGCCGAACACCATGATTCCCTCTGCCACCATGACGGCCTGCCACTCCGCGGGAAACTGCAACTCGAAGGCACTCGGGATGGCGTGTCTCTTGACCGTGACAACAATGGGCGTTGGCTCAATGTTTTCAGAAGTGCATGCGGCGGCAGCAAATCCCACACCCACCGCCAAACTGACTTGTAAGAGGCTTCTCACTCGATTTCCTGTCGAATGGGAGGATGCTAACGAAGGCGGAGTCTGGCCGACCTCAGGACAGCACAAGCACGCCGGTCACCCTACTGTGGGGCCCAAGGTCCTGGGCACTCACTTCAATCGCGGGTCAAGCGCGTCTCTCAGCCCATCTCCGATAATAAACAGACAGAGGACTGTGATTGTGATCAGCAGACCGGGGAAAATGATGAGGTGAGGGCCGAGGTGGAAATACTGCTGCGCCTTGGCGAGCATATTCCCCCAAGTGGCGGTCGGGGGCTGAACTCCGAGGCCGATGAAGCTCAGGGCGGATTCGATCAATATCAGGGTGCCGATATCGATTGCGGTCACGACGATGACGATCGGGAGCACGTTCGGCAGAATATGTCGGCCCATAAGCGTTGCGCGCGACGCTCCAAGCGCTCTCGAAGCCGTCACATAATCTCGCTCTCGGACTGAAAAAACCTCACCCCTCACCAGGCGGGTCGTGCCCACCCATCCCAGGAAGCCTAAGATAATCACCAGCCACGTTGGCGTGGGTGCGAACAGAGCAAAGATGATCAGCAGCAAGAAAATCTGCGGGATGGACTGCAGTGTGTTGATAAACCACATGACCAGGTCATCCACTCTTCCACCGAAGAACCCAGCCAAGAGGCCAACCGACACTCCGACTGTCAAAGCGATAATGGCCCCGAAAAACCCGATGGCGAGAGACGTTCTTCCTCCGACCAGCAGCCGCGAAAGCTGATCTCGCCCGAGCTGATCGGTTCCCAATAGGTGTTCTTTCGAGGGGGGTTGGAAAGTGATTTGGAGATCGGTGGAATTTGGATCTACGCCCAGAAATTCCTGGCTAATCACATTCGCGAGCACGCTGACGACAACCAATAATCCGATTACACCCAAGGCTATGATTGTGAGCCGATCGCGTAGCAGTCGTCGGAGGGCGATAGTTCCGAACGACAGCGGTTCGACGGTAGCAGCCTGCGTTCCCTCGAGGTACCGATCGAGCGAATCGATCGGCTCGCCTTCATCCTCTCTCCGAAAGGTTTTGACTTGCTCTGCCATAGCTCTCTAGAAGGTTCGTTAGTTCAGTCGGATTCTTGGATCCACCGCACCGTAAAGAATATCGGATAGCAAATTGCCGCCTATTACCAGCACTGCACCGATCATGACAGTAGCCATCACAAGCGGAAAGTCGCGCTGGAAAACCGCGTCGATGGCGAGCCGCCCCATTCCAGGCCAGGAGAATATCCGCTCTACGATGACCGCTCCACTCAACAGCCCCGCGATCGCCGGTCCCAAGATTGTGATGAAAGGGATTAGTGCGTTCCGAGCCCCGTGCCGGAAGTAGACTTTTCGTTTTGGCACGCCCTTCGCGCGCGCAGCCCGCATGTAGTCTTGTCGGATCACTTCTAGCATCTCAGTCCGCATATAGCGAGATAGGATCGCAATCCAGAAGAGCGCCAAAACGAACGCCGGCATCATGAGGTGTTTCAGGTGATCAAAGAAGTTCTTGGTTCCCTCAATCGACAGCGTATACCGTCCGCCAACTGGCAGCCACCGCAAGATGACGGCGAATACTAAGATCATGATGAGGCCGAGCCAAAACGTGGGAATAGCCTGTCCAATAACTGCGAAGATCCTTGACAGGCTGTCAAAGAGGGTACCGTGTTTGGCCGCCGAGTAGATACCGATACCGAGGCCGATCAGAATGCCAATCAAGAGTGCAGTTCCCGTCAGTTCCAACGTGGCAGGCACGCGTTCCAAGATCATGTCCAGTGCAGGGCGCTTGTCGTACAAGGAATCACCGAAATCCCCACGGATCAATCCGCGGGTATTACATTCTTGGCTACCTAGCAGCCATATGAAGTATTGCTCGACGGTGGTTCGATCCAGACAGAGTTGATGCCGAAGTATCTCTCGCGACTTGACCGTCATCTTCGGATCGAAGGTCATAAGCTGGACAGGGTCCCCGGGTGCCAGCCTGGTAAGGGCAAACGAGAAGATCGTGACCCCCAGGAGAGTAGGGATCGCTTGCAAGAGGCGGCGAGCTACGTAGGTTCGCACGTCAGCAAATTCTACGGTCCACGTCGGATTGGAGGTCTCGGTTGGGGGAAGAACCCCCCCAACCAAGAGAAAACCCGACTAAGCTTTAGTCAAGGCTACGGACTGATGGTCCAGTCTTGCACGTCGTACCACAAGCGCCAGGGCCCTGGATCGATACCCTCGACCCGCGTGTTCCAGATCACATTTGCCAGTGGATTGTATAGGAACACGTAGGGTGCGTCGTCGTGCAGCATCCGCTGGGTATCTGCGTACATCTCGGCGCGCTCAGATGGATCGCACCCGGGGAGCGTCTTCGCCGCCTGGCCAATAGCCTCCATCTCCTCGTTGTAGTAGGAGGTAAAGTTAAAGCCCGAGCCGACGGTGTCAAAGCGATACTCCCAAAGGCCGACATCGTCCGGATCGGAGCCCTTCCCGGTCCAGCCGAGCAGGATCATATCGAACGTCTGCCCTAAGAGTTCTCCAATCATGCTACTGAAGTCTACGGCCTGGGCGGTAATGTCGAAGCCGATGCCGTTCAGTGTATCTTGGACCAAGACGATGATGTTCTCGCGGGTCTCGTTGCCGGCATTGGTTTCGAGCGTGAGGGCTAGACGCTGACCGTCCTTCCGCCGCACCCCGTCTGAGCCCTTTACCCAACCGGCCTCCTCGAGTATGGCTTCGGCTTTCTCGAGATCATACTCATACGGCTGCAGCGTGTTGTCAAATGCCCATCCTATGGCTGGAAGGACATTGGATGGAATCTGTGCGCCCTGCCCGAAGGCCACCTTATTGACGATGCCTTGCACATCGACCGCGTGTGAGATCGCCTGACGCACCGCCGGATCACCTAAGATCGGATGCGGATCCTGTGGTAGCAGGGGCTCACCTTCCGTGTATGCGCCATCCTCATTCAGGTCCTCGAACCCATTTTGTGGGTTGTCCGGATTGGCCTGGTTCATCGCGATCCAGTTGTACCCATCGTCGAAGAACTTGAAGATGTCGAGGGGATCGCCGCTGGCAATCCTCCCTTCAATCGTCGAAACGAATTGTGCCCCGACTCCCGTAACGTCAGTTTCCCCCGCCAGGAGTGCCGCCAATTCCGCCGACTCGTCGGCGAAGATGCGGTAGATCCAGCCATCGGCATTAGGGGCGCCATCAACGAAATTATCGTTACGGACCAAGGTTACGTGATCATCCGGGACCCATTCCTGGAACGCAAACTGGCCGGAAACGACGGAGGGCGCGGTATTCTCCGGACTGTCCATGATGTCGGTGAAGTCCGCAGCGTACATATGGGAAGGCATCATCCCGAGGGTGAAGTTGCCGAGCGCTGTGCAGTCCACTTCCGAAAACGTTACGGCAACCGTGTGGTCATCGATCAGCTCGATGTTGTCAACGAGCTCGATGTTGCTCTTGCGTGCCGTCTCGACCAGCTCGGAGGCGATGGCATCATAGCTGAACTTGAAGTCGTTCGCAGTGAGCGGGGTCCCATCGGACCATTCGATGTCGTCGCGCAGTGTAAACGTATAGGTCAGTCCGTCCTCCGAGACCTCCCATCCACTCGCGATTTCGCCCACTAGCTCGCCGGTGAACGGTTCCTGATCGACCAATGAAAGGAACAGCAGCCCACTTACGGTTGCGGAGGGACTGTCGTTCCACAGGATGGGATTGAAGATCGTGGGGTCCGCGAAGCTTGAGGTGATGATCGTACCCCCCTGCTGCGGAGGTACGGATGTGGGCTCGACCACAACGGTGACCTGAACTTCTCGCTCGACCTCCACAATGGCGGTCTGCACGACCTGGACTTCCTGCGGGGTGCAGGCAGCAATCGCGAAAGCTGCTAGGGCGAGCAGTCCAAGCGCCAGGGTAAATTTGGGCAGTGATTTCATGGGCTTCTCCTCCTTAAGAAAAACCGCAAATGAGGTGAGATGTGAACTGTCTAGCCAGTCGGTGCCCTCTCAACCTCCTCGAAACATAGGATTTTTCTCGCACGAACATCCGGGGAAAGGCAATTATTTAGGCGAACCGCAATGAATGGCCACATCCTATTATAGGTAATTCTACGTAGCAAGGCACCCCTGGAAGTCGTACGGTTCGGCCAGGTCACCAGTGCAGGTATTAACATTGGAGATACTGTACAGCTCAATTCCACCGAAGCGACTACAAGATTCCTCCCCCTACGGAGAGACTTCCTAAGGAGCCAGAGGCCGAGTCTGAGCCCGGCCGGTCGAATATTTGACCCGCTTGGATCGTGGATCTGGTTGCAGTCTCAATCGTTTCGGTGGCGTTTCTCTTCCTCACCTTTTCTGGCGCCAGCGTTACTGAACTCTCAATTCTTCCGCTGGGAAAAATCGAGGCTACAGTTCGCATTTGTCGATTCGGAGGGGAAACTGGGCACGATCCTTCCAGATGGGTCTGACCTTCGAATGATGACCGCCACTGTTGGACAGTCGGGCGCTCAAGCTGGGAAGCATGTCTGGAGTGAACTGGACGCGGGTGAATTCGACGCCTAGCAAGCGCGCCAAGCTGCGTGCCAGCATTGTTTTCCCGATCCCGGGAACGTCCTCAATCGGCAGGTGGCCATCGCTCAGCAAGCCGATGGCCGCAAGCTCGACCGCCTGCGTCTTACCGATGATGACGCGCTCAATGTGGAGATCAGCTATTCGGCTAGGAGGGGGGATCAGACTCGGGCTGGCAATCTTTTTATGGGGGGGCCGGCTTATGGGGACCGGAGCGTATTCTGAGGATGGTCGGCCACGAAGGTGAGAGTGATCCTACGGACAGGGTCGGATCTCTTCCAGGTTCCAAAGCCCGCTATATTCGGTGGGATCGACTTGAATCCCGCATATCTCTGCCCGATGGGCGATGAGCCTCGGGCGCATGTAAAGCGGTATGGTCGGCAGGGCTTCGGCAAGAATCGCTTGCGTCACCTGTGCGGCTTGGAGATATTCAAGGGTGTCAGGAAGGGAATGAAGCAGTACACCGCAGGCTGCGTCATACTCCGGATCAGAGAATCCAGCGGCATTAACTCCCAAGGGTACCGCTGCAGAGGCTATCTCAACGCTGTGGAACATCTCGCACAGGGGACTCACCCATGCGGGCCAGGCCCATCCAATGGTCTGGAAATTGCGACCAAATGCGGGTCCATCAGGCCATGGGTCAAAAAGCTCGATCGGCGATAGGAACTCCGTCTCCAGCGCCACCCCGCACTTACGGAGGTCCGTTTGAATCCACTCTGCTACCGCCTGATGGAGTCCATCGGGCGTCGTCAGATACTGGAGGGCCAGCTCAGTACCTTCGCGAATACCCGCGACCTCATAGGCGATCCGCGCGGTCTCGGGATTCTCATCGTGGTCGACCCAACCCAGCTCATCGAGAATTTCATTCGACTTCTCCGGATCGTAGCCGATCTCCGCGACCCCTTCCGCGTAAAGAGGATGGGTGGGGGGCAGGTACGTATGAGGAACCTCGGTCAGGCCAAACAACACTTCCTGCGCCATGCGACCTCGATCGATGCATGAGGCCAATGCGGTTCGGAGCTGAGGATCCGCCAGGAGGCCCGGCTGGGACACGGGCGCGAGGCCGAAGTCGAGTCTCTCCATTTCGGCTCCTGCGGTTCCCGCGAGACGAATCCTTCCGGAGGAGGCCAATTGCTGGAGTTGCTTAAGAGCCTCGGAATCCAGCACCTGGATATCCAACGCGTCCGCAATTGCGCTCTCATCCAGAATGTCGCATTCGCTGGTCAAGAGCTGTTCGATGCTGGTGGGCGTATTTCCGCCCAAGAATCTGAACAGCAAGGTTTCGAACTCGGGCAGCCCCTCCGAAGAACGGAAGTAGGCCGGATTGCGTGTCAATCGGATATCGTTTCCTGGCCGCCACTCCTCCATGATATAGGCTCCCCAACCCAGGGGGGAGCGGTTCGTCTCATCAGCCGTCAGCAGATCTGCGGGCGAAATCTCGCCCATTTGGTGCTCCGGCAGAGGAGACCAGAAGTTGGAGAAGTACTCAGAATCGATGTACCCGGGTATCCCGGTCCAACGGATCGAGTTCTCGCTGATCGCCTCGTAAGACGCGGTTCGATCGACCTGGGTCTTTAGGGTGGGAGTATCGACGTGTTGGTCTACCGCGAATGAGAAAATCGAGTCGGCCGCCGTCACCGGCTCCCCGTCCGACCAGTTCACATCCGACCGAATGCGGAATTCCGCCACGATCTGATCCATCATGACCTCGCCTCCTGAAAAGGTGCGGATACAGTCTGATGAATTGCAGCCAGCCGGAAGGTACGGGTCACCAGGCTTCAGACTGGCCGGCTGCAGGGTCACGGGATTGAAGTACAGGTCGCCCTCTGCGACTGCAAGCTGCT
The DNA here is from genome assembly GCA_027298025.1 of Chloroflexota bacterium. Taxonomy (GTDB): domain Bacteria; phylum Chloroflexota; class Anaerolineae; order Anaerolineales; family E44-bin32; genus JADFRG01. The sequence goes on along the minus strand of JAPUGV010000153.1, from coordinate 10,844 downwards.
CGACCCGTGCATCGCCGTCCGCCACGGAGGGAAGCTTGTTAAGAATCACGGACTCATACTGATACGAGCGTATGTTGAGTGGCCCGTCGTAGAGTGCTTGCAGCACGGTTTCCGCTGCTCGACTCGTACTTCCATACAGGTAGGCATCGCTGTATCGATAGAGCGATTCAGGCTCTTGGCCAAGACACACAATCAATGTCTTTGGAACCGGTAACGGTGTCGGAAGCTCTGTGGCGGGAGCGCTGGCCGAAGTCGGCCGCAATGTGACTGGCAACTCAAGGTCGACGGGCTGCGCGCAGGCCGCTAGCAATGTCAGCGCGATTAAGGCAGCGTATCTGGGACGTAGGATCAAGAAGTCTGCCTTTGTTCTTCTGTCTCCTCCGGACTGAGATTTGCTTGTTCCAGGAGATCGGGCCTGCGCTCCTTCGTTCGGCGAACCGATTGCTGTCGCCGCCAGGCTGCGATCTTGGCGTGATCGCCGGACCGCAGGACTTCGGGAACTTTCCAGCCGCGGTATTCGGCCGGCCGAGTGTAATGCGGGCCTTCGAGCAGACCTTCGGAGTGTGAGTCTTGCGTGCTAGCCGCTTCATTCCCAAGGACCCCTGGCAGAAGTCTGACGACCGCATCGATCACAACCAGTGCCGGCAGCTCGCCACCGGTCAGCACATAGTCGCCGATGGAGATTTCATCGTCCGCCAGGTGTTCACGCACTCGTTCGTCAACTCCCTCATACCGTCCGGATATGAGCGCGATTCGGCGCAAACTGGCCAGCTCCTGTGCGATGGCCTGCTTGAACACCCGGCCTTGCGGGGTCAGAAGCACGACTCGGGTTTCGCCAAGCCGCTCTCCAAGAACGGTTTCCACGGCCGCGAATAGGGGCTCCGGCTTCATTACCATGCCTCCCCCACCCCCGTAGGGTTCGTCATCCGTAGTGGAATGCCGATCGGGTGCATAGTCCCGAATGTTGTGCAGGCCAATCTCCACCAGTCCAGCTTCTTGCGCCTTACCGAGGATGCTGGCCGATAAATAGGGCGCCATCACATCCGGGAAGAGAGTAAATACTTCGATCTTCATGCTGGACGATCGGTCAGGACTGTGACTTCCAGTCTTCAATTGCTCGGCGGGTCGCCTCAAAAGCGAGTGGGGGGAGCTCGGAGGGGGCAAAATACTCGGCCGCGTCCGCGTCGTCGCTCGGCGCCAATTCGCCACCAACGACCTCTCCGGTATAGATGATGACTATGCTTGCTCCGCTGGAGTGTTCTCTCCCATGTATGACATCCAGCAGCTCACCGATCCTTACCACGAGTCCCGTCTCCTCCAGGCATTCCCGAGAGGCGGTTTCTCTCGGATCTTCATCGCCCTCAACAAAACCGGCGGGCAGGGTCCACTTCCCCAATTCGGGCTCTACCGAGCGACGTACCAGCAGGATCTTCCCGTCTTTGGCGATTAGAACGCCTGCCCCTACCTTGGGATCCAGAAAGTGCACTCGCCCGCAGGAGGTACAAACCGGACGAAGCTGCCCGAATGCTTGACGCTGCTCAACCTTTGAGCCGCAGCTCGAGCAGTATAGGATGAGTTCTCTCTCAGCCATCAGCCTCTCTGACGAACCCAGAGTGTAAGCCCTACCAGAACGAAGACGGCCGCCGCCAAACCGATCTCGATCGCTCGAAGCGGGCTCAGGGGGAGCGAAGGCTCGTCTTCGGTAAGGTCTCGATCCGCGATCGACTCACCTGCCGATGGTTCTTGCGCCGCGTCCGCCTTAAGCGCTCCCTCCGCGACTAACTCCTCTCCCGGAAGAGCCGCTGGTTCTCCCTCGCGCACCTGCTCTTCGGCGAGCTCTTCCCCCGGAGGAGCCCCGAGTTCCGATTCGCGTGCATCCTCGTCGGATCTAAGGTACCCCTGCCCGAACCCATCCTCCGCCGCGGATTCGGTTGCTGTTTCCGCTGCAGCCGACAAGTCCTGTTCGGCCGCCTCCCCTTCCACGGCAGGAGCCTCGGCAGGAGAAGGATCGCTCTCGGGTGCAAGTTCCTGCTCCGCCCCCGCCGCGGAATCGGCTGCTGTTTCCGTTGCAGCCGACAAGTCCCGGTCGGCCGCCTCACCTTCCAGGGCAGGAGCCCCCGCAGGAGAAGGATCGCTCTCGGGTGCAAGTTCCTGCTCCGGGACCAGCTGATCCGCGGCGAAAAATACCTGATCGGGAACATCGAGCGCGCTGCTACCGCTGCTGCTTAATAACAAGTCAGCGCCTACTACTAATACAAACCCTAAGGCAGCAACGGCGGTGCTTAGTTGCAAGAAGGGATAGGCTCGGCGCGGTCGGACCATCTTTTTCGTCAGCGCGAAACTGTGAGGCGGGCTCACTTCGGGCAAGCTGCGCACGGCTTCTGCGGTTGCCCGCAGCGCTTCCAGCATTTCGCTCAGTTGCTTGTCGGTCGCCAGGCGCGCCCCAAGCTTCTCGGCTTCTGCGGGACTCAGTTCCCCGTCCAGAAAAGCAGACAGTCGCTCTAGGTCGCCTCGCGCGATTCCATCCATGTCGGTCATCCGACCGCCTCAATCTGAAGACGAATCGAAGAGGGCAAGAGTTCCCCATATTCCTTCAGGCACTCTCGAAGCTTGGCCCGAGCACGCGCTAGGCGACTTTTGACCGTCCCCAGGGGTTTTCCAATGGTCTCGGCCACTTCCTGGTAGTCAAACCCTTGAACATCGACCAATACCGCTACCGCCCTGAACTCTGGCGAGAGCCCCAGCAGGCAATCTTCAATCGCCCGCATCAGTTCCGTTCGCTGAGCTGCCGCCTCTGGACCTTCGCCTGGGCTCGCAACTGGCAGGGCGACTTCTTGTTCCGTCATTTCGTCCAGGGAGACTGCAGGACGGCGTTTGCGGCGCCGGAGTTCGTCGTAGCAGGCATTGGTCACGATCCGGAGTAGCCAGGCTCGAAACGAGCCTCCTCGGTAGCGCTTCAAGCCGCGATAGGCGGAGATGAAAGCCTCTTGGGTCGCATCGGCCGCGGCGGCCTCGTCTCCCATGATGCGCAAGGCAACGTTGTAAGCCAATCCCTGAAAGTTCAGGACCAAGCGGTTGAAGGAGTCCAGGTCGCCCGACTGCGCCCCCTGGATGAGTGCCTTCTCGTCCATGGCCCGGCCATGATAACTCAGAGGCCCACGAAGTGCCGTACCCACCCACATTCCAGCGAGCCAATAGGGGGTCAGTCGGTCTTGCGGGCAGCTGCGGAAGAAAATAGAAAGGGCCAGCTTTGAGCTGGCCCTCTCCCACATAGTTCGAACTTTCGCGCTACCCCTCGGTCACATTCACGATCCCAGACATTCCGCTCCCTCCGGCGCCCCCATGAAACCTGCAGAAGTAAGGAAAGGTACCTACTTCATCAAAGGTATAGCTGAACTGGTCCCCATCTCCTAACGTTCCGCTGTCGAAGAGATTCGTATCGGAGGTTGCCGTGTGCGGAAGGGATGCATCGTATACCCAGGTCACAGTGGTCCCCACCGGAACGGTGATGACTTTCATCTCGAAGTTGATGTCCACCACCTTCACATCTTGTTCCCCCGCGGCGGCTTGGGACTCCAGCAGAGCAAACGGCGCCAACACGACATTGCCGCCAGCGTCGAACACCGGCGCATCCTCGCCGGGGAATTCGTACGCTCCGGCTGCGCCCAGGTCCAGGTGCAACATCGCGTACAGCGTCTCCGTGGCCCCATCGAGGTCGATCTCTACCGCCACGTTGGCGTTGTTGCCCACTTCGATTGCCGCAAACCCAATCACGGGTCCCGGCCCGCCATCGGCCTCGGCGTGGATCACGATCCATCCCGATTCCTGGGCGGATACCAGATCCACGGTGACCGTTCCGTCCGCCGCAGCTTGATCGCTCGCCGTCACGGCGTCCTCGATCGGAAACGCAGCCTGGAAGGGCACGTTCACGATCACATCGTCCACGAACACCGGCACGTCATCGCCTGGGAACTCATAGACCCCTTCGGTTCCCACATCGAGATGCAGCATGGCGAAGAGCTGACCCGTGGCCTGACTGAGGTCGATCTCGACCGCCAGGTCCGGATTGCTGCCCACAATCACCGCCGAATTGCCGATCACCGGCCCCGGCCCTCCGCCTCGGGTCACATGGATCACCAACCACCCGGGCTGCGAAGCCACGACCTGATCGATGCTCACGACCCCTTCGCTCGCGTCCTGGTCGCTCACGCTGACCGAGTCGGTGATGGGGAAGGTCGCATTGAAGGGCACATTGACGATCACGTCATCCACGAACACCGGTACGTCATCGCCGGGGAACTCGTATTCGCCCACGGCTCCGACATCCAGATGCAGCATGGCAAACAGCTGCTGGGTCGCCTGATCCAGGTCGATGGCAACCTCAACGTTTGCGTTTTCCCCTACAGAGACCGCCGATTGACCGATCACGGGACCCGGACCGCCCCCCTTGGTGATGTGAATGACGATCCAGCCGGGCTGATCGGCTACCACCTTTTCGATGGTCACCGTGCCGGCGCTGGCGTCCTGATCGCTGACGGTCACGGATGGAACCATCTCCTCCACGGCTTCCTCCTCGGTGGGAGCGGGCACGGAGGTGGGATCGGGGGCTGGGGTGGCGCAAGCAGCGAGCACCACCGCGAATCCTCCAGCCACTAACGAAAGTTTGTACAGTCTCATATCTCCTCCTTTGAGATAGGGCCAATAACAACTTAGGTCCACCTGCAATACGTCACGATGGGTCGATCTGGATCTTTTCTCTTGTGGCTGAGTTCACTTAGGTTGTAGGGAGTACATTTCTCGGAGGGGAGTGAAAAGTCACTTCAGAGAGATTGCTAGAGGTCAGCCACTAGGATAGGCGGACCGGTGGGTGCATCGCTCCCACCGGCCGGTTCCAGGGTCACTCCCAGGCCGATGAATTCCGCCATCGGTTTCGGGGCCTCGATCATTAACCAGCCAAATCCTGGATCTGCGCCAAATGCCAGCAAGCCGGCACTCGTTCGCTGCCCCTCAGCGTCAAACAACCACGTTTGGTAGGCCTGGTTTTCTGGAGGAGGTTGAAGTCCCCAGACATACATCACTCCAACCGGAAGGCTCGGATCGTAGACAATGGTACCTCGCACTCCGTCTTCCTCGATCACCGCCACCTGTGAGCTGGGGTAGCTCGCGATGGCAACCGCGGTTTGCCCCGCTTGCTGCTGGGCCAGCACACCGCGCCCCTGCACCACCAGCCGTTGAGTTTGAATCAGGAATCCAATGTTTATCGTTAAAAGCAGGATCAGGCCGAGGGGCAGTGCCAGCCCTGCCCCGGGAATCGTTTGGAGGGCTCTCCTCCATCTGGGGAGTTCGGGGGTCTTGCTCAATTGCTTCGCCAAGCGTGAGCGAATGGCTCTCGGAGGGGGTTTAGACTCCGAAGCATGGAGTAGCCCCTCAGCAATGGACTCGTACGACGCGAGCGCAGCTTGGCACCTTTCGCACTCGTCCAAGTGAGCTTCCAATTGCCACCGCTCCTCGGAATCCAAGGCGCCCAATGCATAGGCTGCCAGTTGCATTTCGGCTTCGTGGTCCATCAAATCAACTCTCTCATTTCTTATTAACGTTGAGCCGGGTCAATTGGATGCATCCGCCTCGACCCATTCCTGCCGCAATTTCTCCATTCCCAACCGAATTCGCGTCTTCACCGTGCCGAGCGGGGTCGCCTGATATTCCGCGATTTGGCTGTGGGACATGCCGTGGTAGAAGGCGAGCTCGATGACCGATCGCTGCTCCTCGGGAAGCCTACTGAGAGCGAATCGCAGGGTTGCCCATCGAGCTTCCTCGGTTTGGCTTGCTGGATCAGGAATATTCTCGGGAGCATGTCCTGGATTGGAGTGGTTCAAAGTGAGAGGGCGGCGGGACTCAAGTCGTATACGATCGATGCATATCCGGCGGGTGATGGTGAGCAGCCAGGAAGAGAGCCTGCCGCGATCTGGATTAAAGGTTTCAGCCCGAGTCCACAGCCTGACGAACGCGTCTTGAGTGACCTCTTCTGCGGTCATCGGGTCGCCGAGCACACGAAGCGCTAATCCATGTACCTTGGCCGCGTACCTGTCGTAGAGAGCCAAAAATGCCTTGCGATCCCCACCTGCGACCTTTCGCATGAGCGTGGCGTCTTCGGCCGTTCCGTGACTGCTGACCATGTCGCGGATTATAACGCCCATGATTGTTTACCAAAATGACGGAGCCCGCCGCACAAAAATAGGATGGCCGCGGGCTCGAGGCGATGCAGGCTCAAGTAGTTCGTCAAACCGTCCAGACCGCGAATACCCCTCCCATTAGCGCAAAGATCAGCAACTGATAAATTGCAAAAAGCGCCCAAACGTTGACGGGCGGTCCTTCGAAAGACGTGTAGACGTAGGTGCTGGCCCCGCTGAGGCCGATATTGGCCACTGCGCCGATGATCAGCCCCTCCACAAAACTTGCCGCTCCGAAAGCGTCAACGACCAAGGCCAATACGATCATTGTGAGCAAAGAGCTCACGATGGTAACGACGAAAATAATTGGGCTGGCTTCGATCTCATCCCGAGTCTTTCCGATCATTCGCATCCACCGGTTTCCAAACAGCGGCCCGTATCACAAGAAGCCCAAAGCATTGCTGACCACCACTCCGGCCAGGACGGCCAGCCAATTTATCGAATCGAAATCCAACATGATTTGTTTCCTCCTTTGGCGTCTTTGGGATCACCAATTGCCTTAGCCCCACATGCGAGAGATCGTTATGGCGATCGAACCCTTTCTGGCTAATCCTCAGTATCGGTGGGCCCTCGAAAGAACAACGAATGGGGAGCTCAGAATTCGACAGGTTGGGTTGGAGACGGATAGACATATGGATCGCGCGGGCTCCCCAAGCGATGACCATCCTCAACCGGGACTGTCTTGGGGATTACCGTCTTTCTCGGCTTGCACGATTAATATCTGCTTACCTATCCCATTTATGGCTTATGGAGGTCGCGGTTATGCGTGCAACTAAGATACTTCTTTTCGGATTTCCAATTTTCGTGATGGCGCTCGCGGCGTGCTCCGGCGTCGCAGAGCCGAGCGCTCCTGTCGCTGAAGCTGGACCGACTGCGACTGGTGCAGAGCCGAGCACTTCCGGCACTGAAACTGAACTTGGTGCGGCTGCGGAAGAGTCGATCATTGCGGCCCCATCCATCCAGATCGGGGAGATCTCCTTGACATGGGAAGTGCAGGAGGTCGGTGAGGGTATCAAGCCGGCGTTTGCGATTGATGAGGAGGGAGTGGCCCATGTTGCTTTTCTGACCGAAGCCGATCATGGCGGATTGTTCTATGCCCAAAACCGCGATGGCGGCTTCGAAGTTGAGACCGTAAGCGAAGGATATTTCTATGGGCCAATCGACCTCGCCCTAAGTCCGAGCGGCGAGCCCATAATTGCGTACCATGATCACCAGGCCGTTCAGGTCGATATGGCCTTGGGCGATGAGGTCATCGCTCATCTCACCAAGAGCGGCTGGGATTTGACAACGGTCGCAGATGATGGACACGACGGATGGGATAACTCGATTGCGGTGGATGATGCCGGCGTGTGGCATACGGCTGCCATAGAGCCCTCCCAATTCGGGTTTGTGAACGGAGTCGAGTATGCCACCCTTATCGATGGTGTAGTCACTGTGGTTCCGGTCGGAAGTGGGCCAATCAAGTACGAATTTGGGACCAGCATTCAGCTCGATCCTTCAGGATCGCCCTCAGTCGCTTATTACAACGATCGCGATCAGCAGTTGGAATTCGCGTCTCTTGGAGCGGGTGGTTGGTCTGTTGAAGTGGTGGATGACCAGGGAGACGCTGGCCGGTACGCTGCACTGGTTTACGATGCGGACGGGGATCCTCACATCGCCTACTACGTTGCCGAGAGCCGCGAGTCTGGCACGGTGCGATATGCATGGAAGGAGGCTTCCGCTTGGCAGACTGAGAATGTCGGGATTCTGCAAAACCTTCAAATGGGGCAGATCGGGGCCAGGAAGATCACCTCCCTGGCAATCGATAAAGAGGGATCCTTGCATCTGGCCTATACCGATCGCGATCGGTTGATCTATGCACGCCGAACGGATAATGGGTGGGCGGGTCAGGAGGTCGTGGAGCCCGGAAGCCGAGCACTCGGACAGCTGGTAGAGTTGGCCATTGGATCCGATGGATCGCCCCACCTATTATGGTTTGATGCGGTTAGTACTTCGCCATCGCTCGAGGGCATCGTCCGCTACGCGGTAGGAAACGAATAGCCAATTGCGATCTGGGTAAGAACCAGGCTCCCTGAGCCTGGGAGTCTAGATTCCGCACAGTCCCGAGAATTTGTAGGGTTAAGCGAAAAGCTTCTTGGCGATCGTCTCCAGCTCCATCGGTGCGGGTGACGTGTTCGGGCCGGTCCTCCGCCGCCTTGATCGCCAAGAAGCGTTTTGACTTATTCGATTAAACTCTTCAATTGCGCGCCCGCGGTCAGCGCAACAGCAACCTCAGTCCGCGTCGAAGTAACCTTCCCAACCGGAATTTGCCCAAACGACAACTTCGGGCTCGCCCTCAAAGAGCTTGCCGAACTCCTCGGCCAGGTTGGGATCGGAGTAGAGTTTCTGAATCCCTTCCATGTTGTTCCAGAAGTCGACCGCCAGGAAGTCCTTCTCATTCTCAGGATTGAGAAAGGTCTGATGCCCGGTGCTTCCCATCTCCTTTGCTTGCGGCGAAACCTGTGCGATCGTCGCGTCATGAACTGCTTGTGCCTGCGCTCGGTCACCCTTGAGATTGCCTCGAACCGTCACTATGTATTGCACGATAACCTCCCTCGGTGTACGAATCACTTATATGACGGCTTTAGGACTCGAAACTTCGCGCTTCGGTGCTGATGCGTAACCCTGTAACCGAGACCTTCGGGCTATAAATCCAGTCAATTGTATGGTATCTAGACGCTGAAACGTCATTTGGATTTGGAGCCGATTGATGGAGTTGAGCGAGGACCGATCCGGAACCCTAAAAGCGGCGCTAGCTGGAAGCCGTCAGGCCTTCGACGAGCTCGCCGAGCCCCACCGGCGCGAGCTGCAGGTTCACTGCTACCGAATGCTCGGCTCGATCCTGGATGCCGAGGACCTGGTCCAGGAAACAATTCTGAGGGCGTGGCAGAAGCTGCATACCTTTGAGGCCCGAGCTCCCTTTAGGGCCTGGCTCTACCGCATTGCGACCAACGCCTGCCTCGATGAAATTGCCAAACGCCCCAAGCGGAGCCTGCCCTTTGAACTTTACCCAGCGGCTCGCCCTGGACAGCCCATGGATCCTCCGATCTTGGATCCGATATGGATCGAGCCCTTCCCAGACGGCCTGCTCGAATCGGTTCGCTCTGATCCCGCGGCGCGCTTCGACCAACGGGAAAGTGTGACGCTGGCATTCTTGGTCGCGCTGCAGTCGCTTCCCCCGCGCCAGCGGGCGATTCTGCTGCTGAGGGATGTACTAGGTTTGCGAGCAAATGAGGTTGCCAGCCTGCTGGGCAGCTCTGTATCGGCGGTCAACAGCGCGCTTTACAGGGCACGCATCCGGCTGGAAAACAACTATCCCTCAGCAGCAAAAACTACCTTGGCATCCGATCCCGCGGTTCAGGAGCTGCTGGAGCGCTACGTAGCTGCTTGGGAGTCCGCGGACGTTGACAGCCTAGTCGCACTCCTACGAGAGGACGCCACCTTTCCGATGCCCCCGGTTCCGACCTGGGTCAAGGGCCGAGGGGCAATCAGGGAGTTTGTGTCAAGAAATATTCTAAATGGGGATGCGCGCGGCCGTTGGCGATTGGTGCCTACTCGCGCAAACAGCCAGCCTGCATTCGGCTGGTATCGGCGTCAGTCGGACGGCGATGCCTACGATGCATTCGGAATCCAGGTGATCACCATTGAGGGCGGGCTGATCGCCGACGCTACGACATTTGGCTTCCCGGAACTGTTTGAGGTGTTCGATCTGCCAAACAGGATCAGTGGGGCCACTTAAATATGAAATGCTTCTTGGCGATGACCTACTCTCCCAGGCCGTCTCCAGCCAAGTACCATCGGTGCTGGCGGGCTTAACTGCCGGGTTCGGGATGGGACCGGGTGTACCCCCGCCGCTCTAATCACCAAGAAGCGATTCGACCTATTGAATTGTATTGAACTGAATAGCAACCGTTTGTCCGGGCCTGCTTCGCAGGCCCTTCCAGTGAAGAACGCCAACTTCTCCGTATCACGTTAAGCCCTCGGCCATTAGTACGGCTTAGCTGAATCCCTTGCGGGACTTACACTTGCCGCCTATCAAGCAGGTGGTCTTCCTGCGGCCTTACTCCCTTAACGGGATGAGGGATCTAATCTTGGGGCGAGCTTCCCACTTAGATGCTTTCAGCGGTTATCTCTGCCAGACATAGCTACCCAGCGATGCTCCTGGCGGAACAACTGGCACACCAGCGGTCTGTCCACCCCGGTCCTCTCGTACTAGGGGCAGCTCCCCTCAAATCCCTTGCGCCCACAGCGGATAGAGACCGACCTGTCTCACGACGGTCTGAACCCAGCTCACGTACCGCTTTAATGGGCGAACAGCCCAACCCTTGGGACCTTATCCGGCCCCAGGATGCGATGAGCCGACATCGAGGTGCCGAGCCTCCCCGTCGATGTGAACTCTTGGGGGAGACTAGCCTGTTATCCCCGGGGTAGCTTTTATCCGGTAAGCCACGGCCCTTCCACTCGGAACCGTGGGATCACTAAGCCCGACTTTCGTCTCTGCTCGAGGTGTATCTCTTGCAGTCAAGCACCCTTGTGCCTTTACACTCTGCGGTTGGTTTCCATTCAACCTGAGGG
>JAPUGV010000152.1 GCA_027298025.1 Chloroflexota bacterium | reverse complement strand
TCGGGCTCAGCGGGATCTCCAAGATCTCTAAGCCCTCTAGCTGCAGCGCGTCTTCCAATGCTTGGGCAAACAATGGACCCACCGGTATGGCGCCCGCCTCGCCCGCGCCCTTGGTTCCGAGTGGGTTCAACGGAGAGGGGGTCTCCTGGTGGCCGACACTCACGTTCGGCACATCCAGAGCGGTCGGGAGCAAGTAGTCCATGAACGATCCATTGAGCAATTGGCCGTTTTCATCAAATACGAGCTGCTCGTAGAACGCATTTCCAATCCCCTGCGCCACTCCACCCTGTACTTGACCTTCCACGATCATTGGGTTGATCACCCTCCCAGAATCGTGCACGACCACAAATTTCTGGATCTCCACCATCATCGTTTCGGGATCCACTTCCACGATCATGGCATGCACGCCACTGGCAGTTGCACCGCGTTCGGGCCCGAAGTAGTTGGTGGCCTCCAAGCCTGGCTCCGTCCCGGGCTTGACGGCTCCGCGCAGGGGATTAGCCTTGGCTGCCAGCTCCCCCAGAGAGATCGACCGGCTGGGTGCGCCGAGCACACGCACTGTACCGTCTACCAATTCAAGGTCCTGCTCCGCAACCTCCAACTCGTCGCTGGCGGCCTTCAGGATCTTGGCTCGCACATCCTTAGCAGCCTCGTTGATGGCGTTTCCGGCCACCACTGCCCCGCGGCTCGCGAAAGTTCCAGTGCCCCAGTGAAACTGATCGGTGTCTCCGGTTACGATGTCGATCTTGTCGATCTCCAACTGAAGGTGCTCGGCCACGATCTGGGCGTAGCTGGTGAAGTGGCCTTGCCCTTGAGTGCCGATGCCAGTCGCAACGGAGACTCTGCCGCTCTGCTGCACCTGGACGCGGGCCCCTTCATAAGGCCCGATGCCGGTGCCCTCCACATAGGCCACGACGCCGATCCCAATCTTACGACCTTCCTTGCGCGCCTTAGGCTGAATCTGAGATACGAACTGCTCATATCCGATCATTTGCAGCGCACGGTCTAGCGAGGGCTCATAGTCTCCGCTGTCGTACACCAGGTTTGTGAAGTCCTGGTAGATGAGCTGGTTGTCGTATGGGAACTCATCGGCCGGAATGAAGTTCCGACGTCGGATCTCAGGCAGCTCGATCCCGAGTTCCCTGGCTGCAAGATCCAGCAGGCGCTCGATCACAAACACTCCATGCTGGCGGCCCGCGCCGCGATAGGGTGTCACGAGGGTCAAATTCGTGAAGACCGCCGTGAATTCGCTGTAGTAATTTGGGATCTTGTAGGGTCCGAGCAGCGTGCATTGGGAGTTGAGAGGAACCGTGAGTCCATAAGGATCGTAGGCACCGGAGTCATGAATGAACACATCATGCACGCCCAGGATTTTTCCATCTTCGGACAGGGCGATCTCAGCCTCGTGTATTTGGCTCCGCTCCTGGGTGGTGGCCACAAAGTTCTCTGACCGGTCTTCAATCCACTTGACCGGCCGACCGAGCTGCATCGCCACCCAGGGTATGAGCATTTCTTCCGGATAGAACATCATGATCTTGGGGCCGAAGCCACCCCCGATAAAGGGAGCAATGACCCGCACCTGGTTCTCCGAGAGACCCAGCATGCTGGCCAGGCCAATGCGGATCGGGTTGGGCGCCTGGGTGGTGTCCCAAACCGTGAGGCGCTGGCTGCGCGCCTCCCATTCGGCTACCACGCCACGGTTCTCGAGCGCAGCCGCCGTGCCGTGATCGTAGACTAATCGACGGGCGATCACGGTGTGTGCTTTTGCTTTCGCCTTCTCGTAGTTCCCGATGGTTTGAACGACATGCGCGGCTACATTGGATCCGAGATCCTCGTGAACCAAAGTGGAGTCATCCTCCAATGCCGCTTCGAGGTCCACGACCGCTGGAAGCCCCTCATAGTCCACCAGGATGTCGGCTAGCGCGTCTTCCGCCAGATAGCGACTCTCCGCCACGACCGCCGCGATCGGCTCGCCAAGATGTCGAACCGTATCCTTCACCAAGATGGGCTGCGTGCGCTCGTTGAAGACGATTCCCTCCACGGGTGGCGGGGCCACCAGCAGGGGGCCATTGCGCCAATAGTCGCCTAGGTCACCGGCGGCGTAGACGGCCACGACCCCATCGCGCTCTAGGGCCTGGGAAGCATCAACGGATTTAAGCCGGGCGTGGGCGTAGGGGCTGCGCAAGAAGGCTACATGCAGCATGCCCGGCAAATTCACATCATCGACAAATAGAGCCTGCCCGGTCAGCAGCCGGGGATCTTCGTTGCGCTTGATTCGCTGACCGAAGTATTCCGTGGGCATCAGTTCCGTCTGAGTTCCAGACCAGAGCCGGCCACGCCGAGGCCGAGCAGGATCGGCGAAATGGAGAACACGATGTCGGGAGCCTCGCCAACCAGGCGGGGAAAGACCAAATTCAAAGCCGATCCGGCAAACATGAGCCAGCCGGGCCACGCGGACCGCGCGTAGACTCGAGTGATAGCAATCGCGAAGAGCAACAACCCGACTCCGAAAAGGATGCCTGTCACCGGAATAGCGGCAGGAAACAGGGTCCCTGTGTCCTCGATCCTGGAAAGTTCAAATGAAGATGCAATCTGGAGGGTTACGAACAACGCGTTTCCAATCGTTGACAGCACGTATCCAAGCAGACCTAACAATCCGGTATGCGAGTAGTGCGTGGCGTATACACCCGTGAGCAGGAAAAAGAGCAAGATATGGCCGGTTACCAACATTGTTCCCGAAACGACCGGCTCGACGAACGGTAGGGAGACGGCACCCTCGATCATTAGCAAACCTGAAACAAGCCCAGCAAGCCCACTCCACCTTGTCAATTGGTATCGAGACATGCTCCTAATCCTGATCTCCCGGGCCCTCGAAGTAGGCGCGCATGGGTCGGAAGTAGTAGTCCTCCCATCCTTCGGCATACAATTCGGCCTGGCCATCCGGAATATCGGAGTGCACAAGCGTGATGCGTGTGCCGCCTTCGACCGCTTCCAGCAGAATCTCTAAACGAGAATCCTCGCTCCCCTCAGGAAATTCGGTGGTTCGCCAGGACTGTTCGATCCGGCCGTATGGCTCGAGCTCTAGGATCACGCCCGAAATGTAGTCGTCCCAGGCCGTCATTGCGCCGCCGACGCGGCCTTCCACCGAGGCGCTTGAGCCGGTGAAGGCAGAGTGCTCTTCGCTATCCAGCCAGGCTTCGTAGATACTTTGTGGGCTGACGCTAAATTGGGTGACCAGCCTTAGCTTTTCCATCATTCCTCTACAGTCTTCGACTAGTCTTCAACAGCCTTCGTCTAGTCTTCGACAAACGCGACCGCGCGACAGAACGCAGCCTCACCCCCCTTGAATTTCCACGGAAACGCGCCGACCGTCAGCCGCTTATTTTGCAGCTCAGGCGCGCCGATTTCGCCACCCATGTTCTCAACGTGGAAGCAATCTTGCGGAAACAACGCGTTGTGAGTGAGTTGATAGGCTCGCTCCGGGAAAAGCTCGTCCATCTTGTCGGCGCCGAACTTCTCCTCAGCTTGCTGGCTGACCCGCTTCCATTGCTCCAGGCCACCCTTTCCCAGGAAGCGACCGATGGGCAGGTTCATGGGATGATCGGTTGAGATCATATCCACGCCCCACAAGTGGATCTTCTTATCCAGCAGCCAATCCACGATCTCGAAATGAGGTCCGGGGTGGCGCAAGATGTACTTTTCCTCGTCTGGCTCTGAGCCGAACTGCGCGTGCTTCTGCCAGCCGGTATGGATGAAGAGGATGTCGCCCTCTCGAACCTCGACCCGTTCCTCGATCATCTGTGGGGTAAACAGGTCAAGCTCGTCCAGCTCATCGCTCAAATTAACGATCACACCCTCGCCGTAGAGCCAATCGAGGGGCAGCTCATCAATGGTTTTGCCACCGGTGACAAAATGGCGAGGGGCATCCATGTGAGTGCCCATGTGGTTGGAGGTCTGGATATATTGCGCGTTCACTCCGTGCTCGGACTTGCGTTTGATGTACTTGACTTCGAAGGGTGGATAGAACGGCCAGAACGGTGCGTCTTGATTGAGCGGCTGCGATAGGTCGTAGATTTTCATTGATCTCTCCTGGTCTTGGAGTAGCTCCTAACTGCACCCTATAGTTGGTAGCGCTTGGCATACGCAACGAGCGCGTGCTCGAAGATCTCCTTCGGCGGCCTCACAAGTCCCGCGCCGACTTGGCCCACTCCTGGTTCTTTGTGGGCGATGCCGGTGTTGATGCGCGGTGTGATTCCAAGTTCCACCACTTTGCGTATGTCTACGCCGGTAGGCGTACCACGGAATTCCAGCGGAGGCATGGTGAAGTGCTCGTGTTCGGCGACTGTAATCTCATACATTTCCAGGGTAGCGTTCAAAGCGTCCTGCGGTGTTCCGCTGACGAACGCGACGATCGCAGGCGCGGTTGCCATGGCGAAGCCACCAATGCCGGCGGTCTCCGTAATGGTGCTATCTCCGATGTCTGGGTTGGCATCCTCGCTCGTGAATCCAGGGAAGTAGAGGCCCTCGGGAATACCTGCCGGCGCGGTGA
>JAPUGV010000151.1 GCA_027298025.1 Chloroflexota bacterium | reverse complement strand
GCGTTTACTTACCATAGTGGCTGGGCGGAATCCCCGCAATCTGCTTGAAGATCCGTGAAAAGTGGCCGGCTTGTGAGAAACCGACCTCAAAAGCCACGCCTGAAATTGACCGCGGCCGTTCGGTGAGCAGTTGCCTGGCCTTGTCGATCCGGCAGCGCAAATGAAAGCGCCGTGGCGGTTCGCCCAGCCATTTTGCGAATAAGGCCCGCAAGTAAGAGGGGCTTACGCCGGTTGCGGCGGCGGTCTCGGTGGCGCTGAAGGGTTCGGCATAGTTTTGCTGGAGGTAGACGATGGCGTCGTGGACCGCGGCCGGATAGACGGACTCTGCTTCAACGGGAGTGCCAGCAATTTCGTCTCGTCGGGCGAGCAATTGGTAAAATACGCCGATCGCACGCAGGGTATAGCCTGACTGTTGCAGAATCAGGATTTCGCGCATTTCGACCAGGCAGCGTACGATTTCAGGATCGTAATCGAGCGGTGTGATACTTGGGGCCTTTTCGCCCAGTAGCTGCGGCCATCTTCCGCCCAGCGCGAACCAGTCATATTTCATGCCTTGGGGGGCGCGATAGCGATAGATGTGGTCCGGCGGAATGATCAATAAATCGCCGACGCGCACCTGCCTCGCGGGGCCCCGCCCGGAGAACGTCGCGTTGCCGGCCAGGTGATAGAAAAATTGCGTCTGCTCGCGATGCTCAGGGTAACGGCTCACGTAGGCGGGTTTGCAGTGATATTCACCCGCCTGAGCAACCCAAAAGCCACCCCCCTGCGGCCTGTGATCGCAATATCCGGTACGCCAATAATCGTAGCGCCTGGGGCGGGCGCCATCATTCGTGCCCCCTGAAATCGGTCGCTTGGGTGGCAGTAAGATCGCCGTTTTGTCCACTGGATCCATCAAGTGCTCCAACAGCTTTTGCTTGGCTTACACTATACTTCAAACATATCGGGGTTAGATGGTTCGCCTATTTCCGCCGCTCGATACCCCATCTGCTATAGGCACTGGAATGACAACACAGCATCCCATCACCGCCACCAAAGAGAAGCTCTTCTTCACCCTAAGCGCGCTGACTACCAGCAGGACGGTGATGCCGCGAGATGTGGGCGCTTACGATTTCGAGTTGATCGCGCGGGTGTGGGAAGGCAGTCCGTTGCCACTTTGTTGGTTTGCGGTTACCAGTGGAGATGATTCAGCCACATGAGTCCGGCAGAGATGGGTAGAGAGAGATTGCCGTCAAGAGAATTAATTAAGGCAGGGGTCAGAAGGCTTGGGCAAGGCTTGGTTGTAGCCTCAACGATATCCTACCTACATAAGGCGGGTCTTATCGACCCGTTGCGCGCGAGTAGAGCGGATCACCCATTTGTCCTAGATGAAAAGTCCTCGAGGATAAGAAGAGTGGCCATTGAATGTTTGGTGGCTGTAGACTTACTTTCATTGGATGGTCACGGTTTTTATCTCGGGAGTGGTCGTAATGCTCATTTGCTGGAACCTGAGAACGTTGCCATCGCAGTTTCTCTCATGGATAGGCTCGAACCGCTTGAGGATCCTGAGGCGTTTGATAAGCACGATATCCTGGAGCTTATGGCAAGTTTCAAGGATGAACTACCAGGTGTACCCAATGAGTTGAAGGGTGCTTTGGTTGTTCCAATCAATGCAATGATTCATCACGCGAGGGGAATAGGCATCAACACCAGAGACTACATTCGGAAGTCCGACGGAAAACAGATGGTCGATCAGTGGCTGCGGCCGTTATGTGAGATCTACCTGAGTGATCACGAACCTGCCGGAAACCTTGTGGATAAATTTACAATGCGATTGGCGTTGAGCGCTCCCTGGGCGCGATTTGACTACTCTTATTTGCGGCTGCACCGCAACCTCCATGAAGTTGAAATAGGAGATGTTGTTTACGGGTTTGGTACGGAGCAACCAGGAAAACTTCGTATTGACAGGATGCAACCGCACAACGCGGAGGCTACAAAGGAATGGCTAGACTTTCACGTGTCTCCTGCGCTAGCCGAACTTGCGCTCCAGTTGGCGAGCGAACCTAAGGCAGGCAAGATTACAGTGGTTGATGCGGGGAGCGGTGCAGGTGGCTTATTGGCTCAGGTGGCGCACGCCTTTGAAGGTAACTCTGGCCAGTTGGCCATAGTCCATTCAGATATCGATCGAGAGACCCGCAAACCCGCACAGGAGCTTTTCGCTTCAAAAGGGATCGATGCGCAGATCGAGTGGCATATTGGGGACTTGATGAATAGGGCACATTTAGCTGAACTCAAACAACTTGTTGAGCAGAAGACAAAGCCCGGTCTGGTATTGTTTTGCATGAACTATATTCTTCAGGAGTTTGGTGATGAGCAGATTGACGAATTTCTCGAAAGCTTTAGGAGCGTTCTCGGCGATTGGTTGTTTGCAATCACGGAAAATTGGACATTAGGATTGACAAATGCGGGCCGTTATGGCCAGGATGTGCCATTTTTAGCATTACACGGGTATTCTGGACAGAATCTACAGCGAAGAGAGGACTTTCTGAAACGTCTCAGAGGACATGGATTTCTGAGACCAGAATTTCTAACCGTGAAAGAGAGTGAACTTGTTCATATTGATATACCAGACCCCGAGCATCCGGTGGATAAGGATAAAAGGATCATAACGAATTCGACCCTGGTTGTTCAATGCCAGTGAGACTTAGGTCTCAATCTCTTGCCGGCCATAGTTCCTCCAGGCCAGCATGCTGAGAAGAGCCTACCCTCCCATGAGCTTCAAGCCTGCGCGAGTATCCATGGCAACCGGCTAACCTGCGGGAGGATCACTGCCCTGGCGGGCGACCACGAAAGTCTCGTCCTGGAACCATAGCCCACCATGCCGCTGAAGGACTTCTCGCGTCGCACTGAGATACTCGCCGCTGCCAAGCGCAGCGGTCAGCCTCTCATCATTGATCTGCGCCACATAGACCGCGGCGTTCCATGCCGCTAGCAGCGTCGAGGTCCCAATGTTGCTGCTAATTTCGTCCGGGAGCGCCCGCAATTGATATCGGAACAGCGACCGCTCGTCCGCATAGGCCTCAAAAGCCAGGTCCCGGTGGGATTCCTGCAGGTCTGCCTTTAAGGCCTCAATCAAAAGATGGCGAGGGGTCTGGAAGGGGTCCTCATCGGGCCAAATCTTGCGAATAATCTCCATTCCGGGATCGTGCCCAGTTGATTGGATAACGATCATCCGTCCGCCTGGCGCGAGCGCTCGAGCCAAGGGTGCTAAGACATATCTGAGCTTCCTGTCGGCTGGCAGGCGAGCCCGGTAGGGCTGAGCTGCGATGATCAGGTCGTACGCACCATCATCCGTTGCGCCGGGCTGAGGGACGACTCCTTCGAGGGCCTGGCGCTGGTCCGCCCGATAGAGGACCAGAACCGATGGGTGAACGTAAAGGGGATTGCCGGTGCGTCGGCTGGCCCGGGTTTTCCAACCTTCACTCAGCATGTCTTCAAGGGACCGGATCTGCACATCGAACTCAAAGGCCGTTTGGCCTTCCAGAGCGACCTCCCGCCAGCTTAGCTGCTCCTGATCACCCGCGCGATTGGGTCGCAGCCAGGGGGCCTCAGAGTAGTACAGATTAGTGATGACCAGGACCGTCAGGGGGTGTTCAAAGAAGCGGTCCGCCATCTTCTCGAAGCTCAGGCGAGTGTCTTCCAGGCTGATCTCTTTCCCTACGATCACGAAAGGGAGGCCTGGGAATCGCCGGTGGAGATCTCGCATGACGCGCGTCAAAACCGAGCCATCTCCCATGCCGGCGTCAAACAGGCGAAACGCACGGGGATTGGGAGTTATGAGGTCAAGCTCCATCCCCACTCTTTCGGCGATGACCGACTTCTCACTGCAGGTGTTGACGAACAGCAGGTACTTCTCGCGGTTGTCGAAGAAGCGAAAGGGATGCATATTCTGGGAAGTGTCCGCGGCCATGATCTCCGGTTCCGATGTGCGTAGAGTCGCTAGCGAGAAGGCTGGGTCAAGATGTTATCAGAAACCAAGGACCCAGTTCTAGCTCCGCCTCACGGGCCGAGATGATCATCATTTGAGCATGGAGGGAGGAAGCGGGCGGGAGCTCGCTTTCCTGAGGGCGCGGTGGTGGGGAGTGGGATTTCATCTTCGTCTTGACATCTTCACCGACACCCCTTATTCTTCTGCGGTGCAAAGGTATGTACCATTAGGCCTGTAGTGCTCCTCATGGCCTGCTCACATTTCCGCCAAATTCCGTTCTTGCCATGAGTTCT
This sequence comes from Chloroflexota bacterium, assembly GCA_027298025.1. GTDB lineage: Bacteria > Chloroflexota > Anaerolineae > Anaerolineales > E44-bin32 > JADFRG01. Next base: position 5,088 of record JAPUGV010000151.1, on the reverse strand, counting down.
GCCGTTCAACCAGCGGATCGTCTCCTGCGCGGGCTGCCGCTCTACATTCAAATCGCGGAAGGCTTGCTGGATCGCATCGAGACCGGCGACCTGGCGCCCGGGGATCGTCTGGCACCAGAGCGGGACCTGAGCGACATGCTCAGCGTCAGTCGGATGACGCTGCGGCGTGCGTTGCAGCTGCTGGAAAACCAAGGGATGATCAGCCGCGTGCAAGGGGATGGGACTTATGTATCCCAGCCCAAGATAGAGCGTCACGCGGGCCAGTTGGTTCCGTTCACACGTGGGATGCAGCGCCGAGGTTACACGCCAGGCGCCGAGATCATCGCCTTCGAGCAAAGGCCGGCCGGGGCCTCAATCGCCGGGAGGCTAGGCCTACTGGTTTCCGGCTCGATCTACTATATCCAGCGCCTACGCTCGATTGATCGCGAGCGGGTAATGCTGGAGACCTTTATGATGCCCGCACATCGATTTCCGGCGCTTGAGCAGTACGATCTGATTCAGCGTTCGGTGTATGAGATATTGGAAACGGAGTACGGTGTTCTGGTCGATCGGGCGTGGCAGAGCCTGGAGCCGGTGGTCGCCACGAAGCATGAGGCCGAATGGCTCGGGATTGAACAGGGGGCCGCGCTCATGTTGGAGCAGCGCTTGTCATTCGATCAGGAGGGTCAACCTATAGAGTATGGCAAGGATCTATATCGTGGAGACCGCTTTCGCTTCGTTACCGAGATGGCCCCGCAGGAGTCATAGGCGGCCAGCCCTGGCCCGAGATCAGACCGAGGGGAGAGCGCTCTGCTTGTAATTTGAGAGTCATCGATCGCGTGAACGAAGGAGGAATCTCATGACGAAAGATTACCGACCCGCCAGTGTTTTCTTTTATCCGCGCATCCGTCTATCACCCTATTTCGAAGCCACGCAGCGTCACGGCGCCAAGGCCTATAGCGCCTACAACCACATGTACATTCCCAGCTGGTATGGCGACACCGACGACGAGTATTGGGCGCTGACCAACGATGTCGTGATCTGGGACGTGGCGGTGGAGCGGCAGCTAGAAATCAAAGGCCCAGATGGGTTCGCCTTTACCAATATGCTTACGCCTCGCGACCTCAACCAGTGTGAGGTAGGCCAATGTATGTACGTCATGATCACCGACGAGAATGGAGGGATCATCAACGATCCGGTCCTGCTGCGCTTGGCCGAGAATCACTTCTGGCTGTCGCTTTCGGATAGTGACGTGTTGCTGTGGGCCAAAGGTCTGGCCTACAACTCGAAATGGGACGTGGAGCTTGGCGAGCCTGATGTGTCGCCGGTGCAGATCCAGGGCCCCAAATCCCGGGCCTTAATGCAAGATCTTTTCGGCGATTGGATCGTCGATCTCCCCTATTACTATCACAGGCAGACTGAGCTGGGAGATATGGAGATGGTCGTGAGCCGGACGGGGTACACCGGGGAGATCGGATACGAGATCTACTTGAAGAACAGCATCCGCGACGGCCTGAAGTTGTGGGATGCGGTGATGGAGGCTGGCAAGCCGCACAAAATCATTCCAACCGGGCCATCCCTGATCCGCCGTCTGGAGTTCGGCATTCGGAACTACGGTCAAGACATGCGCCTGGAGCACAATCCTTATGAGATCGGTTTCGGTTGGACAGTTGATTTGGATCAAGAGGCGGATTTCGTGGGCAAAGAGGCTCTGAAGCGGATCAAAGCGGAGGGCATCCAGCGCAAGCTGGTCGGGGTGGAGATCGAGGGTGACCGGATCCAAGGCTGGAATGAAGACTTTTGGCCCGTGCATAGCGACGGTAAAGCCATTGGACAGGTGACAACCGGCGCCTACTCCCCGCGTTTGGAGAAGAATATCGGTTATGCGATGGTGCCCATCGAGTACGCGGAGTTGGGCACGAAATTCAACGTCGATGTTCGCGGTGAGACCACAACGGCCACGGTCGTGAGGGATCCCTTCATTGACCCCAATAGGGAGACGCCCAAGGGCTGATGCGCGATCAAGCGCGGGTTGTCATCATCGGGGGCGGCATCATCGGATGCAGCATCGCCTATCACCTGGCGAAAGCGGGCTGGACGGACGTCATCCTGTTGGAGAAGGGTGAGTTGACCAGCGGCACGACGTTCCACTCTGCCGGTCTAGTCAGCCATTTCCGCACCTCGCCCACGTTGATGCGGCTGATGAAATACAGCGTCAATCTGTACGGGAAGTTCAAAGCAGAAGTTGGCGAAGGATTAGGCTGGTTCCCAGTCGGCAGCCTGCGCCTGGCCTCCTCTGAAGATCAGCTTAAGCAGCTTCAACGCCAAGTCAGCACGGCCAAAGCGCTCGGTCTGGAGGTTGAGATTATCTCGCCGGGAGAGGCCATGCAGATCTTCCCTCCGATGCTAGAAGAAGGGCTTCACGGCGCTGTTCACATTCCTCAAGACGGTTGGCTCGAGCCAAACGGAATCACCACGGAATTTGCGCGGCGTGCCAAGCAATCTGGGGTCGCCATCGAAACCAATGTGCTTGTAAACGAAATCGAGCTCTCGCCTCAGGGCGAAGTTACTCAAGTCAACACGGATCAGGGGCCGATCGAGACCGAGATCGTAGTGAACGCCGCCGGCCAATGGGCGCCGCAGATCGGGGCGATGGTGGGGATAAACCTGCCCATCACGCCGATAATGCACCAGTTCCTCATGACCAAGCCTATCCCCGGGCACGAATTACCGCACGAGACGCCAGTTGTGCGGGACCCGGACAACCTGATCTATCTTCGTGAGGAAGTGGGCGGCTATCTGGTTGGCGGCTTCGAGCCTAATCCGAAGGCTTGGTCGATCGATGGCGTGCCGTGGGAGTTTACCCAGGAACTGCTACCTCCCGAATGGGACCTCTTTGAGGTGCTCATGGAGGGCGCCATCCGGCGTGTACCCGTTCTGGAGACCGCTGAAATCATCAAAATGGTCAATGGGCCGGAGGGGATCACACCCGACGGGCACTATTGCCTAGGGCCTGTGCCGGGTCTGCGTGGCTTTTTCGTAGCTGCCGGCATGTCCCTCAATGGGCTTGCCGGCGCAGGTGGCGTCGGCAAAGCCATGGCGGACTGGGTCATCGAGGGTGAGCCCCCCTGGGACATGCATGAGATGAACATCCGACGCTTTGGAACCCAGTACGCCGACCAAGGGTTCAGGATAGAGCGAACGCGTGAACTCTACAAATACTATTATTATCTGCGCTTCCCTCTTGATGAGAACGAGTGGGGGCGGCCACTGCGCACTAGCCCGCTCCTACCCCGCTTGCAGGAGTTGGGCGCGGTCTTCGGCGAGAAGGATGGCTGGGAGCGGGTCAACTATTTCGAAAATGGAGATCCTTCGCGGCTCGCAGGGGCCGATCAGCGGTCCTGGGGTTGGGGCTGGCCCCCTTACTTTGAGCAGGTAGGCGAGGAGCACCGGGCTGCACGAGAGCGGGTCGCCCTGCTTGATATGACCTCCTTCGGCAAGATCGACGTGCGCGGCCCCGGAGCCCTGCCATTGTTGCAGGTGCTGACCGACAACAACATCGACAAGCCAGTCGGCCGTATGACCTACACCCAATTTCTCAACCCTCGGGGCGGGATCGAAAGCGACCTGACCATCACCCGTTGGGGGGAGGAACACTTCCGGGTGATCAGCGGAACGGCGTCGCTCTCTAACGACATCGGATGGATCAAACTGCATCTAAATCCGGAAACGGAGCGATCCGTCGAAATCACGGACGTCACCGAAGAATGGGCGTGCATCAGCTTGTGGGGTCCCTACGCACGCGAGGTCCTGCAAGTGGTCACTGAGGACGACGTCTCCCAGGAAGCCTTCCCCTACCTGACAGCCCGTATCCTCGGCGTCGGAGGCTCGCAGGTCTGGGCCCAGCGGGTCAGCTACGCGGGAGAGTTGGGTTGGGAGCTCTACATCAGTCCCGAAGGCGCGCTTCCATTGTGGGACGAGCTCATGCGGGCGGGTGAGGGTTTTGGGATTCAGCCCATCGGCTACAAGGCGCTGGATTCGCTCCGGCTGGAGAAAGGTTATCGCCTCTGGGGGGCCGACATGACTCCCGATGAGAACCCCTATGAAGCCGGGCTTGGCTTTGCTGTACGGCTGAAAACGGGTGGCGATTTTATCGGCCGTGAAGCCCTGCTGAGGTTCCGGGAGCACGGCGACAGTCCTCGGCGGCTGAGCACACTGACATTGAAGGACACTACTTCCGTGATCTATGGCGGGGAAGCCGTCTATGGGAATAGTCAGCTTGTAGGGCGAGTGCGCAGCGGCGGCTATGGTTACACGGTGGGGAAAAACATCTGCCTGTCTTATCTACCCCTGGAAATGGCGGAGGCGGGCACGGGGCTCGAGGTCGAAGCCCTTGGCCAGCGCCTAGCCGCGGTCGTCGAGTCCGATACCTTATACGATCCCCAGGGAGAGAAACTCCGAGCCTAGCGACGCGGGAGAGGATAGATACGTTGATAGCGAAGGCGCGCGCCCTGGCCGTGAATACTGACTTGCGGTCCATGGCGCGCAGCTTTTTTCTGCTCACATTAGGCGCGGTGCTGATGGCGCTCAATCTCGACCTATTCCTGGCGCCTTTCAATATCGCGCCGGGTGGGACTTCGGGTCTGGCGATCATCATCAACGAGTTCACCGGCTGGCAGATTGGGTTGGTCATACTGTTATTGAACCTTCCCTTGCTGTGGCTGGGGTTCCGACATCTGGGACGTTTTCGATTTCTTGCACGCACTTCCTACGTACTGGTGCTTTACAGTTTTGGAGTCGATTTCTTGAGAGAGCTGCCTCCCATGCGCGGCATCGCGGAGGATGTCTTTCTCAACGCCCTCTTTGGCGGGATATTGGGCGGCATTGCGACCGGCCTCATCTTCAGGGGAGGCGGCAGCGCGCCAGGCACGGGGATTCTGGGTCGCGTGATCCAGATCAAGACCGGAATCCCGGTAAGCCAGGTTTACCTGATGACCGATGGGGTGGTGGTGCTGCTCGCGGGGCTAGTCTTTGGTTTGGAGTTGGCCCTTTACGCGCTGGTGGCCATATTCCTCTGGGGATTGGCGGCAGACTACGTACTCGAAGGGC
>JAPUGV010000150.1 GCA_027298025.1 Chloroflexota bacterium | reverse complement strand
CTGGCCGCAACTTCCCACTCCGCTTCAGTAGGCAAGCGTTTGCCGGCCCACTCACAGTAGGCCTGAGCCTGGCCCCACGCGACAACACGCACTGGATGATCTCCCATCTGGCTAGGAATATCCTGGTCCGCCCAGTACCGTGGCAGCGGCTGACCCGTCTCGGCCAGGAATTGCGAAAAGGTCGCATTTGACACTTCGAATCGATCGATCCAATATTCTGCAACATTGATGGCTCGATCCTCGCCAATGGGATAGGTTCCGGCCGGAACCATTACCATGCCGAGCGATGCGGGAGGGGGTGGTTCGATCGCGGGAGTAGGCACGGCAGTGGGAGGCTCTGCAGCGGTGGCAACGAGCGGGGCAACCGTTGCGGTTGCTGCATCAATCGTCGCGGTGGCCTGAGGAGGAGATTCGCTGGGCGCACTAAAGACGCCTGCCATACCTGCAACGATTCCCACGGCGAAGACTATTACCACACCGCCGACCCCCCATCCCCAGATGGGAATTCGGAGGCCAGGTGAGGGTGCTGGGAGCGGAGTCTGGCTCGGAGGCTCGACCTCCACGGACCCGCGCGAGGCCGCGAAGGATTGCAGGATCCTAGTAGCGGTCTGGGAGATCTGTGGGGTTGGGTCGCTTGACAGACTTGCAAGAGCCTCGTGTGCGGAGTGTGAGACACTCTTATCCGCGCCAGTTAGCAGCCGCTCCAGCTCGCCGATTGCGCCTTCTCGCATCCAGGCCAACGGGCTGCCTAGAGCTGCTTGGAGCACTTCCGGAAGATCTGCGGGCTGAAAAACCGGGTTTTTGGCGATCATAATCGGCCCAAAGTCCGAGCTCGCGAATTTGCGCGGCAGGGGTTTCTCAGGGTCATTGGACAGCGACTGGCGATATACGAATTCGTACAGCTCTTCGGCACTGATCTGTCCATCGCTGTTCAGATCGGCCTCGCCCTTGGCCAAGCCCACGTTCAGCAGCAGGGAAAGGGCACTCACCGATGGATCTCCGTAAACCTGTTCGCTCTCTAAAGCACCCGTCACGATATCGCTTGAGACGATGATCATTCGACTCCGGCGATCACCTTCCAGCGCCTCTAGGATTCCCGAGGTGCTTCCGAGAATATCGCGACCGCCAGCATAAGCAGCGATCGTGGGGCAGTCCAGAATCACGATGTTCCGACGGGACCGAGTTCGATCGAGCTGACCGCGGATCAGACGCAGCGGCAACCCTGTGGCGTCCAGAACGTCGGCCCGCGTGTCCCCGGCCGTAAGATACAGTTCGCCAAACTGGTCTTGGAGAGCTTGACCGGAATAATGTATGTATACAACGTCGTCCTCTTGCTGATCCTGAAACAGCCGAACGATCTGCTCCCGAAGAGTCTGAACATCCTGGTCAAGCATCAGGGCGACTTCAAACCCTCCCGCCTCTGGCGAAGCGAGCACGTCGGATAGGGCTTCGATCTCCGCCTGGGCGCGCGGAAGCTTGGCAATCCCTGGATCGGCGTATTCGGAGTTCTGAATGAGAAGCGCAGTGCGTCTGGACATTGACTGGATGAGCGAGCTTGAAACCGGCCTAGCTCAGCAGCAAATGGTTCTCACCAACTTTGTTTGCAGATGGAAACTGAAGTTGGTTGCTCAGGCTAACCGCATTCTAGATCACCTGGGCATGTATTGTAAATAGATCGACTAAAGATTATTGGGAATGGAAGAGGTCGATCGCAAAGGCGAGGTCGACTGCCTCGGCGTCTATGACCAGCTGATCGATCAGCGCTTTTAGCTCGCGTTGGATCTCGAGATCCGAATCCAGGCCGAAGGCCGATATGTCGCCTACAGTGTCAACCTCCAAAATTTGGCGAACAGTTTCGCGAATGTCGAACAGCTGCTCCCCGATTTCGCGCGCGCGGGCCGCAATCTCAAGGCCCGCCTCGCCTGAGCCACCGCGCTGAATTTCCGCGTGCGATCCCCCCTCGGAGGCTGCTCGCAGGAGGGCGAGATATGGAACGACACCCACATTGTCGCCTGGATTCACCGCGCGACCGTTTCCATCCCAGTCGCGATACAGCTCACCGGTTCGACCTTCAACGATGTTAAGACTGTGCTCCGAATGTTCCTTGAGGTAGGGGAGATCATTTCTCTGGATCCCGTCAAGAACGAATCCGGAATGCGTAATGAAATGGGCTACCTGGAGCGGCAACCAGGATCTCAGGTTTGCGAGCACCGGATCCCCGCCCTTCTCCGCGTCGGCGAGTTGAACCAGCTGAGCCGTCATTGGATCGAGACTGCCCTCGAAAATAACCGTCGTGGGCGCCTCGAGCACACTGCCCTCGTCTTCCAAGCTGACCACAAACGTGGTGTATGTAGCGAGGAGATTTTGTCCTTCGGGGTGGGAGTAAGAGATCAGCAGTTCGCCGCCCACCAGATCTAGCGTGCCCTCCAGGTTCAGGTGAAGGGGCTCGATACCTTCGCCTCCCAATAACCAGCTATGGTACGAGTTCCCCGCGGGCGGGGGATCGACGCCGGGGACCTGGGCCTCCAACCTGCTGTCGCGCACGATTGCGGCTGAGATCGGCCCGCTCGCCGCTACCGGAGCGGCGGTTGGCTCCTGGGCAAGCGCGGCCGAGGTTGGAGCAAGCGCCTCGGTCGCCAACGACTCTGCGAGTTCCGTCTGAAAAGGAGCCTCCGTCGGCTCTTCTAAAGATCTTCCCACAAGCTGGCTCCCCACTACCGCCCCGCCCACCAATACGATGGCGCCAAATGCAAGTCCTGCAATCAAAGCCAATGAGGGGCGAAGTCTCCGTTCGGATGGACTCGGAATCGGGGTCTCAGGCGGAGGCGAAGGGGTCACCGCAGTTACCGCAGGGACAACCGGCTTAGCGACGGTCTTCGTTGCCGTAGCGATTTTGAGATCCGCCGCTAATTGTCCGGCCTGCTGATATCGGGCATCTCTGTCCTTGGCCAACGCCTTTTCGACCACGCGCTGGATTGCGGGAGAGACATTCGGGACGCCCGCCGGATCCTCGTGGACATGTTTATATAGTATCGATGCTGGAGTATCGGTCTCCGGATCGAAGGGCAGCCTTCCAGCGAGGACCTCGTAAAGAATGATCCCAAGCGCGTAAATATCGGAACGCCGATCGACCGCTTCTCCTCGTACTTGCTCCGGACTCATGTAGGCGGGCGTTCCCAGTATTGTTCCAGAGGCGGTGCGCGTAGCGGAGCTCGCAATCCGGGCCACGCCAAAGTCGGTCAGCACGGGCTCAACATCTGGCGCCAGCGGCATCTGAGGCTTGATCGGATTCCCTCCCGCGCGCAGAATAATGTTGGCCGGCTTCACATCTCGGTGGACGATCTGGCGGTCGTGGGCATAGTCTAGGGCAGCGGTCAACGAGGTCACCACGCGGCTTACAGTGTCCAGGGGCAGGGTATGTCCCATGTTGTGAAGTCCGCCCAGGTATTCGTTGAGGGGCATCCCCTCCAGCAGCTCCATGACGATGTATGGCCGGTCGTCAACCACATCGAAGTCTATAACCTGGACGATGTTGGGATGGCGAAGAGTGGCGACGGCTTGTGCCTCATCTCGAAAGCGGCGCCGAAGATCCGCGTCAACCGTCATGTGCGAGTGAAGGATCTTTACCGCCATCGGGCGATTCAGGGTCGTATGACGGCCAACATAGACGTCAGCCATACCCCCGCGTCCGATAAGCTTTTCGATCCGCACCTTTGAAAGGACGCGGCCGGCCCAGTCTTCCACCTTAGGTTTTCCTCATGGAAATGCGAATGTCTGGAGAGCGCGCCTCAGGGCGAGCTTGTTGCAGGCTCACCGCGGGCGAGGGAAACTGGGTCACCTAGTTTCAACTCACCCCCGCGAACGACCCGGGCCAATACACCTCGGTTCCCCTGGATGTCCGACCTCAGGCCAGGCCGCAAATCGTCGAGCTGCGAGCACGGCGCACAATCGCCCGTTATCGCCAGAACGGCTTCTCCGATAATTAATTCATCCTCAGGAGCGAGGTCGGAAAGTCCAAACCCCTTAAGTGTCACATTTTCTCGAACCTCGCCCGGCCTGATCCCAAACGCGTCTAGAGTTTCAGAATCGATAAGGAGCACCTGCCGATTTATGCGCCCGAAGGATGCATCACCCAAAAAGCCCTTGCCTGAAATCGCAGTCACCGCCGCGACCTCCATCATGGGCTCTCCGTGTCCTGCCTTAAGAAAGAGGTTTGTTACGCTACCCATCTGCCCGCAGAAAACGCGTCCAAGTATAGCATGCAAGGCATGTCGGCCACTGCGCATGGTATTCTTGATCAGCTTCGAGAGATTGTCTTGGCGCTTCTCCCCAGCTTCACACTCATTTTAGGGGCCCTGATACTCATACCGCTCCGCGGCCGGAGGTCGCAGTCCGTGTCGTTGATCAGCGCTGGCTTTGCGGTTGCGGGTGCCATGGTTGTATCCCGGCAGCTTCCGGTAGCGACGACAATCGCCCTGTGGCGGCCAATCGAATTGTTCGGTCCGGGTTTCCTTTTCTCCATCGACAAAATCGTCTGGCCGTTCTTGCTGCTGGGATCGGTTGTGGTCTTTGCTGAGGCGCTTCTAGACGGGCGAAGCATGATCAGACTGCTTTATGCAGGCCTCGCGCTCGCTGCGATCGCAGGTGGGAGCCTGCTCACCATCGCGATGCTCTGGACGCTGATGATCTTGGTGGAAACGGCACTCCAGCTTAGAGGCTCAGTCGAAATCGGGGCCGCGCTACGCAAGTCAGGAATACAATTTGTAGCCGTTGCTGCGGCCATGGCGGCTGCAACCCTTGGACAGGGAGCCGCAGTATTCCTGACGCTCGCCGCGCTAATTCGCTCCCTGGGTGGTACGCAGGCGCGCTTCCCGTTAAGCCTGGCGATTATGGCGCCCCTCGGAGCATTGGCGGCGGTTAGCCGATATTCCCCTCAATATTTATGGATCGCCGGCGCGGTCGTTGCGATCGCACTGGGGCGCGCCGTGCTTTCCAAACTGCGGCTTCCGACCCTATGCCCGGCTGAAGGTGCGCAGCGGGTCGGTCGGGCGATTTCGGATTCAATGGCAGCAGCCGTCCGCACCACGGCGGAGGCGCTTGAGGGCGAGAGCGCGGTGCTCTGGATCCTGCTTGTACTCCTGATCGCGATCATCGGGCTCCAGGCGGTCGCGGCATGACCTGGGTTCCAGTGGTTCTGGTGGCGACCACGGCCTTTGGGCTCATCATCGTCGAGCGACCCGGATTTCAGATCGGGATCCTGGCGGTTCAATACGCTTCGGTTGCGTGGCTCAGTTCGCTAGCTCTGCCGCCACAGGTCGCAGCCGTCAAGGTTGTTGCAGGCATGATCACCAGCGGCGTGCTGGCACTTACCGTGGCAGGGAGCCGCCCGCATGCCGAGTCTGTGGCGGGTCGGACCTTCCGAGTGATTGCCGCGATCTTGATCATGACGGCAGCTATTGGAATTGGGCAAACAAATTGGATGCGAGTGCCCGACATCCGGCAGGAGGCGATTATGGCCGCCTCTATCTTAATGTCGATGGGTTTGCTTCAGCTGGGCCTATTCCGGAGCCCGCTGCGGGTGGTCATCGGCCTAATCACCTTGCTAAGCGGATTCGAAATTGCCTACAGCGTGATTGAGCCGGCGCTGGCGATCCTGGCACTCCTTGCGAGCGTGCACATTGGTCTTGCGATGGTGGCAAGTTACTTGACTCTCGTGGCACGACCCGCTGGCCCGGCAGAGGGTGGCGAGTGAGCGCGCCTGCACTCGTTTTCATCCTAATTGCTACATTGGCCGTGGCAACGCTCGGCCTCAGGCGGAGGGCATACTTGCCCTTTGCAATTGCCGGCATCTCCTGCGCACTAATCGGTCTGTTTGTACTCTACGCCCCGCTGGATACGGCCTTCTCGCTGTTTGGGCTCCCGTTGAGACTCGAAAGTACCTGGCAGATCCTTGGAAGAGCCTCGAATCTGGATGCTCAGGATCGGGCGGCGGTCGGTTTCCTATTTTTGGTCGGAGCTCTGTTCTTTAGCGTGGGTTGGGCAGCCGCTCCCGGCCGTTCATTTGTTCCTACTGGGCTCATCGCGTTGGGGCTGCTGGCCGGAGCCTTAACAATTGAACCCTTCCTCTTTGCCGCCATTTTTCTGGAGCTGGCCGCAATGGCATGTGTGCTCATACTGATCCCGCCGGGCTCACGCAGTGAAAGGGGAGAGCTCAACCTATTGGTCCTGTACACGATGGCAATGATGGCTATCCTCTTTACCGGCTGGCTGCTCGAAAATGTCGGGGTCACAAGTGTGACGCCGGAACTAGCGCTGCGGGTCATTTTGTTGCTCGGTTTGGGATTCGTCATTCTCCTGTTTGTCCCTCCCTTTCATTATTGGCTCCCCAATGCCGCCCAGCGAGTCAACCCATTTTCCCTCGCTTTTGTCGCCATTATTCTGCAGAGTTCGGGGATGTTCTTGTTGTTGCGATTCCTCGATAACTTTGTCTGGATGCGCGCGGATCCCCGGATCTCCACGGCAATTCAGGCCGCGGGGGTTTGGATGATCCTCTTTGGAACCCTTCTGGCCATCACGCAAATTTCCTTTCTCAAGTTCGCGGTTTATGTGCTCCTGGCTGACATTGGAGTCTCCCTACTCGCCATTGATTCAGAGTTAGCGACCGGAACTGAAATTGCCATTGGTATGACGAGCGTACGCGTCATTAGCTTGGGGCTTTGGGGCCTCGGGGCCGCCTTGATGTCCAAAACCGGATATTCGAGCGGCGCGGGTCGAAAGGCGCCGCTCGCCACAGCTGTCGGATTGATGGGGGTAATGAGCCTGGCGGGCTTCCCTCTGACGGCGGGATTTCCCTGGCGTTGGACACTGCTAACTCAACTTCCGGAGGCTTCCCGCTTCGGTGCACTGCTGATGGTATTCAGCACGGCAGCAATTTTGTGGGCCATAGTTCGCTGGGCGCGGGTGTTCTTCGAATTGGGCTCAGCGGAATCGGATGTGGATGAGGATCTGCCACCGACCCTGGCGCTGACCTTGATGGCCAGCGCATGCTTGCTGTTAGGTATCTTCCCGCAACTGGCGATTCCTTGGGTCAGCGCCAATCTGAGCCCTTAATCCGATGGGGCTTGAGGCAGCGTGCTATACTCGCAAAGCGCGTGTTTTCCGGACGTGGAATTCCCTGGAAACCTGGAGGACGGTTGGAGACGGAGCAAATCGATAAGAGAGTGACCTGGTTGGACGAGCAGCGTCGAAGGGACGCTGATGATTTAGCGCGGCTGGAAGGGCGGCTGGAAGCGTTCGACCAATCAATCAAGCAACAAGCTCAGCAGCTGCGCGACCTCGCAGGGGAAGTGGCCCGAATCCCTGGGCTCGAAGCCAGAATACGCCAGTACGATGAGACGATCGCAAAGCATCGCTCGGAGATCCTCCAGCAGCTCGAAACGCAAGACGAGAGACGGATCGCGCGGGAAGAGCAGCTTGAATCATTGCGAACGATTGACCAGAAGAAGGTTGTAGACGGGGTTGACGAACTCAAAATCAAACTCAAGGAGGTGGACCGAATTGACGAAGCGCTTGACACGCGAAAGCGTGAAGAGTTGCGGATCAGCCGGGCCTTGGATGAGATTGAGAAGAAGCTTGGCCAGACTGATTTTGCCATCGAAGAAGAAAAGCGTTCAGCCGTTGGGATCAAGGAAGCTCGGGCGATGGATTTCCAGCGCATCAATGAGCTGGAGTCCCGTGGCTCCGCAGTTACAAAGAGGGTCGACGAGCAACGCGGCCTAATCGACACCGCGGAAGACCAGCTCCGGAAATTCGCAACCAGAGCAGAAATTCTTGAGATGAGTGAAAAGGAGCTGCGTCAGTCGCAGACACTGTGGACCGAGCAGCAATCCGCTCGGCTGGCCGAATTTGAGCGATCCTGGAAAGCTTGGGAAAAGCGCTTCGCAGAATTTGAGATTCAATCTGACGAGCTTCAGGAGCGAATAGAGTCATACGAGGAAACTCACCGGGCGTTGCGGCTATTGCGGGGAGAGCTTCAAGATGTCATTGAGCGACTCGACCGCCGTATTGGCGAAGTGAGCGAGATACAAAGATTGAGCGAGGATCGATTCAAGCAAGAATGGTCGACCGTCCAGGCAGACGAACAGAAGCGCTGGAGCAGCTGGAAGCTCAGCTCAGAGGAACAGTGGAAGGAGCACGACCGCCAGCATCGGGCGATCTCGGACCAGCTAAAAGAGCATCAGGATCGCCTAGAGACTTCGTTGCTGAGCATTGAGCAATCGGAGCGATCGAGCAAGGGGAGGATTACGGATCTTGTAGCTCTTGTGCAGGAGTGGGGTGCAGAGCTTCGAGATGGTGATAACTAGATGAGCTTCTAGAAGATGCGCGTCATTGGAACTGCCGGTCACGTGGATCATGGAAAGTCCACGCTAGTGGAAGCCCTCACGGGAATAGACCCTGACAGGCTACAGGAAGAAAAGGACCGGCAAATGACCATCGATCTCGGCTTCGCCTGGATGACGTTGCCGAGTGGAGAAGGCCTGGGCTTTGTTGATGTCCCAGGCCATCGTGATTTTATTGAGAACATGTTGGCGGGAGTGGGTGGGATTGATGCCGCCTTGCTCGTGATTGCGGCTGATGAAGGCATCATGCCTCAAACCCGGGAGCATCTGGCAATCCTGGATCTATTAGAAATCGATTCGCTCGTTGTAGCGCACAGCCGCATCGATCTCGTTTCGGAAACGGAATGGATTGATCTGGTCGAAGAAGAGACGCGTACGCTCCTGAGCGGCACGCGCTTCCGAGACGCTCCTATGGTGCGCGTATCGGCAGTGAGCGGGGAGGGCATCTCGGACCTCTTGGAAGTGCTGGATTCGGCCCTGAAATCATCTGGAACCCGACAAAATACGCAAAGACCGAGGCTGCCGATCGATCGGGCCTTCACAATCGCTGGTTTTGGAACGGTCGTAACCGGGACGCTTCTAGATGGACAGCTTGAGAAGGGCCAGGAGATTGAGGTGCTGCCGCAGCGAATTCGGGCGCGCATTCGGGGCCTGCAGACGCACAAACAAAAGGTTGAAGTGGCGGAGCCTGGAAGCCGCGTAGCCGCCAATATTGTCGGGGCGAGTGTCGATCAGATCGAGCGGGGTGACGTGGTTGCGCTGCCAGGAATCGACGCGCCAACCTCCAGGCTAGACGTCCAGTTTCGCGTGCTCATGGACAGCGGCGTTGCGATCCGCCACAACGCGAGCGTAAAGTTCTTCTCCGGATCCGCACAGCGAATGGCCCGTGTTCGCTTGCTGCAAGAGACTCCCCTCAAGGGAGGCGAAAATGGGTGGCTGCAGCTAGAGCTGGAGCGGCCCGTCGCCGTTAGGCGTGGTGATCACTTCATCCTCCGCCAGCCTTCACCCGGCACCACAATAGGGGGCGGAAGAATCGCGGACCCGCACCCTTCACGACGTCACAAGCGCAAAGACGGTGCCGTAATTGAGGGACTGGAGCGGCTGGTGAGCGGCATTCCCGAAGAGGTACTTCTGGCCTCGATCGCTGGGCCAGTGCCCGTAAATCTGATTGATGCCGCGCACGAGGCAGGATTGTCGCAATCGGCGGCTGCCGAGGAAATGCTGCGGCTCCGGGCCGTAGGAGATCTTGTTATCCTGAACGAGTATTCCGCGCAGGTGGACTGGATTGTCCTCAGCACGGCGACCTGGGAAAGCCGTGTCGCTCGAGCTCATGAACTGCTTGAGGAGTATCACAGAGATCATCCGCTACGAGGGGGCATTCCGGTTGAGGAGTTTCGTAATCGGCTCGGCCACTCAAGCAATGAGTTGCTGGATGCCCTCGTCGAGCAGGGAGTCATTCGCAGGGTCGGCAATCGGGTGCGGCTGCCAGGCTTTGAGATTACGTACTCCGCGGATCAAGAGCGAAGTGTTCAGTCGCTCATGGAGCGCTTCGCCAGCAGTCCCTATGGCCCGCCGACGTTGAAGGAAAGCACTGAAGTCATCGGGAATGAGCTGCTGGAGGGGCTTATCGAAGGCGGTCAGCTGGTCAAGCTGAGCGCGGGGGTGATATTTGCGCAGGATGCCTATATGGAAATGAAGGATCGAGTCGCCGAGCAGCTTCGAGCGCAGGGGGAGATCAGCGTTGCGGAGGTTCGAGACCTGTTTGGCACATCGCGCAAATACGCACTGGCGCTAATGGAACACCTTGACTCGATCGGCCTGACCTATCGAGTCGGCGATGCTCGTCGTCTCGTGCGTTCTGGATCGGACTGAGCTACTGGAACGACGAGCATCGTCGTCTCGTGCGTTCTGGATCGGACTGAGCTACTGGAACGACGAGCATCGTCGTCTCGTGCGTTCTGGATCGGACTGAGCTACTGGAACGACGAGCATCGTCGTCTCGTGCGTTC
>JAPUGV010000015.1 GCA_027298025.1 Chloroflexota bacterium | reverse complement strand
TTCTATCTTCAGGAGCATCCCGGCGATTACGAAACGGCTCGACAGCTGCTCGGTCACGCGTCGGTGGCAACGACGGTGAACTTCTATATCGCGTTCGAAGCCATCGCCGCCCGCAAACGCTATGCAGAACTCATCCTCGAGCGCCGCACGGAAGGGCTGGCCTCCCTGGAGAGGGCGCCATGGTAAATGACCACGCGTCAAAATCTCTGGGCACACCTCTCGCCTTCGACGATTGGCCCGTCGAAGACCGCCTTGCCTGGGATCGAGCCATCCAGCCGGGTGATCCCTTCACGGATGCGGGCGGTGGCGCCC
Source organism: Chloroflexota bacterium (assembly GCA_027298025.1). Taxonomy (GTDB): domain Bacteria; phylum Chloroflexota; class Anaerolineae; order Anaerolineales; family E44-bin32; genus JADFRG01. Next base: position 2,672 of record JAPUGV010000015.1, on the reverse strand, counting down.
ATTGGCGCCCCGCGACGCGGAAGAGCTACCGGAATGCGTACGGTCGCGTTCTCGCGTTCCTCCAGCGACGGGGCTGGCTGAACGACCAAGAACCTCCTGCCTCCCGCATTCGAAGGGAGTGGATCGTTGCCTACATCGAGGAGCTCGAGCGCAGACTGAAGCCTGTCAGCATCTGGTCATACATCTCGGACCTTCATAATGCCGTATACAGGATGCTTCCCGGTGAGGACTGGTCCTGGCTGCGGGACATCGTCAATCGACTTCATGGTCGCGTCACGTACAGCAACGTGTCGGCAGCCGACCTGGTGCCGATCGATGACATTTACCGGTTCGGCCTCGAGCTGATGCGCACCGCCGAGAAGGCGCTACCCCGACGGCCGTTGAATGACAGCGTCCTCTATCGCGACGGTCTCATGTTGGCATTGGCCGCGGCGTCACTCGTCAGGCTCGGCAACTTCGCTCTGATCTGCCTAAACGAAAGTCTTCTCAGAACGTCCGACGGGTTCGCGCTCAACTTTGCGCCCCGGTCGGTCAAGAACAAGCAACCCATCGAAGGCCCGTTGCCCGTCACTCTCACGCCCTTCCTCGAGCACTATCTCGACCACCACCACCCGAGGCTCCTAGGCGGTCGCCGCGGCGTCAATCTCTGGATTTCGACGGAGGGCCGAATCATGAAGCCGCACCATGTCGGCAAACGCATCGCCAAGCTCACCAGCCGGTATCTGGGCAAGCAGGTGCCTCTTCAACGCTTCCGTCATTGCGCGGCGACCAGCATCGCCACGACCTCACCCGAGCTCGCCCGCATCATCAGGCCCCTGCTCGCCCATACCACCAACCGCACGGGCGAGCTCTATTATAACCGAGCCCGCATGGTGGACGCCTCGCGACGTCATGCCTCGGCAATCTCGAACCTCCGACGGAAACTCCAGAACATGGAGGACATAACCTCATGACCCGCTGCGCTCTCTATGCCCGTTTCTCATCGGCCCTACAATCCGAGAGCTCCATCGACGATCAGATCCGCCTGTGTCGTGAACGCGCAGAACGCGATGGCATGACCGTGTCCGACGTCTTCACCGATTACGCCATCAGCGGCAGCAACCTGAGCAACCGCCCCGGCATGCTGTCTCTCATGGAAGCCGCAAAGCGCCGTGAGTTTGACGTGGTCATTGCCGAGGCTCTCGATCGCATCAGCCGCGATCAAGAAGACATTGCCGCCATCTACAAGCGTCTGAACCACGTCGACGTTCGCATCTTCACCCTGTCAGAGGGTGAGATCGCTGAATTGGAAATCGGTTTTAAGGGCACATTGAGCGCCCTATTCCTCAAAGACCTCGCGATCAAGACCCGCCGTGGTCAGCGGGGCCGTGTGGAGGCGGGGAAGATCCCGGGCGGCAATAGTTTCGGTTACACGATTGTGCGGCGCATTCTGGATGACGGCTCGGTCTCGACCGGTGAGCGAGAGATCAACCCAGACCAGGCCGCCATCGTCAAACGCATCTTCAGAGAATACGCCGAAGACACGGCACCCCGACGCATTGCCGGCCGACTGAATGCGGAGGGGGTTCCCAGTCCCCGCGGTGGGCAGTGGAACGCGTCGACGATCAATGGAAGCCGACAACGGCGCAACGGTATCCTCAACAACGAGCTTTACCTCGGTCGCATCACCTACAACCGGCAACGGTTCCTCAAGGATCCGGAAACCGGCAAGCGAGTCTCACGTCTAAACCCGGAGCACGAGTGGATCGTCACCGACGTCCCTGCCCTCCGAATTATCGACGATGGGACCTGGGACCGCGTCCAGCGGATAAAGTCCCGCTACACCTCGCAACGCGGCAACCGGCGCCAGACCAAGAAGCGCATGCTGACGGGGCTCGTCAAATGCGGGTGCTGCGGCGGCTCGATGACCATCGTCAATCGCGAGCGTTACTACTGCTCGGCCAAGCGGGAGCGCGGCACCTGCGACAGCACTGTCGGCATCAAGGCCGTCGAACTTGAAGACCGGGTTCTAACTGGTCTCAAAGACATTCTGCTCGGCAACGAGGACCTGATCGATGCTTTCGTCACCGAGTTCAAGGCGGAGGTCGCTCGACTACGGCGACAACGCGGCCAGCGGGAACGACAATCAATGAAGAACCTGAACAAGGTCAACACCGCCATCAAGCGCTGCCTGACCTTCATCACCGAGGGCGATGGCGATCCCGGATTGGTGCGTGACGAGCTGAAAGCGCTGGAAGTCCGCAAGCGGGATCTGGAGCACGCGATCAAGAACACTGAACAAGAAGCTGCCGTCGAGGTTCACCCCAACATGGCGGAGCTTTACCGTAAGAAGGTGACCAAGCTCCACGGCCTGCTGATCGACGAGACGACCCGCCACCAGGCCATGGACATCATCCGCTCGATGATCGAGCGCATCGAAGTGCATGCTGGACAGGAGCGTGGCAATCCCGATGTCATCCTGATCGGTGCGCTGGCTCAGATCCTCGCCTTCACCCAACAAAAAACAACCGCCGCCTCCGGTTCGGGAGACGGCGGTAGGGTCTTGATGGTTGCGGGGGTAGGATTTGAACCTACGACCTTCAGGTTATGAGCCCCGAACTCCAAGGAAAATCAACTAAATAAATCAAATAGATATCCATATTCGGGTGCGACGTGTTGCGTGTACGTCGCAT
>JAPUGV010000149.1 GCA_027298025.1 Chloroflexota bacterium | reverse complement strand
AGCTCGACTTTCTTCTGGAGCACTAAAGCGCGGAACCCCCGCGGTATACTCAGTTTTTGACCCACCCAGGAGTGTTTGACCCGGGCGGAGAGGGCAGCTTAGGGAGTAGAAAATGGGAAACGGGGCAAGCAGATCTGGCTCGAAAGATAAGCTCCTGTTCACTCCAGGCCCACTCACGACCAGCATGACGGTCAAACAGGCCATGCTACAGGACTTGGGCTCGCGGGACATCGAATTTATTGACCTGGTTAAGGATATCCGCTCCCGGTTGTTGGAGATCGGCGGCGTCGGGGACGGTGGATACGAGGCCATCATCATGCAGGGGAGCGGCACGTTCACGCTGGAGGCGGTCGTGTCCTCCAGCGTGCCGCCAGACGGCAGGCTGCTGGTCATCATCAATGGGGCCTACGGGCGGCGCATCGCTCAGATTGCGGAGATCCACAACATCCAAACCACTACGCTTGAATACCCTGAGAACCGGGTGCCCGACCTCGACCAGATTGAAAAAGCCCTCGAAACGGATGCCGCGATCACGAATGTTGCGGTAATCCATTGCGAAACGACGACCGGCTTGATGATTCCTGTTAAAGATATCGGACGAATTGTGCAGAGATTCTCCCGGCGATTGTTCGTGGACGCGATGAGCAGCTTTGGGGCCGTGCCGATGGACCTGGCGGAGTGGGGAATCGACTACCTGGTCTCTTCCGCTAATAAATGCATCGAGGGCGTGCCTGGCTTTGGCTTCACGCTGGCAAGGCGAGAGGCTCTCATGCAGACCGAGGGGAATGCCCGCAGCCTGAGCCTGGACCTGCTGAGCCAGTGGAAGGGCTTGGACCACAATGGCCAATTTCGTTTCACGCCGCCGACGCACGCCTTACTGGCGTTTCGTCAGGCGCTCCTGGAGCTCGAAGCCGAAGGCGGCGTGGCTGGCCGAGCCGCCCGGTACCGGGCCAATTACGAGACCTTGATCGCAGGGATGCAAGCCATAGGCTTCCAGGAGTACCTGGAATCCGAAGATCGGGGCTACATCATCACTTCGTTCCGCTATCCACCCCACCCCAATTTCGACTTCGATGAGTTTTACAAGCGGCTGAATGATCGGGGCTACGTGATCTACCCGGGCAAAGTCAGCCAGGCCGATTGCTTCCGGATTGGCTCGATCGGCCGCATTTTTGAGTCAGACGTGAATGATTTGCTATCGGCTGTACGGGAAGTGGTGCCTGAGATGGGGATTGAATTATGATGAAATGTGAGAAAAGAAAAGTAAGGAGTTAAGCATAATGGATAGAGAGCCGTTGTTTCGAAAGAAAACTTCGATTGCATACAAGACAGAAGAGAAGACCGTCTTGCGAGGTTATGACTTGAGTGAACTGGCTGAAGAGGGTTATTCCTTCGCTGATGCGATGTTTCTTCTGTTTCAAGCGAGGATACCCACTGCCGAGGAAGAAAAGATGCTGAAATACGAAATGGGTGAGTTCATGGAACACTCCATGTCGCCTTCGGCGGCTTCAGCCATTTCCGTGATCTCTGGCCGGCCGAACTTACCCGCTGCGGTTGCGGCCTCCATCATGACCTTCGGTGGCGCCCACGGCCCTGGCGCCGCCCACGGATACATGCTGAACAAATACATCGAGCGTGCACGGGTTGAGGGCATAACGCTTGATGAAATGGCCAAAATCCTCGTCGATGAATACTTGGACGCCGAAGAACCGATCATGGGGATGGGCCAACCGCAACATACCGATGGCGACCCGCGGGCGGAACCGACGCATATCAAACAGGAAGAGCTGGAACTCGACGGCGTCTATCTTGAACTCCAGAGGGCGATCGAAAAGCACTTTTACGCGCGGCGCGAGAGGGAAGGAAAATCCTACGTGGCGGTGAATATGATAGGAGCCGGCAACACGACTCTCTCTGACCTTGGTTTTTCACCGAATGCCGCATGGTGCGTTGGGAGTGTGTGTCGTGGTTACAGTTGCGCCGCTCACGCCATTTACACCATGAAGAGAGGACACGCCTGGGCGGCTTCAAAGAGGGAACCGATGGTGCAGATGCTGGACCTCTCGATGGTCAAGTATGTGGGTCCCGCGGACCGCGATGTGCCCCGCCAGGAAGAACGCCAGCAGTATGCCAGAAAGCAAAAAGAGTCAGGAGAATATAAGAGATGGGTGATCTGAAGCAAAAAAGGATCGGCAATCTCGATGATCCCCGGTTGCGGTATGAGTACATGAACAGGCCGTATGGCACGGTACCGGTGGACACCACGCGGCCCCAATTTAGTTGGGTCTCGGAAGTGGCTTACAAGAATGTACACCGCATCGTGGCCCGGGGATACGATACAACCGAACTGGTGGAACAGGGCTACGGGCTGGTGGACCTGCTGTTCATTGACTTCCAGGCCAGGATTCCGCTGATTGAAGAAGAAAAGATGTTGAATTACATCATGATCTTGGCCCTGGAAGACGGCCTCTCAATGCCAGCGGCGTTGTCCCGGATTGTCGCCCGGTCAAAAACCTTTCTGACCCAAGCCTGGGGCGCTTCCATTCTTGCTTTCGGTCACGCTTACGGCGCCTATTCCGCATTCGGAAACATGCTTCTGGAAGGCCTCGCCAGGGCGGAAAAGGATGGAAAAACGACGGAGCAGGTCGCCCTGGAACTGGTGCAGGGGAAGCTGGATGATCCAGCCCTCGGTGTTTCCGAACTGATGCTCAAGGACCCGGCAGCCAAGCGCATATTTGCCAGGGCCGAAAAGCTGGGCGTGGCGGGCGCACATATTGCCTTTACTAAGGAAATCGTCAAAGCAGCGCAGCAGAACAGCGACCATCTCGTTGACCTGGATATGCTTGGCGCAACCGGGGCGGTGATGATGGATCTCGGTTTCACTCCGGAAGCAACTTGGGCCATCATCGCTATTTCGCGCTCCTTCGGCGCCGGGGCCCATGCGATCGAAGAGGTCGAGCGGGAAGGCACGACCAGGCTGGGCCAGGAGCTCACGCCGAAGGAATACTACGACGGCCCGCCAGACCGGCCGGTGCCGCCGTTGGCGGATCGGGACAAAATCGCCCGGTCGGGGCAAACCCACAGCCCGGAGGAGTGGAAGAAAGCATTCGATGAACGGCAGAAACTCCCTGGTAGCGGGTTCGCCATCATAGAAGAGGTCGAAGACCCCAGTAAACAATCATAAGGAGGCAGGTGAGCGACATGTCTGAAGAAGTAACAGCCGCTGAGTTGGCAGAAATCCAAGAATTATATGAGCGGGCCAGGCGGGCCTTCGAGCAGATCGAGTTCTGGCCCCAGGAGAAAGTCGATGAGGTGGTCGCCGCCGTCGGCTGGGAATGGCAGCGGGAAGGGACCGCCAAAAAGCTCGCCCGACTCGCAGTCGACGAATCCGGGATCGGCGTCTATGAAGATAAAGTCGCCAAGATACAAAGCAAAACTCGGGGCACTTTGTGGGATATGAATGGCGTAAAAACCTGTGGCCTGGTGGAAGAGGACAAAGAGCGAGGCCTGAGGATATATGCCAAGCCGATGGGGGTTATCGCCAACATCGTTCCCTCCACAAATCCCGAGTCAACGGTGTGCTGCATTGGGCTCAGCCTGCTGAAAA
>JAPUGV010000148.1 GCA_027298025.1 Chloroflexota bacterium | reverse complement strand
TCAGCGGGCGGTGGAAGTCACCCGCGAGCTGATTGAAGGTGGAAAAGACATCATCTATGAGGCGGCCTTCCAGCATGAGCGGGTACTGGCGCTGGTCGACATCCTGGTTCGCGAGGGCGACAAGTGGCGGGCCTACGAGGTGAAGAGCTCTGCCTCTCTGAAAGATATACACATCCCTGACGCCGGCATCCAGTACTACATCATGCAGGGGCAGGGTATTGAGCTGGCCGACCTTTCCATCGTCTACCTGAACACGAGCTATGTGCGCCGGGGGGAATTGGATTTGGAGCAGCTGTTTACCACCGTCTCGGTCTATCATGAGGTATTGAAACTCGAGCCCGAACTGCCGAATCTAGTAGCCGAGCTGAAGGCTGTTCTTGCAGGAGGCATGGTTCCCAATGTGCCGATCGGCCCGCATTGCACCGTTCCTTACGACTGTGATTTCATCGGCTACTGCTGGAGTGAGGTACCAGAGTATTCGATCTTCAACGTCGCCAGGCTGTCAAGGAAGAAGGCCTTCGACCTTTATCGGGAGGGGATCGTGCTTACCGAAGACATCCCCGACGATTATCCGCTGGGCGACGTGGGCGCCTTCCAGGTCCAGAGCGACAAGAATGGGCGTACAACCGTCGAAGAGGGTGCTATTCGTGCGTTTCTGGAGACCGTGGAGTATCCGCTCTACTTTCTTGACTTCGAGACCTTCAACCCCGCTATTCCCCCCTTCGATGGCACTCGGCCCTATCGTCAGATTCCGTATCAGTATTCGCTCCACAAAAAGGAGTCGCCTACGGCCGATCTCGAACACACCGGTGTCCTGGCGGAAGCCGGGATCGATCCGCGTCTGCCGCTGATCGAGTCGATGTTGTCTGAACTGGAGGGGCCGGGCGACATCGTGGTTTACAGCGCTTTTGAGGCCGGACGCATCAAGGATCTTGCGGAGCAGTTCCCCGAGCATTCCGAGGCTCTGGAGGCTCTGCTGGAGCGGCTCGTGGATCTGATGCAGCCCTTTAAGGATCGGGCCTACTATGCACCCGAGATGCACGGCTCATACTCGATCAAGGCGGTCCTACCGGCGCTGGTGCCGGACCTTAGCTATGACGGACTGGCGATCTCCGATGGGGGGATGGCCATGCGAGCCTACTACGAACTGGCAAACGAAAAGAACCCCGCGCGCATCGAGACTATTCGAAACGACCTCTGGGAATACTGCAAGCTCGACTCGCTGGCTATGGTCCGGATCTTGGAGAAGCTTGAGTCGCTGTAGATAAGAAGATTCTCCAGCGATCGGTCGGTTTTTGAAACAGAGGTCGGCCCGGCACGATCCTAATCAGACTGCCCCCCCGTTTTCCGATCGAGGAGCGGAAATAAAACGTACCTGTATAGGAGGCGTGCGATTGGATAACCAAGGACGAAGTTCAGAGCGGCGACTGCCAGGCCAAGAGTTATCAGCAGAGGATCACGCCTTTCAAGAATCACACCGCTGAGCCCTATGTAGTAAAAGGCTATGATCGCTGAGCTCCATCCAGCTGAGAGCGTCAGAGCGAAGCTCCGTCCTGACAGCTGACCTTTTTCGTGCAGTCCGACCATGCGGCGCGGGATTAGGTAAAGAATCACACCGGCAAGCACTGCCGCGAGAAGCCAAGTCGATTCACTCAATGGCCATCACTGAGCCCCAAGCTCCCAATGCCAGAGCATAAGGCGAACCTCCTCGCCCGGAGGAGCGGAAGCCACCCTATATACGAAGACAATACATGCGACCTCGAGGTTAATGAGGAATAGGCCCAGGGACGGCGGTAGTAGGACAACACCAAAATCCTGATCGGCGGCTCATTGATATGCACAATACCGCGGATTCGCATTCTGGGATATTCCAAAGTGGTAACATCACCGCCGGGAATCCCACAATGGGTTCGTCATCCATTCGTCGATCCGTAATCCTGAGGTGGAAATGCTTACACGGAGACTGGGCAAGTCGGGAATCAAAGTCAGCGCCCTCGGCATGGGCTGCTGGGCCATCGGCGGTCCCTGGACCTGGCACAATCCCGGTGAGGATCCCTGGCCGGCCGGATGGGGGAAGATCGACGACCAGGAGTCGATCCGAGCCATCCACGCTGCGCTCGACCTCGGCGTTAACTTTTTCGACACCGCAGCCAATTACGGCGCGGGTCACAGCGAGCGGGTGTTGGGCAAGGCGCTAAAAGGACGCCGCGACCAGGCGATGATCGCCACCAAGTTCGGGCGGATCGTGAACGAAGCGGAGAAGGTCGTCTACGGGGACGACGATCAGATCCTGGCCAACGTGCGCACCGATGTCGAAAACAGCCTGCGTCGATTGGAGACGGAAACCATTGACGTTTACCAGCTGCATCAGGGCGAATACGATGCAGATCGGGCGCTGGAGCTAAGGGAGATCCTGGAGGATTTGGTGACGGAGGGGAAGATCCGCTGGTATGGCTGGAGCACCGATCTGGTAGATCGGGCGGAGGTTTTCGCGGGCGGCGAGCACTGCACCTCGATTCAGTTTCAGCTCAACGCCCTCTTTGATAATCCCGAGATGCGGGCGCTCTGTGAGAAGCACGACCTGGCCGGGATCAACAAGGATCCTCTCAATCGCGGCATCCTGACCGGCAAGTTTACGCCGGATTCGACCTTTCCAAAGGACGACCACCGTTCGGAAATGGATTTCCATGAGGAAAACATTGTCAAGCGGCTCCAAGTGGTCGAGGCGCTGCGCGAGCCGCTAATGTCACATGGCCGCACAATGGCGCAGGGCGCGCTGGCCTACATCTGGGCAATCGATTCCCGCATGATCCCGATTCCCGGGTTCAAGAGCGTCGAGCAGGTGCAGCAGAACGCGGGCGCGATGGAATTCGGGCCGCTGGGAGAAGATGAGGTCCGGCAGGTGCAAGAAGTCGTGGCAGAACACCTCCCACAGGCTGGATGACCGTCTTCCCAGCTTAGGCTTAGAGCTCGTCCAAAAACCCTCCCTCCTCCTTTCTCTCTAGCCAACTCGGCAGTTTTTCGGCATTTTCAAGTCTGTCTGCGCTCTATGCTGTCGAGCAATGACAGACAATG
>JAPUGV010000147.1 GCA_027298025.1 Chloroflexota bacterium | reverse complement strand
CATCGAACTTTCCCGCATCCACCGCGGCGGCTGCCTTATGGTGGCTGTGATAGGCGAATTCGTCTTGATCCTCCCTGGAGATACTGAATTCTTCCGCCACGCGCTCAGCGGTCAATCCCATGCTCATGTAGACCTCGGGATTGTTTTCCACCAACCACGGATCCAGGCTGAGGTGATAGCCGGTCATGGGTACCGCACTCATAGATTCTACGCCGCCCGCAATCACGATGTCCGCACCGTTGGCGATGATTCGCTCGGCTCCGATGGCGATCGACTGCAGCCCGCTGGAACAGAAGCGGTTGATGGTTTGAGCCGGGACATCGACCGGCAGGCCTGCTCGGATCCCGATCGGCCTGGCGACATTCAGACCCTGGGCTCCCTCGGGATACGCGCAACCCAGGACGAGATCATCGATGCGCGCGGGGTCGAGCTTTCCATCCACGCGGCCCAGCAAATTCTGGATGACGGCCACGGCCATGTCCTCCGGCCGCACGTTTCGGGTTCTGCCCACTTTCGACCGGCCAACCGCGGTGCGCGCGGCGGCCACGATCACCGCTTCTCGGCTCATGACCGAAGCCCCTTCATATACATGTCCCAGCTAAGCAAATTTCGTTCTCCCAATTTCGCACCACGGGTGCCTCTCACCGCCCGCCGCGTCCTGCTCTCCATGATCTCGCTATCTCTTATAATTATGGCTATGCGCAATGATTTTTGAACTGGCTGACCTCAATTCCTCAGCGGCTTGCGGTTTTCCAGCATGTACCACATCCGCTCTTGTGTCTTGGGTTCGGCCGACAGCGCCACGAACGCCTCGCGTTCAAGATCCAGAATGTATTCATCGGGCACCCATCCGGGCCCACTGACCTCGCCGCCGGTCATGACATAAGCCAGATGGTTCGCTACCACACCGTCGTACTCGGAGGCATACCCGGCCTCTACCATGCTCCAGACCAGCATCTTGAGGTCTGCTAGGGCATCCCGCCCTGCAGCCCAAATCTGGCCGTCTTCGACCGGTTGGTAACCGGCTTCCGCCATCTGAAGCGCGGCGCGCTTGGCTTCTGCCAGCAAATGATCCGAGTTCATCACGATGCGGTCGGCCTCCGACAGGAATCCCATGTCCCTGGCCTGCTCGGCGCTCTCCGATACCTTGGCCAACGCGATCTGCTCAAAGATCGCCTGCAGATGTGGCAGGACATCGGCGTTCTCTATTCGCATCACCGGACCCAGCCTGCGCCTCATTAATTCTTTGGTACCCGAGCCGGCCGGGATCAGTCCTACGCCGACCTCTACCAGTCCAATATAGCTTTCAGCCGATGCTACGACGCGTGAACCGGCCATAACGACCTCCGCCCCGCCCCCCAGCGCCATCCCAAAGGGGGCTACGACGATCGGCTTCCGGCTGGCCCGCATGCGCTGGAGGATGGATTGCAGCGCGCGCACGGCCTCCTCAACCCGGTCCGTATCGCCCTGCTGGGCGGCCACCGCCATTGTGAAAATGTTGGCGCCCACCGAGAAGTGCTTCCCCTGATTGCCAACCACCATGGCTCTCCACTCTTCTTTCCCGAGTTCCTCCAGGGCTACGCCAGCCAGCTGCAAGACGTCTTCGTCCAGCGCGTTAGAAGCCGGCGTGTGAAACTCGAGCAGGAGCACTCCATCTCCCATATCCAGGAGGCTGGCCCCATCGTTTGCATGAAGCTCTTTGCCCTGAGCCTTTAGCTCTGGGAGCTTAATGACTCGAGGGTCGGGGGGAATGCGCACATAGGAGCGGCTGGCCGGGTCGTAATAACCGATCGCACGCCCGTCTTCTCTCTGGTAGAAGCGATCCAGCCCAGCCTCCAGCATTTCCGCCACCCAGTCCGCCACCTTCTCACCTTCGGCCTCCATGCGTGCGACAGACTCGCGCACCCCGAGTGCATCCCATCGCTCGAAGGGGCCCGCCTCATGCATGAAGCCCCACTTCATGGCATTGTCGATGGAGAGCAAGTCGTCCGACACGGAAGGAATCAGGCTCGCCGCGTAGCGCAGTCCAAAAGAGGTCGTGGCCCATAGGAACTGTGCCGCGCGATCACCTTCGGCCACAATAAGCCGAAGACGTTCTCCGACATGCTCTTCATCCTTGTGCTTTTCAATCGATTCGAATTTGGGCACCGCGGGCGGCTGGTATTCCATGCTGTCGATGTCCAACCACCAAAATTCCCCGTCCTCGGCCCGCTTATAGAAGCCCCGACCGGTTTTTCGGCCCAGCCAACCGCGCTTTATCATTCCCTCCACCATCCCGTGAACCCGGGTGCTCTGCAGCGATTCGCGGAATTCGTCGCCCTCCAGCGCCGGGTACAGGTGGTCGCGCACATGGCCCATGACGTCGATGCCCACCAGGTCCAGCAGCCGGTAGGTGGCCGTTTTCGGATGGCCGATCAGCGGACCGGTCAACCGATCTACTTCCTCTACGGTGAAGCCATTCTCCAGCGCGTAGTCCAGCGTGTAAGCATTCACAATGCTGAAATAGCGGTTGCCGATGAAGTTGGGTGTGTCCTTGCAGACGATCACGCCCTTCCCCAGTCGCTCGGTAGCGAATTCCACGATGAACTCGAGGATCTCCGGTTTGGTCTCCTCTCCGGGAATGACTTCCAGCAATCTTAGATAGCGCGGTGGATTGAAGAAATGTGTTCCGAGAAAGTGCGCCTTGAAGTCCTCACTGCGGCCTTGGGAGATTTTATGGATAGGCAATCCGGAGGTGTTAGTGGAAACGATGCTATCCGGTCTTCGAGCGGCCTCGATGCGAGACATGATTTCCTGTTTGATGTCCAGCCTCTCCACAACCGCCTCGATGATCCAGTCCGCCTCGGCCACACGGTCCAGGTCGTCTTCGATATTCCCCAGGGTGACCCGATTCGCGCGTCGATCGCTGAACAGATTAGCCGGCCGAGCCGTACGGGAGCGCTCCCAACTTTCCCTGACGATGCGGTTCCTCACCGCTTCATCCTCAAGCGAGAGGCCGCGGGCAGCTTCATCCGGGGTTAGTTCACGTGGAACCACATCCAGTAGCAGCGAGCTCACACCGGCGTTGGCCAGGTGGGCGGCAATGGCCGCCCCCATGGTGCCGGCTCCGACTACCGCCGCGTGTTCGATCTTATAGGTCATGAAACCCTACGTTCTGCATAAAGAACGGTTCTAATGCCGAGGGCGCAGGCCCACACTCGGAACCCCTTTCACGACGAATCCGCCCAATTTAGCTCAGCTCGTGGCGGCTGTAGCCCAAAATGCGGCGGGCAACAATGAGGCGGTTGATCTGCCCGGTGCCTTCATAAAGGTCGTTGATCTTGGCGTCCCGAAACCACTTCTCAAGCAGATGCTCGCGGGAGTAACCCATCGGGCCCAGCAGCTCGATGGCCTTCTGCGTGATCTTTACCACGGCATCTCCGGCCTTGATTTTTGACATGGAAGCCTCGGCGTTGATGGGTACCTTGTTATCCACCATCCAAACCGCACGCAGCGTCAACAGCCAAGCCGAGCGCAACATGGCCTCCAGGTCGATCACCTCCGCCTCCAGGTTCGTCATGCGATTGCGCGGGAGACCGTAGCGAATCTCGAAACCACCTTCCGCCAGCTTTTCCACCAGGAACTCCAACGCTGCTCGCGCGATCCCTAAGGCCGAGGCGCCCACCAGCGGGCGGGTAACCTCGAAGGTCCGCAGCACGCCTTTGTAGCCTTCGGAAGTCTTCTTCTGCTCGACAGTGCCGAGCATATTCTCGAAGGGCACTCTGCAGTCCTGCATCACGATAGTGGCGGTGTCGCTGCACCGGATGCCAAGTTTCTTTTCGAGTTTGGTGACCGTGCAGCCAGGTGTGCCGGCTTCCACCACGAACGAGCGGATACCCTTGCGGCCCGCATCCGGATCTATCGTCGCCCACACGATCACGAATCCGGGCGTGTCCACAAGAGACTTGTGACCGCCGGTGACGAAAATCTTTTCACCGTTCAGCACCCATTCGTCGCCGTCCTGCACGGCGGTGGTCTTGATAGCGGCCGTATCTGATCCGGCGTGCGGCTCCGTGATCGCCATAGCGGAGAAGACCGCTTTGTCGCCATTAAATCGCTTCAGGAATTTGGCTTTCTGCTCCGGTGTCCCGGCGGCGGACACGGCGGCCGCTCCGAGACCTCCCCTCGGCGTGCATAAGTAGAGACCAGCATCCCCCCAGGACAGCATCTCGACGTAGTGCGCCAACCCCTGATAGCCAATGCTCGGCTTGCCGAGCATTGGCTCGTCTTCATCCTTGGGGCCCTCGGGAGCCATGCTCACTCCACCGTCCGCGGACTGAAGCGCTTCGTGCATGAAATTGATGTATTCCCACGGAATCTCATGCTCGTGTTCATCGTAGTAGCGAGCTTGAGGCCGCATCATCTCTGTAGCCACCGCTTCGATCATGGTCACCGTCTTTTCAATGGTTTCTGGGATCTCAAAACTAATCATGGCGCCCTCCTTACACCATTGCCATTCCGGCAAAAGTTGACAGGCCGCGGGCGTTGCGCATCCAACGTTCCACGGGGTGTTCTCGAATGTAGCCATGGCCACCGAGGATCTGGACCCCCCGATCCGTGACCATCATGACCGTTTCCGCAGCGTTGGAGAGCGCCAGGTACGCGGACTTAAAGGCCTCCTTGCCCTGGTCGATTTCCCAGGCCGCTTCCCAGACCATCAATCGCGCGCCGTCGATCTCGGTGGCCATTTCGGCCAGCATGAAGGCGATCGCCTGCTTCTGCGCGATCGGGGCCCCGAAGGCCTCTCGCTCCTTCGCATAATCTAGAGCATACTCGTACGCGGCGCGACTCAGTCCGATGGCCAGCGCGCCGGCCGCTACATTGAATGAAGCCAATACCTGGGAAGCATCCATCCCTTCCAGGCGCGCGGAGGCCGGAACTCGTACCTTGTCGAAGGTCACCGGAAAAGTGGGTAAGGCCTGGATCCCGAGCAGCTGCTCACGCTCCCCAACCTGCACACCCTCCGCATCGGTGGGCACGGCAAAGGCCTCGATACGTCCGTCCAAGCTGGCGAAAGTCAGAAGAGCCTCGGCGCTGTCGCCGAACGGCACGCGCGCTTTACGTCCCGTGATGAGGTAGTCCCCATTGCTGGCGACGGCCGTGGTCCGCATTTCGCCGGCATGAAAATCGTACTCCGGCTCCACGAACGCGGCAACGTAGGGCTTCCAGTCGGCCTCGATCACCGGCGGGATGAGTTCGGATTTCTGATCCTCGCTCCCTGTGAGCAGGACGGAGAGCGCATAAGCTCCTGGCGCCATGACGGCCAGCGCGCCGCTCAGATCTCCCCAGGCTAACTCTTCGGCAGCCAGAGCACCAGTCACCGCCGAACGCTCGCCAAAACCTCCGTAGGCCTCTGGCACACTGGCCTGAAGTACGCCCAGCTCCCAGCCCTTTTCGATCAAGTCGGGCGGCAGTTCGCCGCTTTCATCGGCTTCGTGCGCGGCGGCCCGCAGATCGTTCTCCGCGTAGCGGCGAACGGCTTCTACCAGCAGCTTTTGTTCTTCGGTAGGCTCAAATCCGAACATCGAGCTCTCCTATGCTAGGATCCCTCATCGCGTTTGACGGTGCCCGCTGGAACGGGAAAACCTACCCTTTGATAGTGAATCGGGTTGCCATCCCCGCGTTCCAGACTCTCAAGATCGCCCACCCCTAAGTGGCCCCGAATGTTCAAGTACTCAAGGTAGGCTCCGGCTTCTTCCAGGGCCAGTAACCGATGGTAGCCAGGCGCTCCTCGTACCTGGTGAGGACAAGGCCATCGAAATGATCGATCTGACCGTGCGTGATGAGCACGTGTGTGAGATCACGCCACTCAATGGCTTCGCCGTGATCCCTTCTCACCGCTTCCAGTCCGAATTCCAAGTGATCGTTGGATTCTCCGAACCCAGACCCCACATCGACCAGAGCTACAACTCCGTCCGCAGCCACCAGGTGCACGTGCCCCCACAACTCGGGGAACAGCTGGATGGGCATGCGATAGATGCGGGCCCCACCATCGGATATGAATGCCTCGGTCTTTGGGGTCATGCGCGCTCGGATCCTCTCGAGTTGGTGCTCAATCCATGCAAAAAGATCTCTGCAAACTGGTCGGCGAGTTGCGACCCGCTCAACCGGCCGCCTTCCCGATACCAGGTGATCAGCCAGTTCTGAACACCTAGCAGCGCAAACGCGACGACGGACGGGTCCATCGGCCTGAAATCACCCTGCTCCACTCCCTCACGAACCAGCTGACGCCACAAATCCTCAAAACGGTCCCTTCTCGAGATATGACGAGCCCGAAGTTGAGGCTCCAGACTGCGATGCTCGAGCAGCAGCACAGCAGCCAGATCCGCGCTGCCGGTCACGCGTTCGATATATCGAGTCATGGCCAGCCGGAGCTTCTCCTCAGGGGGGAGATCGGAATCGACAATCGGCTCGATATCTTCGATGAGAACGTCCAACGCCCGGTCGAGCACCGCCAACAATATTTCTTGCTTGCTGCTGATGTGATGGTAGAGGCTGGCCTTCTGCAGCTCGACCGAATCTGCAATGTCCTGCATCGAGGTGGCATGGAAGCCCTTTTCCCGAAAGATTTGGGCCGCCGATAGGATGATTTCGTCTCGCTGCATGGTCATTGGAGCGTGAGGTCTAGCCGTCAGGCGGGGAGTGTAAGGAGAGGAGAGCTGCGGCTGCGCTCCCTACCGAACGGTCGGTAGGTTTATCCTATCATGGCCAACAAACGCGGGTCAAGTACGGCGGATTACGCTCTTATGTAAAGGGGAATTCTATATTAGGCGGGCAGGATCTAAGGAAGCCACTATCGAACTTGCGTAAATTAGTACCAGACGTAGAACGAATCGCGGGTCAGTGCAGACAGGCTGCCGTAGACAACCGTGTACTCCAGTGCCACTCTAGATCCGGGGATACTGCCCTGCAGGGGGATATCGATTTGGGTTACGCCATTGGCGTCGGTGATGGGCATCATGCGAAAGCGGAGGCCATCGGGATAGTAGATCGTCAACAGCGCCGCGGCACCCGGAACCGGCTGGCGGTTTTGATCGCTGACTACCAAATACACTCGCTGCGTCTCCTCCGTCCCAATCCGCGGCTTCAGCACGGATGAGCTCAACCGGATGTCCAGCACTGGGTATTCTTCTAGATCACCGGGAACAATGGGTTCCAGCAGGGACGGCTCATAACCCATCCGACGAAAGTGCTCCCGCCCGAGCGGTGCGACGCGAATTCGCTCCCCTTGCTGCGACTCTGGATACCAGTCCAGACGGAAATCCTGGAAGTACTGCACCATGCGGCTGTTCTCGAAACGGAACTCCGTCACAGGAACTCCGAACACTGCGGGGCCACCGTGGCTTTCGTAGTAGTCGAGGAAAGCATGGCACACTTGATGACCCGATTCTGCATAGTAGCGGCAGCCTGGAAGGTTCCCGATCGGAAACCTTCCCACTTCAAGCGGCAGGTCCCAGCC
>JAPUGV010000146.1 GCA_027298025.1 Chloroflexota bacterium | reverse complement strand
TGCTCGAGGTTCATACTAAAGGCGTCCGCGATCGGTTGAAGAGCGGCCTCCGCTTTCTTCACGTCGAGAGGGATTTCGCCTCCCAGGAAATAGTCCGGATTAATGCGCCCGGCCACGACGTTGGCATCCGTGACGGTGGGCTGGTCGCCACCCCATCCATAACACGCCGGCCCTGGATCCGCTCCGGCACTGACTGGACCTACCTGCAGCGCTCCAGCTTTGTCGACAAATGCAATCGAGCCGCCGCCGGCTCCGATCTCGACGATATCAACAGCGGGAGAAAGGATCGGATATCCAGCGTAGTCTCGCCGTTGTTCGATCCTGTACTCCGTTGTGATTCGAGGGGTGCCCTTCTCGATCAGCGAGGTCTTGGCCGTCGTTCCACCAATATCTAGCGAGATCACGTTGGGCTCGCCGATCATCTGGCCGATGTTTGCTGCGCCGATAACCCCCGCTACTGGGCCTGACTCAACGAGGTTGATGGGGGACGCTTTGCCGGCTCCGAAGGTCGCGCTGCCACCGTTCGATTGCATAACGTGGAGCGAGGTCTTCTGCATGCCCATCTCGGTCAGGTCTCGTTCGAGATGGTCGAGATAATCCCGCGCGATCGGGTGCACGTAGCTATTGAGCACGGCGGTGCTGGTACGTTCATACTCGCGCCACTCTTGTGTGATCTGGTGCGAAAGCGTGATCGGGAGGTCGGGGGCCATTTCGTTGATGATCTCACCGCATTCGAGTTCGTGACTAGGGTTGGCGTAGGAATGTAACAAACAGACCGCCAGCGCCTGCACTCCCTCGGCCTGCAGCTTATCCACGGCCGAACGTACATCGGCCTCGTCCAAGGGTGTGAGGACTTCGCCCTTGTAGTTCATTCGCTCTCCAACTTCGAGCCGCAGATAACGAGGCACAAAAGGCGGAGGCTTCGTGTAGTACATGTTGTAGATGTCTGGGCGATTGGCTCGACCGATCTCAAGCACATCGCGAAATCCCTTGGTCGTGATCAAGCCCGTCTTGACTCCCTTGCGCTCGGTTAGGGCATTGATGATCACAGTCGAACCGTGCACGAAATAGCTCGTGTCGGGTACGCTGAGTTGGGCCTTGTTGAGTGTCTCGACCACACCTTCCGCGAAGTTGGCTGGAGTGGTCGAGACCTTTGCCATCCCAACCTCACCGCTCTTTTCGTCTAGGTAGACTAGGTCGGTGAAAGTACCGCCGATGTCGCTAGCTACGCGCATAGATTGTTTCCTTTCGATCGAGAGCTAATCAAGTTTGAGCTACAGCATCACCGTGTTCAACAAAGAACGGAGCGATTAGTTCAGCGGGTTGCTCGAACAGATGGCAGCGTGCCATATGTCCCGGACTCGTGTCCACCATCACAGGATCCACATGTTTACAAATATCCATGACATGAGGGCAGCGCGTGTGGAAGCTGCATCCGGCGGGAACGTTCACCGGACTCGGGATTTCACCGGTGGACTCGATCTTCTCCGGCTTGGCGGCCTCCTCCTCCTCCGACACCACAGGGATGGAAGACAAGAGCATCCGCGTGTAGGGATGCTGAGGGTCCTGAAAGAACTGGGAAGCTTCGGCCACCTCGCAGATCTTGCCCAAATACATGATGCCGACCCGCGAGGCGACGTTTCGCATCAAGCTCAGGTCGTGGGTGATGAACAGGTAGGTCAGCCCCAGCTCGCGCTGTAGTCGGAGCAGGAGATTGATGACCTTTCCCTGCACCGACACGTCAAGCGCTGAAGTCGGCTCGTCCAAGATAATCAGGGAGGGATTTGTCGCCAATGCCCTGGCGATGGCTATGATCTGCTTCTCGCCGCCGCTCAGCATCTGGGGATACTTGTGCATGTATTCGATCGGCAATTCCACCATGTCGAGCAATCGCATCACTTCATGCAGGGGATCCTCTTTCGGACGGTGGATGCGCAGCGGGAGCTCGAGAATCTGACGTATGGTTCGGCGCGGGTTCAGGGATGACCCCGGATCTTGGAAGACGATCTGGATTTCCTTCCTCAGAGGCAACGGGCGTTCCAGGTTCCCCGCAAAGAGATCTTCGCCCCTGAAATACATCTTCCCTTCTGTAGGCTGATACATGCCCACCGTGATATAGGCGATGGTGCTCTTGCCCGATCCGGATTCGCCAACCAGGCCAAACGTCTCACCTTCCTGTAGTCCGAAGTTGATGCCATCCACCGCCTTGACCTTGATCGGCCGACGATTAATCGTGCCCTCGTAGCCGATGACAAAATGCTTTTTGAGCCCGTCAACGGTCAGGATCTCAGTACTCATGCCGCAACCGCCTCGTCCCGCCTGGCTTCCGGACTCTTGTCATATAAGAAACACGCGACTTGGTGTCCGCCATCGACGCTGAAAAAAGGGGGCTTCTCCCGGCGGCAAATGTCCATTACATGTGGACATCGGGTGTGGAAGCGGCAACCGGACGGAGGGGAGAGATAGTCGGGGATGCGGCCTGGGATGCCGTGCGCCACCCCTCCTCCTGTCAGCTTAGGCACGGCCTGCATCAAGCCCTGGGTGTAAGGGTGGAGTGGGTTGGCGAACAGCTTCGGGGTCGGCGCCACTTCAACCATATTCCCAGCGTACATGACGTAGACCCGATCGGCCGTTTCGCGAACGACGCCTAATGTATGCGTAATGAGAATGACCGAGGTATGTTTTTCCTCAACCAACTCGCGAAGCAGGCGCAGGACCTGATCTTGGATGGTCACGTCGAGAGAGGTGCCCGGCTCATCCGCGATAAGCAATTCGGGGTGGGTGGCTAGGGCCATCCCGATGCAGACACGCTGCCGCATGCCGCCGCTGAGTTGTAACGGGTAGCTGTCCAGGAGTCGTTCCGGATCTGCGAGGGCCACTTCTTGTAGCGAAACGATTGCCTTTTCTCGGATTTCTCGCCTAGAGAGTCTTCGGTTCTGGGGCGACGAATATCGAATCACGGGCTCGAACTGCTGTCCAATCGTGAAAACCGGATTGAGGGCGGCGGTCGGATCTTGGAAGATCATTGAGATACCACGGCCGCGCACCTTGCTAAGCTCGGCCGAGTTCATCTTAAGAACGTCTCGGCCTTTGAAGGTGATCTCGCCCCTTGGGATAACGGCAGGCGGTTCGGGCAGAATGCGCAGGATGGCCTTCATGGTCGTGGTCTTCCCGCACCCCGTCTCCCCGACCAGACCAATCTTTTCGCCGGTACCGACGCGGAAATTCACGCCATCCAGGACCTCGAGCCGACCTCCATAAACTTCGAACTGTACGTAAAGGTCCTTGATGTCAAGCAGCGGCTCGGTCAATATGCCTACACTCCCTCCGCGGAGAGCAGGTCCCGCAGGCCGTCGCCAAAAAGGTTGAAGCCCAAGACAACCACCACGATGCCCAGGGCCGGGAACATCGCGATCCACCACTGATCCGGCAGGAACTTGGCGCCGCTTGCCATCATGGTCCCCAGACCGGGCTTAGGGGGCTGCACTCCGAGTCCCACGAAGCTCAGCGTGGCTCCGATGATGATCACCCATCCCATGTCCAAACTCATCTTGGTGAAAATCGGCGAGGTCATGTTCGGCAGGATCTCATGGAAGAGGATATGAAATTTGCTGGCCCCAAGCGTCTCCGCGGAGCTAACGTAGAACTCATTTCTCAGGGTGCTGGCGAGCCCGTAGGACAGTCGCGTATACCAGGGCCACCACATGAGAGAAACGGCCACCATAGCGTTAGACAGATTGGGTTCCAGGACCGCGGCTATCGCCAGGGCAAGGATCAATGGGGGCACCGCCAAGAAAACGTCGGTGACGCGCATGATGAGAGTGTCAAGCCAACCGCCTTGGAAGTACCCGGCCACCAATCCCAAAAACACACCGGTGGGCACCACCAAGGCGAGCACTATCATGCCCATCATCAGGGAAAAGCGAAAGCCAAAAATCACGCGGCTGAGGATGTCGCGGCCGATCTCGTCCGTCCCAAAGAGATTTTGCGCACTCGGGGGTTTGCTGGCGTTTGCGAAGTCGGTGAAGGGCTGGGCGTGTTCGGGAAAGGGTGCCACCCAAGGGGCGAAGACTGCCATTAGAACGACTACGAGGATCGTGGCGCCCCCTATGACCGATAGCGGATTGCGGGAGAACTTGTACCAGGACCGACCCAGATTCTCGCGACGATTTTTTCTTTGGAGCTGATTTACTTGCTCACGAGTAATTGGAGCGGGCAGCTCGCCAGCGGTGATCTCTCGGGCCATCGGCCTAATCACTCCGGGCGCCGCGAAGCCGGATTCTGGGGTCGAGAGCACCCACGCCAAGGTCCACTAGGATATTGACTATGATGAAGGTGATGCCAAGGATTAGGATCACAGCTGAGATGGCATTGAGGTCTTTACGAAGCATGGCATTTACGCCATAGCGTGAGATTCCGGGCCAGACGAAGATCAGTTCCACCAAAAAAGCGTTGCTGAGGGTCGCTGCGAAGTCGAGCCCGAAGATCGACACGGTTGGGATAAGCGAAGCCTTAAGCAGGAAACGCCCGGTTACCAATCGCTCTGGGACGCCGAGCGCGCGCCCTGCTGCGATGTAATCCTTGGAGAGGTTGTCGGACATAGTAGAGCGTGTGATGCGCGCTTCTTGAGACAGCGACCCTAATGCCAAGGCTACTGCGGGCAAAACGAGGTGTTTGAGCGCGTCCCAAGTGGTAGCGAACTGGCCGGCCAGGAGCGAATCGACAGTGTAGAAACCGGTGATTTTCGGTGGCCGTGGAACGCCTTCACTCAGACGGCCGATCGAAGGAAACCAGTCGAGAATGAGACCAAATAAGAGTAGGAGCAGAATGGCGGCCACAAAAGAAGGGATCACCACACCCATATAGGAGAAAACGCGAATGATGTTGTCGACCCACGTGTCTTTGTGCCGGGCTGACAGTATTCCCAGGCCGATCCCCCCCACCGCGGTGATGAGACCGGAGAACAGCACCAATTCCAGCGATGCCGGAAGGAAATCGCGGATGTCGTCGGTCACAGCGCGCCGGGTGACGAGGGAGATCCCTAGGTCGCCCTGAAGGGCATCTCCCAGCCAATATCCGTACTGAGCTACCAAGGGTTGGGCAAGGTGCAGGTCCTCACGCAACCGATCGACGACCCACTGTGGCGCGCGTGCCCCGAGTGCTGTTCTGGCGCGGTCGCCCGGCAAGACGCGCGCGATGATAAAGATCAGTATCGATAGGCCTAGCAATACGAAAACCGATTGGAACCCGCGACGGGCAAGGAATCCGAGCAGTCTCATCGTCTCATATTCAAAGAAGAGTTTATCGCTGATGCAGTGAGGGAGGGGCCTCGAGCGAGGCCCCTCCCTGTTCGTCCGTCAGGACTCCGGCTACGGCGGTGTTACTCCGATAAACGGAGCGAACAACTGATAGCCCATGACTGGACTCATGCCCTCTGGGTTCCAATCTACGTAATCAGCCACGGCGTGTTTCTGGAGCTGATCGTAGAGGAACAGGGACACCGCTTGATCCGCGAGCTCGGCCTGCAGCACCCCGTACTTAGCGAACCGTTCCTCCTGGTCGACCGTCGCCAAGGCGTCCTCGATACGAGCATCGAGATCTGCGTCCAGCAACCACTCGTTCTGTTGCCAGGTAGCGGCGGTGTCCGAGTGATAGCGACCCTGCAGCATCAGACCTGCCTCCGCTAGGTCGGAAGAGACGTAGATCGTCACGATGTGTGAGCTAGTCTCTTGCGAGCTGGTGTTCTCAACGACGCTCAACCACGGGTTAGAGAGCACCTCGACGGGAAGGCCGATGTCCGACATGTTGGACTGGAAGAGCAGCGCCCACTTCTCTTCGGCGGGCACCTCAGCGATCCAGACCACCTCGACGGGGAAGTCCTCAAGGTTGTCCGCGTATGCACACTGCGCCAGCTCTTCTTGCGCCTTGTCCAGGTCGCGCTCATAAACGGTCACATTCGGATTGTGCCCGCCAACGGTCTGCGGGACGGGTCCGACCATTTGCTTCGTTCCCGGCCACTCGAGTGCCACCGCCTGATCGTAATCAAAGGCGTACGAGACCGCTCGCCGGCAGTGCACGTCGTCCAAGGGAGGCTTGGTGTTGTTCATCATGTAGTAAAACGCAGTCATCGTTGGAAAGGCCCTGCTGCTCACACCGTCCATACCATTCAAGGCATCTAACGCTTCGATGGTTTGCCACTGGTCGGTGATTTCGAGCTCGCCATCATCCATCAGTGCGCGAACGGTTGCAGTCTCGGTCGTGGCGATGAACCTCACCTGGTCAGGAGCGTTCGCATGGAATGCCGCGGCATTCCACCAGTCCTCAAACTTATCCATCAAGAGGAACTCTTCAAGTGGAAACTCCGCGACCTGATAGGGTCCCGAGCCGGCATCATTCGTCAGCAGCCATTCCGTGCCGAAGTCACCCTCTGCCCCATAGGGGCCCTCAGATTCAGTGTTCGCGCGAACCAGGTCCTCGTTGACGATATAGAGCCGGACCAGACTGGGCACGAAAAGGCCGCTGGGAGCGGACAGACTCAACTCGACCGTATAATCATCAACCGCGCGGGCTTCTGCGCCGCTCACCAGGTAGGCGAAGCCCTGACCGATGGTCTGGAACCGGTCATAGCTGTAGACTACATCGCTAGCGGTCAGCTCACTTCCATCATGGAACTTGACGCCCTGGCGCAAGTTAAAGGTGTAGGTGAGAGCGTCGTCGGAGACAGACCAGGACTCCGCAAGCCACGGATCTACGCCGCCTTCAGCGTTGGGGAAGATGAGCGTGTCGTAGATGTTGGCCAGGGAGGTGGAGCTTGAAAAGTCGTTGCCGACTGCTGGATCGATGAAATTCGGCCACGAGAAGGTCACCCGCAGGGGTACGGGTTCCGCGGGCTCTTCTGGGGCTGCTGGTTCTTCGGGGGCCGCCGGCTCTTCCGGCGCTGGAGCTTCCTCTGCCGGTGGCTGAGCGCAAGCCGCCGCAAGTAGGGCAAACAGAACTAATAACGGTAGAAGCCTTTTCATTTTTCTCCTCCTAAGAGTCAAGAGAACCACCGCACCGTGTTACTAGGGCGCGAGTGGTATTGCGGCGAACCCGTATTGTCTATGCCTATCGATATGCGCACCTCCTTTGCTCTCATCTACCGACTCTACGTAGTTACTGCGTAAGATCAGTTCCTTGAACGCGACCCGGGGGGCTTCAACTCAAGTAGTGTATGGCCCAGGCCGCCCACCTTCGAGGGTTATCCCTCAATGGGCACTGCTTGTTCGTCGTAGGCGACAGCCTCCACCACAAGCTGGTTTACCGTCACCCTGCTGTTTAGCCCGACCAAAAACAGGATCGTATCGGCCACGGTGTCGGCAGGGATAGCCAGCCCGGGATCCATGCTGGGCGTGGCCTCCCACCTCATGGGCGTATCCACCGGGCCGGGGCACAGCACCATCACGCGAATGCCCTCATCACTCAATTCGTGGGAAAGGGCGCGGCTGAAGCCGATGAGACCCGCCTTGGCCGCGGTGTATGCAGTCACGTATTTGTGGCCAGTCAAGCCCACCTTGGAGGCGATACTGATGACCTGGCCGCTCTCCGAGGCGCGCAAGAGATCCAGCATGGCTCGAGTGCATAAGAAGGGAGCCTTGAGGTTCGTGTCAATAACATGATCCCAATCCCTTTCCGAGGTGGACTCGAGCGAGCCGATCAGGCTGACGCCGGCGCTGTTCACCAGCACGTCCACCCGACCGTACGCCTCTCGCACGAAGTCCGCCAAGGCCTGAACATCCTTCCATTGGGTCGCATCGGCAACTATGGCTGAGGCCTGCCCACCATCGGCTTCGATTTCCGCAACTACCTCATCGAGCTCGGAGGAGGTGCGGGCGGCAACGACCACACTCGCCCCGGCGGAGGCGAGCTTGCGGGCTGTGGCCTGGCCCATTCCCCGCCCGCCGCCCACGACCACAGCCACTTTGTTGGCCAGCGCAGGATCTTTGGAGTTCGTGTGTGCCATTTTCAGTGTCTCGCGTGCGCTAGACTGGAGCGGTCTGCTCCAAAAACAGAAGCAGACTGGCCAGAGTCTGCTGCAACTGATCGCGCGTCACTCCCTCAGCGGCCTGCGGGTTGGCTTCTCGGAAGGTAGCCAGTAGCTCCTCATGGTCGGCGATCGTGTGCCCGTAATAGTGATCAATGGCAAAAGCCATCCGTCGATACATATCGGCAAGATCAATGTGTTTCATGATCAACGCATACAGGCGAGGCTGCTCTGCTATCGCATAAAGTACCGCATAAAATTCGCGGTTGACTGCTAGCAAGTGCCACCGATCACCCTGGTCGAACACCTCTCGCATCCGACGCAGCAGGCCCTCGAGCTCAACCAGGTCCTGGTTTGTTACGTTTTGAGCCGCTAGATACGCTCCATAACCTTCGCTCGCAATGCGGATGCTGTATATGTCTTTCAATTCCGATATCGAGAGATCGGCTACGGAGGCCCCCTTATGCGGGGAGAGCTTAACGAGTCCATCCGACTCGAGCCGGTGCAGCGCCTCCCGAATGGGCGTACGGCTTACTCCGAGTCGCTCGGCCAGTTCGCTCTGAACGATCCTTTGTCCAGGTACCAGCGTTCGGCTCAAGATCAGGTGGCGAATTCGATCCGGGACGGACTCTTGTGCTGTCCGCTGAGAACTGAGGCCACCGTCAAGGTTGCCGTCTGTCATGCGATGCTCCTTATCGAACTGGCTGCGAACGTGTTCAAATCACGCGACTTGTCAGCAGACAGGGCCGATCAGTGGTAAAACGCCGGGGATTGCATCCAAGATTGGATACAGTTTCAGTATACTGCGCGTACGCGGCACAGTCAATTCAGAGCAGTGCGTTGGGCAATTGGCCCTAAATGTGCGAGCCCGATAAGAGCTGGTAGGCAAATGGGCAGATTATCGAATATTCTCTGAGTTAGTAAGATCATCGCTTTTATCTGCGAAGCTTTTCGAGCAGATCTTCGTACCCACCTAAAGTTTAGATTGCGCAGCGACTTCGTCGCGCATAAGGCCAGGAGGCGAGAATGCGATTACGTGAAAAAGTAGCATTGATCACCGGAGGAAACTCCGGTGTCGGCCTTGCTACCGCAAAGCTTTTCGCGGATGAAGGTGCAAAAGTGATGATTGCGGCCCGAGATCGCGACCGAGCCGTGGCTGCTCTGAGGTTGATAGGGGCCGACCATGACCGGGGCCGATACGTCGCGTGCGACGTGCACCTCGAAGACGATTGCCGCGGCGCGGTCGATGCCACCTCCGAAGCCTTCGGCAGACTGGATGTGCTGGTCAATAATGCTGGGATCATCTATCGGGGACGCGACGTCGTGCGCACGACGCTCGAAGAGTGGGACAAAACGTTCGCGGTGAATGTCCGGGGAGCCTTCCTCATGAGCAAATTCGCCCTGCCGGAGATGATTCGCGCCGGGAGCGGATGTATCGTCAATGTGGCCTCTTACTTCGGACTGGTCGGCGGTAAAGGGGTGGCGGCCTACTGTGCCTCTAAGGGAGCGTTGGTGCAACTCACACGCGCGATGGCTCTAGACTACGCGGAAGAGGGCGTCCGGGTGAATTGCGTGTGCCCCGGCAGTGTTCAGACTCCGATGCTCGACCAGGCATGGGCCGAATACGGTGACGGCGCACCGGAGCACTGGGCGGCCAAACATCCTATCGGCCGCATCGCCCAGCCGGAGGAGGTGGCCCAAGCCATCCTCTACCTTGCCAGCTCGGCCTCAAGCTTTGTCACGGGTGCGGCGTTGCCAATCGATGGGGGAATCACCGCAGGATGACACCGCAGATCCTAGGCGTGCCTAAGTTCGCCAGGTGCACGATCCGCTCAGGCTCGTTCGCTTAATCATACTGCTCAGATTGTCGAAGCGGGGAGAGCTGAGACGGGGATAGCTACGCCTTTTCGCCCATCTCCTCTAGGATGCTATAGAGCAGTTCGAGCAGTATGCTCTTGACCGAGTCCTTCTTTGTGGCGATGCAGGGCAGCATCTTGATCTTGCTGTCCAGCTTGAGGGCAATCCGCAGGTCGTCCACTTCCCATGCGTCTTCCATATCTTGCTTGTTGGCGGCCACGACGTAGGGGGTGGGGGCATAAGCCCGAAACGTCTGTAGTATGCCGCGGGCCTCGCGGAACGTTTCGGGCCGGTTGCTGTCTACCATCACAATGAATCCGAGCATGCCCTCCGACAAGATTTCCCACATGAAATCGAATCGTTTCTGTCCCGGCGTGCCGAAGAGATACAGAACCAGCTCGTCGTCGACGGTGATGCGGCCGAAATCCATGGCCACCGTCGTGGTTTCTTTGACGCGTTCGGCTTCGGAGCTGATCGATCGCTCGGTGGAGACGACATCGATCTCGCTGACGGATCTAATGAACTCGGTCTTGCCCGAGTTGAATGGTCCCGTCACTACCATTTTGACCGTCTGCATCAGGCTCCCTTGCCTAGAGTGACCGAATCCGGTCGATGAGTCGGTTCACCAAGGTCTCCCGCTGGCCTTCGTCCACCTGCTGGAACTGCTCTGCCTGCGCCGGCACGGGCGCGCCCACCGCTCTTACAATTTCGACCAATCCGGCCTCCAAGAGCGCATAAACGATGGTGCGGATCTCAGTCTCGTTCATCTTGTTCGCCTTTGCGATCTGGCGGATGGAGTTCTTCGGATTGATGTACGAAACAACCTTCCACTCGGTTGTATTCAGATGCACATCGCGGATGTTGGCACCCGGTCGCTCGACGAAATTCAGGGCCATGTCGAGGTTCGGAATCTCGTCCTCAAGGGATTGAATCTCCTCGATCCGCCGAGAGCCTTCGATGATGACGTTCTCGAGATCCAGTCGAACCGTGATGTGATCATCCGGGGGAAGTACATCGTTATCGAAGCGGAAGAAACCGTCTACCCAGGCAAATAGCCGATAGACGACATCCAGCACGTAGTGCTGGATGCTGGCCAGGATGTCCTGTTGACTCAAATATCCGGCATTAATCAACAGCAGTCCGAGTTCTTTGTCGGACTTGTCGCTGGCGTGGCTTTTGATGAGGTTTGACTGCTCAGGACGAACCTTGCCCGCCTTGGTGAGCACGCCCAGCAAGGTGCCATCTTCGTTACCTAGCTGGGCATGGATCAGTTTTCCATCCCGGAACGAGACCCAGGCCGCTACATTGGGGCCTTCAAGCGTCAGCGTGCCAGTCTTGCCGGCAAGGTTGACCAAATTGAACAGTTGCACGACGCTGAAGTCGCGCAAATTGCCTTTGAGTGCCATTCACGTTCTCTTCGAATAACCTCCGCTAGCTAGAGCCCGCGGATTATACCCCGGCGCCCCTTTCGACAAAAGCAGGCCTTTTGTGGGGGGCAGAACTCTGCCGAATTGCGCTGGCTATGGCTTCCAACCACCGGCCAGAACGCGAACATTCTCCACCGTCATAACGGCCTCCGGATCCAGTTTCCGGATTTCCCTTCGCACCCGATTCTCCTGACGCCTTCGGATATAGGTAAAAATCAAGTCGATGGTGCCGCTGCGCCCACGGGCAGGAACTTCAGTGGCGCCCCTGCCCACCTCTCGCAGGGCAGAGGCAATCGCGCGGCCTCGAGCGGGGCTGTAAATGCGGACCAGGGAATTTGCAGGGAGTAACCGGCGTTCCAGCGTCAGGCCCATTGCGGTGCCGGTAGCGAAACCCGCCGCGTAGGCGACGATGCTCAAGGGCTGCGCAAGATTGGCCAGCAGCCCGCCCACTCCCAAAATGAAGAGGATTGCCCCGAAAAAGCCGAGCAACCAGGCCACCGTCGGCCGCCCACGTACGATGGCGAGCACCCGCAAGGTTCCCAGGGTCAAGTCAGCGGTACGGAGCGCGAACAGTACCATTAGGACGGCATCGGGGCTCAACGTCAGCCAGTCAATCTGAGGAAAGGGAATGTTCATCTGGGCTAGGCGCGCCAGAAGCCGCGATGAAGCGGCCTTACGTCAGAGAGGGTCATGAACGCATCCGGGTCTGCTTGGAGCACCTCGCTGCGGACGGGATCGATATCTCGTCGTCGTACGCTAGTGGTCAGGATGGAAACAGTTCCGTCTTTTCCTCTACCGGAGAGCTCAGTAACTGCATAGCCAGCCGCGCGCACTGCGGCCGCAACGGCTTCCCCTCGCTGCGGACTGATCACCCTCAAATGGCTGTGCCCGATGGCTAATCGTTCCTCGATCCGCATGCCGACCACATTGCCGGTGGCGAAGCCGGCCGCGTAAGCCAAGACATTGAGCAAGTTGTCCAGATGGCTTAAAACGCTGGCTACCGCGATCACCCACAATGCGGACTGCAAAAATCCCACTACCCACGCCTGAGCTCGCCGACCTCGCACGACAAACAACACCCGCATCGTATCCAGAGACATGTCCGTTACTCGGATGAAAAAAATCAGGATGGGGAGCAGGGCGACCGGAATGAATTCGAGCATGGAAAAGATCCTAATTCATGATGACGGTGAGCGCGATCGGGCCTGGAGGGCGGCCTAAGTCAGACGAACGCCCTGGAAGAGATCTCGTTCGATCCGGCTGTCGGTGACCGGAGGGTCGGCGCGCATGAACGTCTCAACCGCGCCCAATCGACTCAACCGGAACAATGCACCCATCATCCCCCGAGTGGAAGGGCCCATATCGAGTTGGCTGGCGTGACAGGCCATCGCCTTTCGTTTGATGTCTGCAACCTTGCGATAATTAATCTTGGCATTTACGGGAAACCGAGCTTCCAGGACTTCCGTAAGGTCGATATCCTCATTGCGGCCCCATTTGCGAGGGTCTTGCCCCAAAAGGCGCAAGAGGGCGAGCACAGGTCCCACAAATCGAAAGGAGAAGGTCGAAAAATACAATTTCTGAGGCTGGAACACCGGACCCGCCTCGGGAAAAAGCTGCGAATCGGCCGCCGCATCGTAAGCCTTCACCGTTGCTCGATTGATCGCGATGTGGTCTGGATGTCCATAGCCACCTTCCGGATCAAAGGTGATCACCACCTGAGGCCGCAGTCGTCGGATGTAGCCCACGAGCGTCGCCACGACCTCATCCACGGGTGCCTGGGCCAAGGCCCCTGGATGCTCGTTGTCCTCCGTTCCTACCATGCCTGAATCTCGATAGTCCAGGAAAATCACTTCCTCCAGCCCAAGCTTCTCCGCCGCACAGCGCAGTTCGTCCACTCGCAAATCGGCGATGCTGGAATATCCCTCCATGAATTCGGGTGCGACCGTTCCCATCTCCCCGCGCGTAGCACAAATCAGATGGACCTTCACCCCCCGTTTCGCATAGAGCGACAGAGTCCCGCCTAACCCAAAGGTCTCGTCATCCGGGTGGGCCATGACGACCAGCATTGTCTCTGTTGTCAACTCTCAACCTCGAAAAAGTCGCACGAATATACCATATCAAGCCTCGCCAACGATCTGAACCACCAGGCTTCGGCTGCGAGCGCGAACATCGAAATCGACAAAGAGAATCTGCTGCCAGGTGCCAAGAGTTAGCTGTCCATCAAGGATGGGCACCGTCAGGGAAGGACCCAGGAGCGCGGCCCGGA
The DNA here is from genome assembly GCA_027298025.1 of Chloroflexota bacterium. GTDB lineage: Bacteria > Chloroflexota > Anaerolineae > Anaerolineales > E44-bin32 > JADFRG01. The sequence continues at coordinate 15,024 of JAPUGV010000146.1, read as the reverse complement.
GATGGGAGTGACCGTTGCCGTCGTGCCATCGAAGGTTGTGCTTGTACTCCCGATCCTGGGGAGCGATTTCATCTAGCGCTCTGCGCAGATCGTCCAAAGCGCCCGATTCGAACTCGATTGATGTGAGCGCGCTCGTCGATGAAGAAGTGAAGATAGTCACCAGCCCCGATCGCACACCGGAGGCATACACGTGGTCCTGAACCTGAGAGGTCACATCATGCATATCGGTGTGACCGCGGGTCTGCAAATCAATAGAGCCGGAACTGACCATATTTCCTCCCAACACCAGACCGAGCGAACGGGTTGTGTTTGACCGTCTTAGGGGGTTAGGCCTGCTTGACCTGGCCGGCGGGCTCCAGGTCTTCCTGCGTCCGAGTGAGGGACGTGCCTGCGGACTTGGCCAGATATTGAGCCTTATCCGCGCGTGCGAGGATATCTTCGATCGCGTCGTCTTCTTCGCTGATCTGGCCCACCCCAACCGAGAGAGTCAATGAAGGTAGCGAGGGACTGAGCTGACTACCGTAGGCGGCGAGGGCTTTTCTTAGCTTCGCTGCAACGTGCTCGGCCCCTTCTATGTCTGTCTCAGCCAGTAGAACCGCGAACTCGTCGCCGCCGATACGTGCCAGCAAATCTGTGGCACGCAGCACGGCCTGCATCGAGCGTGCCGACCCCCGCAGAATTTCATCTCCGAAGAGGTGTCCGAATTGATCATTGACGGCCTTGAAGCCGTCCATGTCGATGTAAAGCAGACAGAAAGGGCGCCGGTAGCGCTGTGCGCGCGCAAATTCGCTCTCCAACCGCTCGAAGAGATGGCGCCGATTGGACAGCCCGGTCAACGGATCGGTGTGGGCGAGCTTGGCCATCTGATCCGCCTGCTTGTGCAGGTTGGAGAGCGATCTCTGGATTTGTTCCGAGAGGGAATTTGAGATCAACGCAGCCGAGAGGGCAACTACCGCGAACACCAACATGTAGATAAGCAGCGACGATGGGTTGATAAAGCCGGGTGCTACATCCGCGCTATTGGCATAAACCACGGCCACACTATTGGCAGCGATGCTGCCGAAGGCGAAGACAAACGGAGCCCATCCTCCAATGATGGCTCCCGATACCAATATGGGAAGAAAGAACGCGGCACTGATGAATACCAGGTTTTCTGGGACCAGGAACGCGCTCCCCGCCACGAAAAGAAACCAGGATAGCGAGATCACGTATCCCGCCTTATTGAGGGAGCCCTTCCGCAGGAGCCACAAAGCGCCCGCGCCCGCGCCCGCCAGGAAGGCGATTCCAGCCAGATCGATGGCGATCTGACCCTCCGGATTCAGCGAGCTAAAGAGCAGCAGCCCCAAGGCCCAGAGACCTAACAGCGCGATCTGGGCGGAGATTATGGAACGCGCCAGCTGGGTCCGAGAAACCCTCAATTCGGGGTCGATTCGGGGGAAGAGGCTGGCTTGAAGCTGGTCCGTCAGCTGGAAAAAACGGTCAGGGATCGCTGGTTGCATCCGGGCTAAATGCTCCGAGGATATTGTACCCAGAGTCCACGAATAACACCTGCCCGGTGATATTTCGGGCCCAATCCGAGGCCAACCACACTGCAGAGTGACCGATATCTTCCGGCGAAACGTGGCGCCGCAGTGGTGCAACTGCCGGAAACTCCCTGTACATACGCTTAAATCCGCTCACTCCGGCCGCGGAGAGCGTCCTAACCGGGCCGGGTGAGATTGCGTTCACTCGGATTCCTCGCGGTCCGAAATCGGCCGCCAGGTAACGCATGGTGGATTCCAACGCGGACTTGGCCACTGCCATGACGTTGTAATTCGGAAAGACCTTCTCGGAGGCATAAAAAGTTAGCGTAATCATGGAGCCGCCTTCCGGCATCAACGGCAGACTGGCGCGTGCCAACGCAAGAAACGAGTAAACGCTGACCTCCATTGCCACTCGGAAACCCTCCCGCGTCGTATTGTGGAAATGGCCTTCCAGCTCTTCTCGCCCTGCAAAGGCAACGGCGTGCACCAGGATGTCGATCGATCCAAGCTCATCGGCGGCCTTCTTGAATACGGATTCGATCTCCGTGTCTTCGGTGACGTTGCACTGCTCCACGAAGGATGAACCTACCGATTCGGCCAACGGGCGAACTCTGCGTTCCAGCACTTCGGTGGCATAGGAGAACGCTAGCTCGGCACCCTGTTCGTGCATTGCCTTTGCAATGCCCCATGCGATCGAATGATCGTTTGCCACGCCGAAGATTAGCGCGCGTTTGCCTTCCAGCAGATTCATGCGAATTCCTCCTCCGTCACCAGTTCAGCATAGAGCCCCCGATCGACACGAAATCTCCAAGGGATGCTTTTCCATGGCTCCGGCACCGAATTTAACCCCACGCGGGGCCCAGTGGTCACACCCCGAAGCGCAGGTTGTTTTTCAACAAACAGCCGTGAGTCCGGACTGCACAGATCATGGCCATTCCAATTGCGATCGATGCCCAAGGCCTGGCAGATCTTGGCTGGTCCGTCGGTGAATTGGGCCGGGTTGCCGGCCGCGCGCTTCGTCTCATTCTCCCAGGGTGCAGAACCGTGAACCCTGCGAGCCCTTCGCCAGGCGGTACGGCGTTCCTGCATCTTCGAAACCCCTTCGACAGGCAGTAGGGTTCGCAGAAGTACTGCCGCCGGTCGGCCCGCACCCTCTGTTACGAGGTTAAGCATCCAGTGCATTCCATAAGTGAAGTAGACGTAGGCATAACCCGGTGGTCCCCACATGGATTCGTTCCGCGGCGTGAGCCCTGCGCTCGCATGGCAGCCTTTATCCTCCTGGCCGATGTACGCCTCGGCTTCAACGATCAGGCCCGAGAGGCGCGTGCCATCCGGCTCCAGCTTTACGAGGCGCTGGCCCAGCAATCCGCGGCAGACTTCAAGAGTGGCGCGATCGAAATCGCGCCTATCTAATCGAGGGGAACTACTCAACCGGCACAGGTTGGAATCGAGGGTCCTGAGCAACCGCTCGTTCAAGGCCCTCGCGCAAGCTTACGACCGGACGATATCCCAGCTTCTTATGCGCACGATTAATATCGGCACACATCCGCGAGGAGCCCGGATCCTGGTCTTCCTTTAAAATCCATTCGGCGCGCATGCCTACCGCCTCCAGCACCTCCTGCGCAAGTTTGCGAATGGAGGTTTCAACTCCGCTGCCGATGTTGATGACGGACCTGTCGATCGTGGGCGCGGTAGCGGCCGATACCATGGCTTCGATTGCGTCTGTAAGGTAAACAAAGTCGCGGGTCTGCTGTCCCTGCCCATAAATGACCAGCGTTCCGCCCCTCACCGTACGTCTTAAGAAATTGGGAATGACGGGAGGGTGAGCTGCGGGAAGGGGCTGGCCAGGCCCGTAAACGTTAAATACCCGAAGGGCCACCGTCTCAATACCCCAGAGCGCTCCAATGGTCTGAACATAGTATTCGGCAGAGAGCTTCGAGACTGCGTAGGGCGATTGGGGCTGGGGTTGAGAGTCTTCCGATAGCGGCTGGCTTCCTTGATCGCCGTAAACCGCACCCGACGATACGAAGACTACGCGCTTCACGCCGACATCTCGCATGGCTTCCATGACGCTGACTGTTCCGCCAACGTTGACCGCGTTGTACTCTCGGGGATATAGCACCGACTCGGGCACGGAGACCCTGGCTGCAAGGTGGTAGACGCAATCTACGTCCTGAAGGAGGGTCCAGAGTTTGGGGCGATCCACGACGTCCCCACGAGTAAATAAGACGTCCGGATCCAGACGGCCGGGATCGCCCGCAGAAAGATCATCCAGGCCTTGGACCTGGTGGCCTTCCCTTGCAAGTCGATTGGCGAGCGCGGAACCAAGGAAACCGGCAGCGCCGGTAACGAGGAAGTTCATGAAATTGTGGCCATAAGCCTGCCCCTGTAAAGGGGCGGGACCCTAAGGGTCCCGCGGCGGGATTATAGCATAGCGGCCTAAGCGGGCCGGGGTCGAGGCTTATGGTGCATTTAACATCCATTGATAAACTGTCACCCATGAGAGCACTCGCCCGCGCGCGCATTTTCGGGACGCTGATTGTTGTCTTTCTGGCCTTGTCCATCTTATTGACGGCCAGCGTCGCGCAGATCCTCGATCGCCAGGATCAGGTGCAGCGCTTCACGCGCACGCTGGAATTTGACTACCTGACCTGGACCACCCGAGCGCTCGGCAAGAAGTTGGGCCAATTTGGACTCGGTGCCGCAGGATTTCTGACGAATGAAGCTCGCAGTCAGGCGGTGCTGGACTACCTCGAACTCGTTCGAGAGGCAGGTCGGCTAAGCGGAGATCTTGCGCGTACTTTGTCCGACCCCAACCTTCCCGAACCTCAGCTAGCCGCGCGGCCGATTTCGGACGAGCTTGAGGGTGTGCGCGGGAAATTGGAGGACCTAAAGCCGCTAGCTGAAACCGTGCTGCAGGAAAATGTAGCGGTTATTCTGGAGCATCATGGCCTCGGAGTGGGCGGCAGTCCGTTTCCGCCGGTGGCATTTCAGTTCTCTGAGTTGCCAGTCGCGCTCATCGTTTCCCCGCGGGACGCGATCCGACAAGACGCTAATCTGCAGCTCGATCCGGGCTTGAATTTAGAAGATCAGATCGGTCTGGAAGCGAAGATAGAGGATGAGCTAGATGTTTCAGCGCTGGTGGTGGGAATCGGTGGCCTATCAACCTACCCTGCTATGATCATGGAGAGCACCTCGATCGAATGGCTCACCGAAACCATCGTTCATGAGTGGACCCATCATTACCTTATTTTTCGGCCCCTTGGCCTTGGATACGCCCAATCGCAGGAAACGCTAACGATAAACGAGACAGTGGCGGGAATTATCGGACGTGAGATCGGCCGGGACGTGCTCGCCCGATATTATCCGGAGTTCCTGCCCGACCCTCCCCCCGAACCTGCGCCCACAATCGAAATCGGTCCGACCCTGGACCCTCCTGCCTTCGACTTTCGGGCCGAAATGCGCGAGACCCGCATCCGGGTGGACGAGCTACTTGCGGCGGGCCGGATCGAAGAGGCGGAAGAATATATGGAAGCCCGACGGCAGGTGTTCTGGGATCACGGATGGCGTCACATCCGTCGTATCAATCAAGCGTATTTCGCCTTTTTTGGAGCTTATGCGGATAGCCCAGTTGGAGAAGCCGGCGAAGATCCGATCGGGAAGGCCGTGCGCGCGGTCTGGGATCAGACCCAGGATCCGGCCGAGTTCTTACGGAAGATGGCCTGGGTCACGTCACTGGAGCAAGTTCAGGCCCTGCTGGAGAGCTAGCCCGGATTGAACTCAGACAGCAATCTGGGCATCGCTGCTGGATTGGACCCAATCGAGCGACGACTTGCTCCTGGCCTTCGCTCCAAGATTCACTCGATCCGCCTGAAGATAGCGCCTAAAGTCCTGGAAGCAGCGGACCAGGGCAGATCGCATCTCGTCGTTCACCTCAACCCCATCCTCCCACCACCAGTTGTTGATGGTCAGCTCGCGTTGTTCTCGATCAAATGCCGGGTCCATTCTGGCTATGAAACGATCGCCGTAGAGAATGGGCAACACGTAGTAGCCGTAACGACGCTGGGCGGCCGGCTTATATACCTCCCAAACGTAGTCGAAATCAAACAACCATCGGAGCATGTTCCTATCCCACATCAAGTTGTCCAGCGCTCCGATGATCGCTGCCCGTTGCTTAGGTGGCCGTCCACGCCTGACCCGGTCCAGAGTCGGCAAATCCACCGTTCGAATGAAGAACGTGCGATTCGGAATATTCTCGATCTCGACCGCGTTCAAGTCCCCCTGATTCACCAACCTTCTCAGGGTCACCTTGCGCGACTCGGCGTTGATCTGGTGCATGCCCAGCCACCAGTCGCCGGCTGCGGGATTCGCGATGCCCAGCCCTCCGATCCTTCGCAGCACGTGCCAGTCCTGATATTCCTCGTTTGACTCGTTCCGATCGGCGGCTGAAATCACATCCTCAGGCAGTGCGCGCTCAGCCAACTCATATAGCCGTCGCGTGCCTACTCTGTCATAGATCACCAGTTCCCCCATGGCATAGAGAATCTCAAGACATGCTCGGGGGAGGCTGGTGCTCTGCCCCCAGGACCCCTCGATGCTCTCCCCCCGTTTGAAATCGATGGACGACTTGGGACCCTCCTCACGGATGGCCTCGATCACTTGTGCTGCGATTCGCATGGAGGGGTTCGAAGGCTGGCTATGTTGGGCGCGCATGCGATCCCGGTGTCTTCCGAAATACGGCCAGTCCGAAGTGAGATAAATCGATGCCACCTTGTCCCACCCGTCGAGCAGTTGCCGATCTTCATAAAGGAGCCTGTGCAGTAGTGCGGGGCGGTAATCCCGGATGCGCGACTGCAGCGCCAAATCCGCGTTTCTACCCACGACATTGATGGGGTCAAATTGAACGGCGCCGATCCGCCGAATAAGGTCGATGACGCCTGCCTTGCCCCGTAATTTTCGAGGCGGCCACAACGATTGGTGGGCTAGAAGAAATCGTCTGGCCTGCGTTCGGGTCAGCTTGAGCGTCGGAGCGGGCGGGCTCAACCTAGATCACCATTCGACCAGCAAGGCAGCTAGCAAAGCCATACGCTCGGGTATGCTCTCTGTGCGGATGTGCTCCTTCTCCGTATGAGCTCCTGCGCCAACTGCGCCAAGCCCGTCTAGCACTGGGACGCCAAGCGGAGCTACGAAGTTGGCGTCTGAACCCCCTCCGGATCCGCCCTCCGTCAATACCAGCCCGATGCCGGCGCCTATTTCCTTCGCACGTGTGAAAGTCCGAATCATGGCCTCCGTACGGGGCATCGGAGGGCGGTTCCACTCGCCGCTCACCAATAGCTGAGCCTCGGGGTGCAATGGGCGTAGGTTATCCAGCCCTGAGGCAACGCGGGACCGCTCCTCTTCGGTCTTAACTCGAATGTCTACGCTGGCACTCGCCCGCGCCGCGATTACGTTCGTGCGCGTACCCCCCTCGATCAAATCTATGTTGAGGGTCGATCCGGCCTCTTCATCCGCTAGTTCCGTGATCTGACGTATCTGATAGGCCATCTCATGGATGGCGTTTACGCCGTCCGAGGGATTCGCTCCAGCGTGTGCCATTCTGCCCACCACTTCGAGCTCAAACATCCCGATTCCCTTTCGCCACGTTTTCAGCGATCCGTCCGGTAGAGCCGGCTCGAGGCAGAGCACCAGATCGTGTTCATTCGCCTGAGATTGGATGAGCTCCTGCGAGGTATGGCTCCCGGTTTCTTCGTCTGAGTTGAACATCAGGCTAATTCGTCGTTCGGGCAGGCCGGCTCCCTGGTGCAGCGCCTTGATGACCGTTAGAGCCATGGCCGCACTTGCCTTCATATCCATGATGCCGGGCCCGTAGATCTTGCCATCCACCTCCGACCATGGAAAGCGCTCCAGCGTTCCGACAGAGTGCACCGTGTCAACGTGCACCATCATCAAGATCCCCCCCGGCCCCGAGCCCCAACTTCCAAGCCAGTGATCACCCACCTCGCTTTGCTCGATGCGCCGCACGCTGGCACCAAGCTGTTCCATCTGCTCCGCCACGAAGGACCCTGCACGGTCCACGGCGAGTTTTTCGGGTGTCGGGGACTCGATTTCAACCAGCCTGCGCAAGATTATCAACAGGTCCGGCAGATGACTGCGGGCTTCATCGATGGTCATAGGGGGCATGCTTCGGTTCTCCAATCCGGTCTAACGCAGCACGAACCGTAAGAGCTCCTATCATGATAATCGCTCACGTGCTGGACCCACAGCCGCTTCCCTTATACTGAAAGAGTGGATATCGCGTTCGTCCCAGGCAATCCTGTACGAGGTGCGAGCCCCCTATCACGCTTCCTGCCTCCGCTCGAGCAGGGCTCCGTGGCGGCCGCTCTGCAGCGATTTGGCAAAAAGGGAGATCGGGTACTCGATCCATTTGGTGCCTCTCCTCGACTTGCCGTAGAAGCCGCGTCAGAGGATCGAGCGGTCCTGGTCGCCGTAAACAACCCCGTAGCGCGTTACGTGCTCGAGCATACAGCAAAGCCATTCACCATCCACGATCTCCAATCCGCGCTTGCACGACTGAGTACCGCCCCCAAGGATGGGGGTCGGCTCGAACCGTTCCTGCTGGATCTATATCGAACGCAGTGCTCAAGGTGTGAGAAGTGGATCTCTGCGGATTACTTCGTCTGGGACAAAGAAGAAGGCGAGCCGGTTCTCAAGTTCTACTCCTGCCCTCACTGCAGCCACACAATCGAGGAGCCCACAAATGAGGAGGATTTGCAGCGAGCACACGAGTACGAAAAACGGGGGCTCCAGCACGCTATGGCGCTAGAGCAGCTGGCGCCACAGGGCAGTCCAGATAGGCAGCAAGCGGAGGAAGCGCTTGCCGTCTACCCAGGCCGCGCGGTTTATGCCATCGTCACATTGCTCAACAAATTGGAGCAGCTGGAAGCCGGCGAAGCAGGGCGTGCACTCTTGCTCTCCGCGCTGGATCAGGCCAACTCATTGTGGGGGCACCCGGTAGGGCGCAGCCGGCCGCTGCAGCTCTCGGCCTCGGTGCGCTTTCGAGAGAACAACGTTTGGCGAGCCCTAGAGAGTGCCGCGGGTCACTGGGCGCTTCCAGACCCGAAGGTTGGCTTAAGGGAGTGGACGGACTGGCAGAGTCTCGAGCCCGGCATCATCACCGTCTATCCCGGACCCGTGCGGGATTTGGCAACCGAACTGCCGATGGCACAGGTTCAATACATCCTTACCGTTATACCTAGACCTAACCAGGCATTCTGGACCCTATCGGCACTATGGGCAGCCTGGCTCTGGGGGCGCGAGGTTGCCGATCCCATCCGCGCGGCTCTGAGAAGGAGGCGGTATGACTGGGCGTGGCATGCCTCAGCCCTTCGTTCCACACTGCAAACTATGAAAGAGGCCGTCGGTCATAAGGCGCAGATATTGGGCTTCATACCGGACGCAGAGCCGGGATTTGTGGCAGCCGCACTCTCCGGGTTCGATGCAGGGGAGTATCGTCTGACCGGACGGGCCCTTCGTTTGGAGGGCCAGGCCATACTAACCTGGATACGGGAACCCAGCCCCGAGCGCTCAGTGGCTTCGAGCAGCATCTCCAACTCGATGTCGAAATCAGCACGGGCAGCGCTTGAGGCACGGGGCGAACCTACCCGATATGCGCTTCCCCATATTGCCGCGTTTGCGGCGCTGGCTGAGGAGAGACTGCTGGCAGGAGTACGCCCAAGCGAAACTCGCAGTGCCCTGGGAGTAGTGGGCGAGCAGCTGGACGAGCTGCTCAGCGACAGACAGCTATTCGTGCATCTTGGGCGCGGTATGGAGCCGGAGAGTGGAAGATATTGGCTGGCCGATGATTCGAGGGCAGCACAGAGTCTAGCCGATCGGGTCGAAGATGCTGTGCTCACCGAATTGCGATCCGTGGATGGCATTACCGCCGTCGAGATGGACACCCATTTATGTTTGCAGCTGCCGGGGGTCTTGACGCCTGATCGCGGGCTTGTGATGGCAGCCCTGCGCTCCTACGCGCAATTGGATCCCGAGGATAAGTTGTGGCGCCTGCGCTCGGAAGATCAGCCTGAGGCTCGCAAAGCGGATGTGGAAGAGATGTTAACCTTGTTAGGCAGCCTGGGAGCCCAGTTGGGCTATGAAGTGTCGGGCACAGATTGGATCGAGTGGCGGGACGATTCCCAAGAGAGCTCGCTATCATTCCGGGTTGATGAAACTGCGATATTGGGAAGTGCTATGCGGGGCCACGCACACTCATCGGCCGAGATCGAGGCCATTGTGATCCCTGGAGGACGTGGCGCGCTGGTGGCGGAGAAGGCTCGCCGCGATCCTCGCATACAATCCTGGCTGGAATCCGGCTTGCATATCATCAAGTACCGCCACGTACGGAGACTCTCCGAAGATACGACGCTCAATCGTGAAAACCTTTTTGAGCGACTTGCCCTGGATCCACCCGGCCAAGAAGATCCGCAGCTGCCGCTGCTTTGAGAGTGCTCAGGGGGTTGGCGTTGCAGTGGCCGTGGGAGTGTGAGTCGGAGTGGGAGTTGATGTAGGGGTGGGCGTGGAGGTCGGCGTGGGGGTAGGGGTAGGCAGGTTCAAGTTGAGGTGCACCCGATAGCTGGCCGTTCCACCGCTCTTGCTTCGTACGGTCAGAAGCAGCGAGAAGGGGCCGTTCGGTAGGTCGCTAGGATCCCATTCGAGCAGGATCTCAGGTTGCTCCACAGCCGACTCACTGTGCGCTATGTCAGGCCAGTTGCCGGGATCGTTACCCACGCCATATTCCAGGATCCAGTCCCTGAAATCGTCGGTGGCGGCCGCACGCCCGATGATGGAAATTGGACCACTTGATAGGATCGACCCCTGTAGAGGGGCGGTTATCACCAGGAGCGGCCGCGGGCTGTCAGGTTTGCAGGTCGTTTCCGGGACGAAGAAGGCCTCTTCCTGGTCCTCAAAGCCCATCCGTTCCACCCATTTTTTCCCATCGTCGGTCTCTCGAATCCATTTTCGGGCCCAAGGATCGGAGATCGCCAAACCTAGCTTTTGGGTAGCAAAATCTGGGCAGTCCGCAGAGGCAAGCTCCTGGGAAAAGCTATCGATCCACACCTCCCGCCAGAGGTCAAGCTCCTTCGGCAGCGGAGGCTGATCCGCGGCAAAGAATTCGACTCGATGGGCTGGGCACCATTCGGAGGGTTCTGCACCCGAGACCGCGCATATCGGCAGTTCGATCACATTGGAGGGCCGCGTGAACGGGGTCGGCCGGCCTCCGGCGAGTTGCTCTATCGCAAGCTGCATGACCTGGTTCCAGATCGGAGCAGCCCCGGTCAGCCCGGAGATGTCCTCCACGGGACTGTTGTCGGCGTTCCCCACCCAGACGCCCACCGCCACGTCTGGTGTGTAACCCAGGGTCCAATTATCGCGAATGGGTGTGTCCGTCGTGCCGGTCTTGACCGCCGCCGGAAAGGGCAACGCGAGTGCCGAATTGGGTCCAAAACCCGGCGTGCGAGCAATGTTGTCGGACAGAATAGAAGTGATCAGGAAGGCATGCTCGCTGCGAATGACGCGTTCTCCCTCCGGAGGCACGTATTCATAAACGACCTCTCCGTTGTGATCCGTGATCTTGCTAATGGCAACCGGTGGGAGGCGCACGCCCTGGTTGGCGAAGGTAGCGTACGCATTCGTGAGTTCGAGCAGCTTGACGTCGCCCCCACCCAGCGTTAGCGAGATCCCATAGTCGTCCCGGTCGAACGTCGTTAGCCCCATCCTTTCCGCAAACGCCACCAGCCCTTCCTGCTGCGGCGTCAATACATCGTCATAGATGCCAACATACTCCAGGGTTTTGAGCGCCGGGATGTTGTAGGAACTCGCCAAGGCAGAGCGCAGCGTTACCGGTCCATGGAATTTCTCATCGTAGTTGCGCGGAGTGTAATTCTTCGACGGGTCTTGCGGATCTTTGTACGGCGGAAATTCAGATTCGACATCCCATAGCAGCGTGCCGGGGGTCCATCCTTTTTCAAATGCGGCGGTGTAGGTGAGCGGTTTGATAGAGGATCCGGGCTGACGCAACGCCAGGGTCATATTTACTTGCCCGTCAATTTCCTCATCGCTAAAGTCGGCTGAACCGACCATCGCCAATATCTCGCCGGTGCCCGGCTCGATCGCCACCAGCGCTCCGTTGCCTACCTTGTGTTCCTGCTTGAGCTCCTGCACCTGATCGTGCACGATCTTTTGCGCCGCCTGCTGCAGCTGCGGATCGAGAGTGGTGTGTACTGTAAAGCCCGATCGATAGATCGTTTGTGGATCGAACAAGGACTCAAGCTCAGCGCGTACGTAGGTTACCCAGTGTGGAAATCGGATATAGATATCAGGGGATTCGAATTCGTACTCGACAAACTCGGCCGAGGCCGCGCCGGCCATTTCCGGGGTCACGCAGATCGGCTGCTGAGCATTGCTTACGAAGATACAGCCTTGTTCCGTACTTGTGTTCACCATCAAGACCAGCACCTGCCGCTGGCGATCGAGGGTGGCCTCCCGATTGACATGCACGTCGTAGACCGAAGGCGCTTGCAGCAGCCCCGCCAGGAATGAGGACTGACCGAGAGTGAGGTTTTCGGCGGCAGTGCTGAAGTAGGTCTGGGCTGCGGCCTCCACGCCATAGGCCAGGTTCCCGAAATACATCTGGTTGAGGTAGAGCTCCAGGATCTCGTCCTTCGTGTAGCGCCGTGCGATTTCAGTGGCCAACATGATCTCGCGGATTTTGCGCAGGGCGGTGCGTTGCGACTGCTCCTCGGGCGAGAGAAGAAGATTGCGTGCGATCTGCTGAGTGATCGTCGACGCCCCAGAAACAATCGTGCCGCCCTGCAAGTTCTGCCAGATCGCGCGGGCGATACTCGCCGGGTCGAACCCCGGATTGCTGTAGTAGCCTGAATCCTCCGTGGCCACGGTGGCTGCCACCATATAGGGGGAGATGCGCCCCATGGGTACCTGCGTGCGCCTTCCAGCTTGGGGATCCAGGATCTCGTAGAGTTGGTTGCCGTTACGATCCAATATGCGAGTGGTCTCGAATTGGGCCGCGTGCTGCTGCAGGTCCTCAACGGAGGGAAGTGTGGATGCCAGCGCGTAATACTGGTAAAGGGCAAACGATGCCAGGCCAATACCTACCGCCGCAATGGCAAACACGCCCAAGACTGCCATGCGCAGCAGGCAACCTCCCCATCCCCCAGAACGGGTCGACTCCCCCAAATTGGCTTCCCAGACCTGCAGGTAGGCGGCAGGTCCGACCTGAGTGGCCGCGGGATCGCGCTCCGGAACTCGTTCGGGGAGCACCGCCGACGCGGGAGGAGGAGCCAGGCCTTGGGAGGGGCTTCCTTCGCCGGAGGCTGGGCTGGGCTCCGTACCGAGCGGTTCTCGCTCAGCCTCTGCCATCCATCCACCGGTGAGTCCCGGCGTGCCCGTGGGATGCCGATGCGGCACAGCCGGCGGCCCCTCCGGCTCAGCCTGCGGCTCCGTGCTGGATTCAGACTCAATAAATGGGGGTGTTTTGCCCGGGGAATCCGGTTCGGTCGGCCGACGGGACGTATCGCCCGCCTGCTCATCGGAAAGAGATTGCGCTTCCGAGGAACCTTCACCAGTGCCTGGATCCAGCTCCTCTTCGGGCAGCTCCTCGGACATGGCGGGCGATTATAGCACGCAGTCGAAACTGCGATTAATCTGCAGCAAATCTGGCAATTATGTTAATTCGAATAAAAAGGGGGGATTGAAAGGACCGGCCACAGTACAGGGAATCGCTTGTGGAGTTGGGGCCGCATGGAAACTCGAAGGGGAGAAGTTATGTCAATGCCTCTGGCGGGTCCTCCGGCATACTCATCATAAGCACGCCCCAGTTCCCCTTCATGACCGTCTTGTCGTCCTGATTGAAGATCTTTACTCCCAGATTCACCTGGCCACCGCCCAGCCTTGGTATAGGCTTGGTTTCCACCACTTCCAATTCCACGTGGACAGTGTCGCCGATGAAGACCGGCTGGCTGAAACGCCAATCTCGAATATCGCGCCAGGCGATTACCGTGCCCTCCATCAGGCCGGTGCGCATCGCAAGTCCTGATGCGACGGACAGCACCAATAACCCATGCGCCACGCGCTGCTCGTAAAAGGAATCCGCTGAATATACGATGTTGGTATGGATCAAGTTGTAGTCGCCTGACACACCTGTAAAATTGACGACGTCCGCTTCGGTGATCGTCCGGCCGGCCGTGCTCATCCGTTGACCGATTTCAAATTCCTCGAAGTACAGCCCTCTGCGCGCTTCAAACTTTGCCATTTCGATCTCCGGTCCAGATTGTAAACGAGGTCGCTCAACACCTCTCTGGGACGAATCCAATAGACGCAGGATTTGAACCTAGTTTGAGCCACTTTGCCCTTTCGTGAGCCCTCCCTACAATTGCTGCTATGCGTGAGTGGGGACTGACTGCAAAGGCGCCGCTGTCTCTCCGAATCGGGGCGGATGCTCGCATGGCGGTACCTAATTACGTCGACGATCAAATCTGGGAATTGCGCCTCGGAGGCGGTACGCCACCCGCGCTCGCGCTCGAAACCAACTACGGCTTACGCGCACACAGCATGCGCATCTTTCCGGGTTTCAGGCTTGATCAGGATACCTGGATCGATCCGCTGGACTTCCACACACCTCCCAAAGTGCATTCCTTTCTTCCCAATTACATCCGCCTCTCATTCGAGCCTATCCCGAAGTTGAATGTGGTTGCCGAGTTCTGGGCAAAAGAGTCTAATTTAATGGCCGGGCGGTTCGTTCTCTACAATGCCGGCGGCGAATCGCTCCGCCCGGAGATGCTGCTGCACGCTTTGCTAAAACCGGCTGAGAACCCCCAAACGATGACCAGCGTGTCACATCAGGGGGCCATCGTGCTGGAGGGGGGTACAGGGAGGCTGGCTCCCTTGCTTTTCCTGTCCGGTGGACCCCGCGCCGCGATCGCACCCTACCCGGCGCTGAGTGTGCGGCCAAAACTGGAGCCGGGGGTATCCGAATCGTTCACGTGGGCTCATGCCGCCTGCAGCGAGCTGCAGGATTCCTTCACCATGACCCGGGATCTCATGTCCGTCCGATGGGACGCCGAGATCGCGCGCATTGAACAGGCCAATGCGGGGCTGATTGAGATTGAGACCGGCGATTCGGAATGGGACGTGGCGTTTGCCCTGGCGCAGACCACATCGATTGCTTCATTTGTCGGACCGACCCGCTACCTGCCGCATGCTTCGATCGTGCTGGAGCGCACACCCAATCGAGGCTACTCCGCACACCCCGATGGGCGGGACCACGATTTAGGCTGGGATGGGGTGTCCGTACCAGACGCCTTCGTCACGATCCTGCAGATCCTACCCAGTGCGCCAGAGCTTGCCCAGGGGACTCTGCTGAACTACCTCGCGTGTCAGGCGCCGGGCGGCGCCATTGATTCGAAACCTGGCCTCGGTGGACAGC
>JAPUGV010000145.1 GCA_027298025.1 Chloroflexota bacterium | reverse complement strand
AATTCTTGAATCACGCCATCATGAAGCTCGTTAGCTAGGGTGATTGGGTCCATTGTAGGCATGAAAGCATCCCTTCTGACAAGCAGGAAAGTATTACTACATACGTCCTAAGACTGCGATCAATCATAGCTTCCAACCGGTCAGCGGCCAACGGGAATATTAGATTTGGCTTATAGGTAATGTGTGGGAGGCGTCGTGCCCAGCAACGCTCAACGCACGGACATGATGGGGGCAAATGGTGTGCCCCCTCGGGGGTTCGAACCCCGGTTTCGGCCTCATCAGGACAACTGCGCGGACGCCGCGCGTTGGTTTCCATCTGCAGCAGCGGAGCCGAGAGCTCCTGAATTACGCCGTCATTAAGCTCGTTTGCTAAATCTAACGGAACCAGAAATGCCGTCGAAGCTCCTGCTCGCGGCAAACATCCTAGAGCACTATTTCCGACCTCTCAACCACCATGGGCCGCTCCCAATACTCGGGCGTGACTCCTTCTCTGATTTTCTGTTCCAAGTGGTGATCCAAAAGCGTTAGGAGCTGGACCGGGGTTTGTGCATCCTTGAACAAGGTGCCGCCCGCCCAGAACACCTGTGGTTTATGCCCTTTACCATAACGGTCATTCGCTAGCACATAGCGAGCCAGGTTGTTCGCCACGCGATGCCCCACACGGTCCCTCTGGCGCGGCGAGCATCGCATGAGAGCGATTACGAACCGGCTGCCGCGATAACAACAGACCAGGTCCGCACCCCGCACGTTTTGAGAGGCAGCTAGGACGATGCGTCTCAAGAGCTGTTGGGCCGCCTGCTCTCCGTGTTGCCGACGAGCGAACTCCACACTAACGACTTCAAAAGTCAAACAGGATATGGGTAACGATTTTCGGCGGTAGCGGTTCGTTTCAAGCTCCAGTCTGTGCAGCCAGAAGTCTCGCGTGTACTGGTCGGTGAGTTCATCGCGAACTTGAAGCCCTTGCTTGGCCATAGACCGCTCATGTGCCCGAATGATTCCTCCGCGAAGTACACTGTCGCGGTCGTCTCCCCAACCGTACCAATAAATCGCTAGCAGTACAGCTGCGCCCACGCTCAGGCTGCCGAAGGCCAGCCTCAAGATCTTCAGAGTCTCCGCGTCCAATTGAAGGAACGGTGACCCAACGAGAAGCAAAGCCGAGAGCAATGCTACTCCATAATAGATTCGCCTTAGGGCCAAGTTGAAGAAATCGGCGGCCCGCTCGGCTCGCTCTGCTCGCCGCAGGTCAAGCGGCGTGGCCAGGTCCTGTATCTTCTCCAGGTGTTGAACGCGCTTACCCCACTCCCTTCTTCGCAGACGCCCCGCAATTACAGCGGTGTGCATTGCGATGAGTGCCAGCAGGACAAGCACTCCCCATGTAGGCCAGAGCGCGATATCTATGACTGGCATTCTTTTCCCCCGGCGATCGGTTTAGTTAGACTGGCCATCACGGTTATCAACTCAGACTCCTTAGCGGACTTCATCTCTCCTGCCTGATGATCTACAAAGATGGATACGTCGACATTTGTTCACACCTGCCGACGCCGGGGCGTGGCTCTATTGCGTGCGGTCGATTGACCGCCGACAAACTCACAATGCTGTCTGGGGTTTATCTTGGCATGCGCAAGTAGGCAGGGGCCGGGCGTGCCTCGCCCAGTAGGAGACCCGGTTGGGTAGAGCTCAGCGGGGACAAGCGACTTGCCTATGCTGCATCAAAACCAAGCCTGTTAAGCATCGGCTGTGACGTTTTAAACCATGATAGACGAAGCCTTCGGCTCGGAAGCATACAACGGCCTTACAGGCGAACCGCCCGGTGTCAGTCTTGGCCGCGCCTGCGATCGTACGGTCCGTTTACGCGAGTTCGCATCGGCCTCTCGAATCGCCGCCTTGGGAGGTCCAGAAATAACCTCGGCCACTGTCTTGCGCAGACAGTGGCCGCTTTTTTGCCGAGGCAGTGCCCCCACGGGGGTTCGAACCCCGGTTTCGGCCTTGAGAGGGCCGCGTCCTGGTCCACTAGACGATGGGGGCGAGCCCCTAGCCGCAGTCCGAAACCAGTAGGGACAAGCGGCCGGGATTGTAACATGCCGACCCTCGAGCAGACCTGAAACGCGAGGGGGCCACGGCGAAGACCGCGTTGACCCGTGCTTGCACCGCGTAGGTCGTAAACAAAGGCCCGGAACGATCTTGCTCCGGGCCGTGAAGTGGGTTAGATCCGAGTTCAGTCGGCCGCTGCCGATTCGTCCGATCAGCGTCGCTTTCGGGGGGAATTGAGCGTGCTCATGTCTGCTCCGAAGAGCTTCGGCGGAAAATGGAAGCCGGCCGCCTTGAGCCTGTGCTCAAACATCGGCCGAATTCCGGTTGCCTTGAGACCCGCTCTGCCATTTTCCGTGCCGTTGCGACCTTGCGTGTCGTGCTTGAAGATCTCGTTGAGCACGATCGTCTCACCTTCCATCCCGATCACCTCGGTCACCGAGGTGACCTTGCGACTTCCATCCGAGAGCCTGGCGGTCTGGATGATCAGATCGAGGGCGGAGGCGATCTGTTCGCGAACCACCTTCAGAGGAAGGTCGAATCCTGAGAGCAGCACCAGCGTTTCCAATCGGGAGACGGCATCGCGGGGCGAATTGGCGTGCACGGTGGTCAGCGACCCATCATGTCCGGTGTTCATTGCCTGCAGCATGTCGAGAGCCTCACCGCCGCGTACCTCACCCACGATGATGCGGTCCGGTCGCATGCGCAGAGAGTTGCGAACCAGGTGGCGGATGGATATCTCCCCAGCGCCATCGACATCGGGCGGTTTCGTTTCCAGCCGGATGCGGTGGGTCTGCTGGAGATCGAGCTCGGCCGCGTCTTCGATCGTCACAATGCGTTCGCCTTCGGGGATCGCCCCGGAGAGAATGTTGAGCAGGGTCGTCTTACCCGAGCCAGTTCCACCCGAGACCAAGATGTTAAGGCGGGACGCCACACAAGCAGTCAGAAATTCTGCGGTGTCCGCTGTGAGGCTTTCCAGCCGAATCAGGTCCTCAAACTGCAGCTTCTCCTTGGCAAACTTTCGGATGGTGAGAATGGGGCCGTCAATCGCGGCTGGAGGGATCACGGCGTTGACCCGTGAACCGTCGGGAAGGCGGGCATCGACGGTTGGACTGTTGGCATCGACGCGCCGGCCGAGAGGCAAGATGATGCTCTCGATGAGTCCCATGATCGCTCGGTTGTCCGGGAAGGTCACGTCCGTCAGCTCCAGTTTGCCGCCCCGCTCTACAAATACCTGGTCCGGCGCGTTAATCATGATTTCTGTGATCTCCGGGTTCATCAGCATCGGCTGAATCCGAGCGAACCCGGCGTAGGTGGCAGCAACTTCTTCGATCAGCGAATCTCGCGCTTCATCAGTAAGTGTGAATTTGGACTGAGCGAGGGCAGTTTCAAGCAGCTGACGAGTGGTAATTTCGATCGAACTCGCCGGGGCCCCCAGGCTGAGTTCTGTGGATAACTTCTTCTTCAGCCAGCTTCGCATCTTGGAGATGGTTTCGGGAGAAGCCGACGATGTGAGTTGAGCTTCTTGCATTATTGACTCCTTTGGCTTGGATCCTACGTCCCTTCCGCCGGGCGTCGGTGCTCCGACGGGAGAGGGATCGGGTGTCTGATGATGTGAACTTGCCCTTGCGTTCTTGGCTGCTGGCGGCAAAGAATTTCCAGGTGTCACCGCGACGAATCGATCACCGTGAGCGGATCTGCCAGCCTGCTGTCGGTTGGGACGAGGACTTTCAGACGTTATGGATTGTAGGGGTGGAGGCCGAAATAGCGAAGAGGATGTAAGTACCCTGTAATGCCCCTTTGAAGACTCGGAGTGGGTGGTCGGGTTGGCTTCCTATTGAATCCGGGAGGGGGTTGCTATAATATTGGAACTCGTCTTATGGAAAATACTGGGATGCGTCCCTCGAACATCGAGCGTTGGCTCGACCAAAACCTGCTGTCGGTCCAGAAGCCCGGCCGTTACACAGGCGGAGAGCTCAATCAGGTCGTCAAGGACTGGGCCGATATACCCTTCAGAGTAGCGTTGGCCTTCCCCGAGATCTACGAGCTGGGGATGTCGAACCTGGGACTGGCCATCCTCTACGAGATCCTCAATGGCCAGCCGGACGTATTGGCCGAGCGCGTGTATAGCCCCTGGCCCGACATGGAACAGTTGATGCGCGCCGCGCAGGTGCCGCTTTACTCGCTCGAGACGAAGCACCCCATAGCGAACTTTGACATCCTCGCGCTCTCACTTCCTTATGAAGGCCTCTATACCAATACGCTAAACCTGCTGGATTTGAGCGACATCCCGCTGCTTGTTTCCGATCGGGGCAGAGCGGATGCGGTGGTGATCGCCGGGGGACATAGTGCCTTCAATCCCGAACCGATGGCGGACTTCATCGACGCATTCGTCATCGGCGAAGGAGAAGACGTCATCCTGGAAATCGTGGAGGTTGTTCGGGCCTGGAGGGACGGAAGCGGCGGCCGATCGGAGCTTTACCGTAGACTGGCCACGATCTGGGGAGTCTATGTGCCGGCGCTCTATCAACCTCATTATACGGAAGATGGCACCCTGGATCATGTTGAAGCTCTGGTCTCCGAGGCCAAGCTTCCGGTCATTAAGCGCATCGTGTCAAAACTGCCCCCGCCGGTCACAAACTTCATCGTTCCCACGATCGACATCGTCCACAACCGCATCCCGATCGAAATCATGCGCGGCTGCACTCGAGGTTGCCGATTCTGCCAGGCGGGGATGATCACGCGCCCGGTGAGGGAGCGACCGGTCGAGGAGATCGTCGATGCGATCGAGGCGGCGCTTGACGCCACCGGATTCGAAGAAGTGGGGTTGCTTTCCTTGTCTTCCTCGGACTACGATGAGATCCTTGCATTGGTTAAGGCCGTCAGCGACCGCTTCGGCGATCGACGGCTCAACATCGGGCTGCCCTCGCTCAGGATCGAGTCCTTTTCGGTGGAGTTGATGGATCTCCTGAAAGGCAAGTCCCAGCGGGGCGGATTCACACTCGCGCCGGAAGCTGCCACCGAGCGCATGCGCGAGATCATCAATAAGCCGGTGTCAACTCCGCAGCTACTGGAAACTGCGGAGGGGATCTATCAACATGGGTGGCATACGATCAAGCTCTACTTCATGATCGGCCACCCCTCCGAAACGATCGAAGACGTGCAGGCCATCGCCGATCTATGCAAGCAGGTCCTGAAGGTTGGCCGCCGGATCGTCGGGAGGCGGGCGCGCGTTAATGCCGGTGTGAGCACCTTCGTCCCCAAGCCCCATACCCCGTTTCAATGGGTGCCCTGCGACACCTTAGAACAGATCGAAGCGAAGCAGCGGCTGCTGCAGCGGGAGCTGCGCGGCCCTGGGCTCAAACTCAATTGGACCGATCCGCTGGAGACCATGCATGAGGCTTGGTTATCGCGTGGCGATCGACGCCTGGGCCAGGTCATTTATCACGCCTGGCAGCGCGGGGCCAAATTCGACGGTTGGGGTGAGCATTTCAACTACCAGGCCTGGATGGAGGCCTTCGACTACGTCGGGCTCGATCCCACCTTCTACACCCATCGCGAGCGTCCGGTCGACGAGACATTGCCATGGGACCACATCGACGCGGCAGTTCACAAGCGCTTCCTGACCGAGGACTATCTCTGGAGCCTGGAGGGCCGCACCCGCGTGGACTGCCGAGAACGATGCTTCGCGTGCGGGATCCTGCCCAAGTTCGCAGAACTCCGGCGGCAGAATCCGGGCGAGACCTGGGAGTGCCCGGAGGTCAAATCCCCCAGCCGGAAGACCCCGATCGAGACCATTCCGCTCATTCCGGCATGATTTGACGTTCCGATCGGATCCGTTGGGCCGGGGTTTGAGCGCCGCAATCACTCCGTAAGATTCGATGTCCAACTTTCGCTACCGCCTGACCTTCGGCAAGGGACGCGAACTCCGTTTCACCGGGCACCTGGATCTTCATCGAGCCTGGGAGCGAACCATTCGTCGAGCCAAGTTATCGCTCGCGTATTCGGAAGGTTACAGGCCACGCTCCAAGATCAACATCGGCGCTGCGCTCCCTTTAGGCTGCACGAGTGAGGCGGACCTGGTCGACTTCGAGCTCACAAACAGTCCCGACCCGGGCGAGCTGGTCGAGGGGCTAAACGGTGCTGCGTTACCCGGGCTCTTAGTCTCCAACGCCGAAGCGATTCAAGCCGGATCGCCGAAACTCCAGAAGCTGATCACATCCTCGGAGTATGTGATTCCGGTTGCGGGCCAGGACCGGGAAGATCTTCACGCTAAGATCCAAGCCCTACTCGCGGCTGAGAAGCTGCCGCGGGTGCGGAGGGACAAGAAATACGACCTCCGACCCCTTATTGAGGAATTGAGCCTGGCAGATCCGATGGAGCTCAGGCTCCGCTTAGTTGCCCGGAGCGGCGCCACCGGCCGGCCGGATGAGGTGCTGCGCGCATTGGAGATAAATCCCGATCCGCTGGTGCCGCATCGCCTCCGGCTGATCCTTCGCGATTTGTCATAGTCTCCACTCAGCCTCCAAGTGCCTGTCCGCTCCCGCGGAGCTTCCTGCTCAAACCCAAAGCGTACTGTGTGGCGGTCAGGCACCGTGAAATCGATGACCGGGCCGGACCCCCAAAGAAAAAGGGCCCTCCCAGACTAAAGCTTGGGCGGCCCCTGCGATCTTCTAGCTGGCTCACACAAGCTATGCGGGCAGCTTGAAGAAATCCATCAACTTCATCGCCAGGCTGAGATCCCCTTTGAGCTTCACCTTTCCCTGCGCGAAGGCGGACATCGCGTTAAGCTCGCCGGTGATGAGTTTTAGAAAGTCATTTGCATCGGCGGTCAGCGTCAGCCTCGCATTTTCAGTTGTGCCCTGCTCAACGGAGGCGGCTCCTTCGCGGACATGCAGGATCCAGTCGCCGCCCCCTTCGCCCTGCAAATTAAATAGGATATCGGCGTTGAGATCGCCCGCCTTTTCGGGCTGGAAGGCTTTCGGCATCAATTCCATCAGCTTCTCGATCGTCAGGTCTTCGGTCATGGCTTCTCCTCGTAATCTAGTTTAGATTTTCAAAGATCCCGGCCGCGCCCATTCCTCCTCCGATGCACATGGTCACAAGTCCATAGCGCGAGCCGCGCCGCTTCATTTCATAAAGTAGCTGTGTGGTCAGCTTGGCTCCTGTGCAGCCCAACGGGTGGCCCAGTGCGATCGCGCCTCCATTTACGTTGAGGAGTTCGGGATCAAATTCCAGCTCACGCATCACGGCCACACTTTGAGAGGCAAAGGCTTCATTTAACTCAATTAAGTCGATGTCGCTAGCCCGGAGACCCGTCCGATTCAACACCCTGGGAACCGCCTTGACCGGACCCACTCCCATGATCTCCGGGCGGACACCGGCGGCGCTGAAGCCGACAAACCTTGCCATGGGTTCGAGGCCAAGCTCCGCCGCCGTGTCGGCCTCCATTAGAAGCACAGCGGCCGCGCCATCGCTGAGGGGGGAGGAATTGCCCGCGGTCACGGTGCCATCCACCTTGAACACCGGCCGCAAACCCGCCAGGCCCTCCAGTGTCGTATCGCGTCGGAGGTGCTCGTCGCGCTCGAACACCCGCGCCTCCCGTATCCGCCGTCCATCCTCACCCACCCACACCTCTTCGATTTCGATGGGAACGATTTCGGCATCGAACTTTCCCGCATCCACCGCGGCGGCTGCCTTATGGTGGCTGTGATAGGCGAATTCGTCTTGATCCTCCCTGGAGATACTGAATTCTTCCGCCACGCGCTCAGCGGTCAATCCCATGCTCATGTAGACCTCGGGAT
>JAPUGV010000144.1 GCA_027298025.1 Chloroflexota bacterium | reverse complement strand
GACATCGGCATGCTCGCTGGTTTTGCTGTTCTTTCCAATTCGTTCTACGCGTGGATCACATGCTTGCTAGGGATGATCTGGTTTGTCCTCGCGCCGTTTACTGAGGAGCCCTGGCTTCGAGACAAATTCGGAGTCGAATATGATGTGTATATGAAAAAGGTGCCTCGGATCTTGTCGCTCAGACGACATGGCGGTGCTGGCTAAATATCGCTAGAAATCCTTGGGTTTGGGAGGAGGAACAAATGCGAGGGGAAAGTGAGCAATATTCTGAGCTCTTGAAATCTGCAAGGGCGCCGCACTGGCTTGGGTTAGCGCGATACGGCATTGTCATCTTCGCTTTGGTGGTCAGCGTTGTCAATGCGCTTTTGCCAGAGCCCAATGCGTTTGTCGCTAAAATCCTAATGCCGTTTATATTTGTTGGTATCGCAAGTCTTCTCTATCATATCGGCCAGCATGTGCACGCCGTGCACCAAAACGCACTACGGATGGTTATGATGGAAAGGGAACTGTCGGGGGAGAAACCCGACCACGTTACAGAAAAAGGAGACAAGAATGGCTAACAGTATTTTGACATTCGAGGTGGTCGGTGACTACATCATTCACTGCGCCGGGTGTGAAAACACGATCAAATTCTCACTTTCAAGACTACCTGGCGTCCGGACGGTAGACGCTGACCGCAAGACCCAGCTTATAGAAATCGACTTGGACCTTGATCAAACGAACAAGGCTGAGATATTTGCGGCACTGGCCGACATTGGCCGGGATGCCGTAGAAGTCGATACCATCTAGCGATAGAGACAAAGGCCATACTGCTACGGAGGATATTGCGGGGAAAGAAGCACCCCCCCTGGGGGGGTATGATGGTTCGGCCCCTCGCCTAGTGGCCGCCCGTTACCTGCGAAATTGCTTCCTCGACTTCGGCTTCCAATGCTCCGGCCGACTGAGGTCCGAAGGCGCTCCAGAGCACTTCCCCTTGAGGATCTAGGATTACATTGCTGGGATGGCCAGGTATGGCATAATTTTGAATGGCGCTCCTACCATCACCAAAGGCGGCGTTAAGAGAGCGTATTTCTACCTGTTCGCCGAAGGTTGTTTCTAGCCCGTTCACGACGGGCGTCATTTGCTCTCACTGAAATCAACCGTCGGTAAAGAAGTAAAGGAAGGTCGGCTTGTCTGAGGCCGGGGCGATCTGCGTGGATGAGGCAGCCGAACCACAACCTGAAAGCAGCAGCGCCACCACGACAAGGCTTGCTACCGCTACTTTTCTCCCCGTCCTATTCATGACGACAATTCTAATCGCTTGTTCGGGGCCACAAACCCGCTCCTTCGATATGATCGGCGAAGACTTTCGCTTTTCGCCCGATACTCTAAGGGTCAATGACGGGGACACGGTGCAAATAAACTTTAGTAACCCCGATGTGGTTCCTCACTTGATCGACTTGCCCGCCTTCAATCAGCATATCGCTTTGGCTCCTGGCGGAGAATTCACACTAGAGTTTGTGGCGGATAAGACCGGCTCGTTTCCATTTGTGTGCAGCGTCCCGGGACATGAAGAGGCGGGAATGGTTGGGTCACTGATCGTTGAGACCAACCCTTGACTGCGGGATAAGTCGCTATGTGAAAAACCCTACTTCTTGTTATAGAGAACCGTGCAAATAATAGGCTGCGGCTAGAAGAGAGGAGAGCGCCGTGTCCGCAAAGAAAAAGAAGAAGGTCAGTCGAAAACAGCTTCAAGCAGAAAAAAAACAGCGCGCTGCGCGTCGCAGAAATTGGCTCTTAGCTTTGGGGGTAGTGGTCGTCGTCGGGTTCATAGGATATTCCCTTGCCACATCCGGAGCTGGGCCCGCACCTCCCATCACCGAAGGTCTTTCCCAGCAGGAGATAGCTGCTTTGCCTGCGGCCCCGGTAATAGGTGCCAATGCGCCCGACTTTACGATTTCGGACGTAGAGGACAACCCCTTTACCTTGAGCGAGGCCTTGGGAAACCCCACTGCCATCATGTTCTTCCACAGTTGGTGACAGCCTTGTAATCAGAGTGCCCCCGCGTTGCGGCGGGCCGAACTAGAGTTTGGGGACGACCTTACGATCCTATTTGTGGATGAACAAGAACCGTTGGATGCAGTGCTTGGGTTTGCAGACAGATATGGACTTACCAGCACCTTTTTGATGGATCGCTCCGGTGCCGTCGGTTTCGACTATCGCCTCGGCTCGACGCCCACGACCTTTTTCCTGGACCGGAGTGGGGTGGTGCAGGACATTAGGATCGGCGCGGTCAGTTTCAGTTGGATAGAGAAAAATGTAGAAAGAAGCCTTCAGTAAGTTTGGAGTAAGCCTAGCCATAGCCAGAACATGCCAGATATGCGGGATGGTCAAAATCTAGGGCGACATAACCTGCGATCGTGGCGCCGGTTTTGTTATTACCTTTGACCTGCTACTAGGTGGGAGTATCGCCGTTCGGGGCTCAGCCTGGAATATCGGCTCGTGCGGTCTCAAACTCATCCTTGCCAGTTGTCGCTTGATCTCCTGGTCCGTGTGGCCGGCCATCGCACCCTCTCCTCGCGCAAGCTCTTGGCATAGGATCGGAGACTACTTCAGGGCGCGGATCCCTTTACGTAAATATCAAAAAAAACGATTGAGCGCTGCATCGCCAGGCCAAAGTAGTTGGACAGATTGTGATTGTCGCCTTCGTACGTGAAGAATTCGACCGATCCGCCGACAGCCTGGATCTGATCGTACAAGGTTGCAGAGAACTCGAACGGCACGGTGGTATCGGTCGTACCATGGTGCAGTTGAAGCGGGCCCGAGAGATTCTCCAGGAACGCGTTAGCAGAGATGGACTCCCAGAACTCCGGATTCTCTTCGGGGGATCCGTACTCGCTGAACAGACCCTCTCGCCCGTTTGTCCCGTGGGAGTCTGTACCTGGGGTTGCATGAGCGCCTCCCCGAGCCCAGCGCGTCACCCGATCAAAATACGATGCGACTTCGCCCGCCCAAATGACACCGGCCTTGATATCGTTCGAGGTGACCATAGCGCGCAGCGTGATTCCTCCGCCCATCGAATGCCCCCACATGCCCACTCTCTCGGGGTCGGCCTTTTCGAAGTCCTTGATGGCTGCCACCGCATTCAGCACATCGACCGTGTAGTCCGCCGACCCAAAACCCCCGCGTGCCGTCCCTTCCGAGTTCCCGTGACCGCGATAGTCTGAACGAAAGACGATGTAGCCATTGCGCGCAAAGCCATCCACGTAGGCCACATATCGCTCCGTCGTTCGATACCGGTCAGGCCGAATATAGCCATGATTGAAGACGATAACCGGCCATCCGCTTTCAGGCCTCTCGCCCCTGGGCACCGTCAATAGGGCAAAAATCTTCAGGCCTTCCGAGCGGTAAGAGGCAATATAGCGATCGTAGTTTGATCCAGGTGCGAGGGTCTCTTCGATGACGATCTCGCTGCCGGGATAGTCCTGCTGACGCATCCACTCGATGGAGAGCGGGTTCAGGGGGGTGGGAGTAAGGGTAGGCGGCGCGGGCGTCTGCGTCGCCGAGTGAGCGGTCGGCGGACCAATTATGGTCGCGGACGGTAAACTGGCTGGGACCCGTGTAGGATCCAGGGCGTCGACGGCTAATTGGGGCTGAGTGTCTCCGGCGCAAGCCGCGAGCAGTATCCCCAGCAGGAGAAAGAGAGCCAATCTAGTAGTTCCTACACCGATCATAGAAGGACGTATCGTAGAGCAGAATGCCCAGAGCTGCGACAAATAGAAGAACCACCGCAGGCACCGGAAATTTGTGAACCACATGGGCGTCCAACATGGCAAGGGCGCGATCGCGATCGCCAGAGCCAGCCCTGCGGCGATGAGCGCACAGAGGTCGCCTAATCCCCCACTACGTTGATCTCAACGTAGAAGGCATCCAAACCGTCTATTCCAAATACCGTTCCTGAAGCATTTCGCAGCATCCAGTAACCGATATGGGTGCCAAGATCGGTGGGCGCAACGAGTTCGACTGAGATGTCAATTGTCTCGCCCGGTGCAACGGTGTCGGCTGGGATATGGACGTCCTCCCCGCCCATTTGATCCCCGCTTGAGAACACAAGCTCATAATCGGAGTTCCATGTACAGGTTCCATCGTTATGAAGTCGCCAGGTTTTGGTGAATGTCGAATTCGCTTCGATCTCGGTGCCATCCGGGATGGTTACATCTGCATCAAATCCGGCTACATCGCAGAGCGAGGGATTCAATACCTGGAGGACTTCATCGGTCGCCGTCTGAGACGGCACCGGAGTCTGTGTAGCCACCTCAGTAATGACAGCGGTCACCTCCAAAGGAGTAACCGAAGGCGGC
Source organism: Chloroflexota bacterium (assembly GCA_027298025.1). Lineage (GTDB taxonomy): Bacteria > Chloroflexota > Anaerolineae > Anaerolineales > E44-bin32 > JADFRG01. The sequence goes on along the minus strand of JAPUGV010000144.1, from coordinate 4,872 downwards.
GGAGTGGGTGACGTTTGCGGCGCCAACTCTGCCAACTCAGCTGCGGCTGCAGCATCTGCCGGCACCGTTTCTGCTGGATCCGGCTGGGCAGCACCTTCTGAGAGTGGGGAATTGCACGCTGATATTATGAGGGAAATGCCAATCACAAATACAAACTTCGTACTTCTATTCAAATTGAATCGCGCCTTGTTCATCTTAGGAGCTCCCTTCTTGGCTCGTCTCCCGAGGCGTTGATCATCGCTACTCCGCCGCGATTACGAGAGCCAGAAATACTTGTTACAGTGTTGTGCCTTACTATTCATCTTGCCGGATGTAATTTGGTGCAGAGATCAAAGAATAAGTCGGGCACATTAGGAATCTGCGAAGATTTTGTCAAGATATTGCTAAGGTTACTCACCAGTCGCCCAGCGTTCCGGTATCTGGAAATGCGGGCCGGTTTCGCGCGCAAAGAACTACGGCCAATTCCCGGTAGGCCTAGCTTTAGTAACGTCCAGATATGCGACGAATTCCTTTGACCGGCTCAGCCCAGCGCAGCAGATTGGTTGGGCGGCTGATTAGATGGGCAAACTCCCAGAGCTGCCTTCTCGGTAAACCCAATACCCGCCTCCAAAGAGTGCGATGGCGGCGAAGAAGAACCATTGGATGGCATAGCCCAGATGTGGGCCCATAGATAGATCGATCTCAGAATCCGGAATTGGTTGAATGGCGGAGCCCCCCAATCTCTCAGACTGCGCCAGGTACACGGGCAACAAGGGGTAAGGCACTTGTGCTTGGATGGCTTCGATATTCAGCGACAGCCATTCCTCCGAGGCGTCGTTCTCCGAGGTAGCTAGAGGCTCTGCCCGGAAGGAAAATTGAGCACCTTCCTGGCTCGGCAGCGCCAAACCCTCGACTTCCACGGTGCCTGTAACGATGTAGCGCAGGCGTGCCGGCCGCTGGCTGAGGTCTTCGGGGACCCACCCCCGATTTACCAGCACCGCTGAACCAGAGTCCTCCAAGCGCAACGGAGTGATCAGGTGAATGCCCTGAACTCCGTCGTAGGAGCGAGGTCTCAGTACCACTTCGTAAGCCGGGTCGAACTCCCCTATGGCAGAGACGTGCCGATACGAAAGGGCTTCAACGGCTACCATTCCACCGTCCAGGTTGGTCCGCGGCAATCGCAAGCTGGAGGCAATGGCCTCATTCCGGGCCTTGCGCCCCTCCAACCGTTCGAGCTGCCAAAGTCCGAGCCGAATACACACCGCGCCCATCAGGAGCGCCAGGCCCAGAAAACTCCATTTGCGAAACGGAGTCATGAGCTTGTGATTTCCATCAAAGCTTGGGCTCGATGGAGCCGAAGCAATGAACTCCAGAGAACGTGCTGAGAGTGCTGATAGGACTCGTCATATCAAGCACCGCTAGCGGTCGAATGCCTGGCTGCCTTTCATTCAACTGGCCAGATCTTTCCCCCTTTTTCCTCGATAGACTTTGCAGTGTTCGCGTTATCCTCGTGGGCATGAGGATGGAGCATAATCAATTGCCCACTAGGCAATTGAATTCGGTCAGTGTTCCCTACGAGCCCTGAGTTCTGAGCGGCCTCCAACGAAACCGTATAGTTCGTGCCCTCGTGATTAAGAGTGACACCCTCTTTAGCTTCGGATCCCTCGTGTGCATGTTCGTGTTCATGGTGATCATGGCCGTTACCCATAAGTATCCTCCTCTACATGGGCGTTCAGAACTTTCGCCCCCAGTATAAGCTCCCTTTGAGAATGGGCCCCGATAGCATAAAGCCAAAGCAACTTGGCGAAGCACCCTCCCTGATTTGCGAAATCAAAAAGAGGGTAACTTCCCCAACCTCAAATTTCTCTTCTGAATTTCGTCCAAACTAGAAGTTTGTCAGCCGTAGGAGATGCCGAATTGCTACTGACGCAGCAACGCCTGTTGCAAGCCAGCGCCAAATATCAGTCTGCAGGATTTGTAAGGCGATGCAAGCTGGCTGAGCGATCATCTGGGACAGGCGTTCGTCATCAATTTTTGGACCGCCTGGTCCCAGCCATGCCAAGGGAAGATGCCTGCGCTTCAATCAGTTATCAGGGGTTTGGCGAAGAAGGCTTCGCGGTCATGACCGTAAACATAACGCGAGACGACCATGCCGATTTAACTACACCCTTTAACAAATAATTTGGTCTGACCTTTTCGGTACTACTGGACAACAGTGGGTTGAGCGCTGAATGACTATATTGAGTGATAAGCCTGAATTCTTAACTGTTCATTGGACGGGATGAGATCGTCCGAGAGATTTTCATCGGCGCGCTTCCGTTGGATCTGCTGGAGGTCAAAGTTTAGGATCTGCCGGTCGAAACGCCCTAACGGTACGTAGATTGCTAAGGGATGAAGAGGTGCCCGTCGCTGACAGATTCTCTCACCCCGCGTTAGCCTCAGGTGCCTGGTTACGGATTCTTCGGACAACGGATAGCCTGGTCCAGCAACGCTAATTGCCGAGTGGCGCACGATTATACCGAGGCGCTTATATAGGCGCCAAGTCGCGCCATAGTGGACGTGGGGGCCGCACCTCTCGCGGCCAAAGACCCTATTAAATAGTGTTGACGCCCCAAGCCTTCAAAACAGCAACCCGCACCTATAAGCAAAAACCCAGAGCAGAAGTGTTATTGGAAGTGAGGATCCTCGCTGGGGAGCCGAACCGTGTACGCCTGCCCGAATAGTTGAGGTTCAGACGGATTGCAATATCACTCTCTGGCATGGTCGAGGGGTTTGAGCTGGAGTGGATGGGGGCGATAAAGAGCACTTTGCAATAACTACATCAAACCATGGCTGTGCAGACAGTTATAAGGCAATTTCGCGTGCGCAAACACCTATAAAGTTGCGTCGAACTCTGGTTCTATGCAATTTGCTGAGCTGGTTCTGTGAATAGGAGAGGTTGTAGACCTAATGGAGCGCTTACAGACTTTGCGGATGAGCGCGTTTGAGGGGCAGCTCGGGCCCACTCTCTGAGCAGGCCCGAGCGAATTGCGTAGTCAGCCGACTACAAAAGGTCTGCCTCAACAGACGCCTGCATCAACCTGCCAAATATCGAGGCCGCACCGATCCGCGGCAGCAGCCGCCGACTGATGTTGCTCATGAGCTTATTCATCGCACCTGGCGTGATAGAGGGAGCATTTCCTAACGAATTCAAAGCCGCCTCAACTACGTCCTCGGGTTTCATCCACATCAGCGGTAGGCCGGAAGCTTCCTTCACCCCACCCCAGTTCTTGGCTGGTGTGTCCGTTGCACCAGCAACAAGTACGGTGACATCGACTCCCTGTCTCTTCAGCTCAACATAGAGCGCCTCACCAAGATTCAATGTGTAAGCCTTCGCTGCAGAGTAGCTGGCCATATAGGGCATGGCCTGATAGGCGCCGATGGATGAGGTCAGTATGATCCCGCCCCGGCTCCGCTGGCTCATTTTGTTTCCAAAGAGATGCGACAGGCGCATGTGTGCCGTAGCATTGAGATGAACCAGTCGGGCCTCTTGGTCAGGATCGTGTTTTAGAAACGCTCCCGGAGATCCTGTCCCCGCGTTGCTCACGAGCAACCCGATTTCAATGTCTTGCGTCGCTCGGTCAATGGCGGGAATGCTCTCTGGGTCACTGAGATCGGCCCTTACTGTTCGTGTTGAAACGCCATATTGAGTCTCAAGCTCTTGCGCTAGTTCGTCTAGCACTTCCTTCACAGGATGCGAAATCATAGATCCGGTGACGAATCCGATAGGCCTCGCTATGGGGCAAACCTGGGACGAACAGCAAGCCTGCGATGGCCTGACTGCGCCCATCAACCAGGCTGAGGCCCTATGAGTGTTTGGGAAGTGATTGACCCGATTAGATGTTGACACATACCGTAATCTATATTATTATTCCTGATAATAATAACATTATCGATATTGATACCAGAAGGGAGCCAAGTTGAGTTCAGAAAAGGCAGATCTGATTATCCACCCCGTTCGACTTCGGATCGTGCAAGTGTTAGCCAATCGCCGGCTGACGACGCAGGATATCGCAGATGCGTTGCCAGCCGTACCCAAATCATCGATTTACCGGCATATGCAGGTCTTGCTGGCTGCGGGCATGGTTGAGGTGGCGGCCACACGGCCGGTGAAGGGCATCCAGGAGAGAATATATCAGCTGGCTCAATCTCCCCATCTTTCCGCGGAAGACATCGCTGGCCTCACCCAGGACGACCATGTGCGCTACTTCACAAGCTACATCGCGACACTCCTGCAGGGGTTTGCAGAGTATCTGGAGGGTTCGCCGGGACTCGATTTCGTGGCCGACCGGACCGGGTATACCGAGGTGACGTTCTACGCCACCAATGATGAGTTTGATGAATGGCAGGAGACACTCAATCAGGTGTTGCTTCCTCTGCTCCAGAACGATCCTGGCGACGGTCGCCTGAGACGCAAGTTGGCGACGATTACCCACCCATTGTTTAGTAAAGGAGACGATCATGAATAGGCCGCTCGACCTGAAAAGAATAGGCTCTTACCTAGCTTTCGCATTTGGCATTTCCTGGACAACGGCGCTGATAATCAATCAGCGCGGCGGCATCCACGACAGCCCGATCATTATCCCTGCAATTGGCTACACTGAAGCCCTGCTATTAATCGCCACAACCTACATGTTCGCCCCAGCGATCGCCCACGTGCTCACGCGCTTGGTGACCCGCGAAGGCTGGCGCGATACTGGCCTGCGACCTAAGTTCAAGCGCGGCCGGCGTTACTGGCTACTAGCCTGGCTGGGCACCTTGGTCTTGATCCTACTGGGGGCTGCCGTTTTCTTCGCAATATTTCCTCGGCACTTCGACACCAACCTTGCTCAAGTCGTGGCAAATATTCGTACG
>JAPUGV010000143.1 GCA_027298025.1 Chloroflexota bacterium | reverse complement strand
CTGCGCCTGGGCCTGGCTGAAGCGAGAACAACAAGAGCCTAAGGCCTGTCGGGAGTAGTAGATCGGAGGTGGGTGATGACCTACATTTTGCGATTTAGTGAAGTGGGCAAGGACGATATCGCGGAGGTGGGGGGCAAGGGCGCGAACCTGGGCGAACTGGTGGGCGTCGGATTGCCTGTGCCGCCCGGATTCTGCGTTACTGCCCAAGCATACCGGGATTTCCTCGCGGAAGCAGGCCTGCAGCAGCCTATTCGTGAAATGCTCGCCGACATGCAACCGGACGATCTGGAAGACGTGAAAGCCCGGAGCGAGTCGATCCAGGACCTTATCATCCAATCCGGTGTCCCAGCCGAGATCGTGGAGGGGATTACGGAGGCCTATCGGGAGCTCTGCGACGAATTGGAGCAACCGGACCTACCGGTGGCCGTCCGCTCCTCCGCAACCGCCGAAGATCTCCCCGGAGCTTCTTTTGCAGGGCAACAGGAGACCTACCTCAACGTGCGTGGTGTAGATTCGCTACTCGAGCATTCGCGGCTCTGCTGGGCATCTCTCTGGTCACACCCGGCAGTCACCTATCGCCATGAACAGGGCTTTGAGCATGAAAAGGTGTACCTCTGCATCGTAGTCCAGGCCATGATCGAAGCCGAGGTGGCAGGAATCCTGTTCACGGCTAACCCGGTCAATGGCAATCGCGATGAGGCGCTGCTGAATGCCAGTTGGGGGTTGGGGGAAGCAGTCGTCTCCGGGCTGGTTACCCCAGACACGATCTCGGTTCGGCGTTCCGAAGGGCGGATCCTCGATTATGCGGTCGGATCAAAGGAGATGGCTATCCACTATGCAGACGACGGCGGGATTCTGGAAATAGATACCACCGAAGACCAAAGAAGAAGCCAAGCTCTCTCCGATCCGCAGGTGCTCGAGCTGGCGGCCATCGGGGGGAACATCGAGGAGCACTACGGGTCCCCACAAGACATCGAATGGGCGCTGCGCAAAGGAAAGTGGTACGTGCTTCAATCGCGGCCGATCACTACTCTACGTGAGCAGGCAGACCTGTACAACCGATCGATGTTTGTCGAAATCTTCCCCGATCCGCTCTCGCCGGCGTTCCTCTCCGTGGTACCGCCGCTATTTAAATCCATGTTGGATTTCACATTGGAATACTGGGGTTTCAGCCTGCCGAAGGACCGACCCGCGGTGGGGGTCTACTACAACCAGCCTTACTGGAACCAGGACTACATTGAGGCCGCCTTCTCCTCACTTTCGCCAGAGGTGCGGGATCCCCTCGTTTCTGCGATCGCGAGCCCCTTCGGTCGTCATGGAGCCGAGACCAAGCGCGAGCTCTCGTTGCCTTACGTCCGGATGGCCCTCAACACGCTGCGGTTCATGATCCGCTTTCCGAAGCAGATGCCGGGCCTCATCGCGAAGTATCGGGATCAAGTGGCCGCGGTGTCAAACATGCCATTGGAGGATGCTTCCGATCAGGAGATCATCGATGCGATCAGAGAGCTGGTCCTTGACTATACGAGCCCACTTTTGAATTACGACTTCCTCATGATCGCGGTCATCGGACGCAGCTACGAAATGCTAGGTACCTTCCTGGAACCCAGCTTTGGGGCGCGTACCGAAGAGCTGCGGGCCAAATTGATTTCGGGCGTCACGGGTAACGTGACCATGGAGGGCAACAAGCGCCTATGGGATCTGGCTATGACGGCAAAAGCCTCGCCGGAAGTAAGCCGTGTCCTGCGCGAAACCGATGAAAAGGAGATCGGCGCGGCGCTCAAGGACCTTCCGGAAGCAGCGCCGTTTCTCGAACAGTTGGAGGCCTTCAGCCGCGAGTACGGCCATCGCGAGATCCGCATGGATATCCTTTATCCCACCTGGGGTGAGGATCCCGCACCGGTCTATGGCTTTGTCCGAGGCTATCTGGATGCCGACGAATCTCGAAGCCCGTACGTTCAGCAAGAGCGATTGGTTAAGGAGCGGAGCGAACTAACGGAAGAGGCTCTGGCTGGGATCAAACAGAGCCTCGTCGGCCGATACTTACTCTCACCGATCTTCCGCTGGTTACTGCATCAGACCCAGCTCCATACCCGAGAGCGTGACACGATGCACTTCGAGTTCACGCGTGCATTTCCTCTGTTCCGCCGATTTCTGCAAGAGCTCGGTCAGCGGTGGGTAAAGAACGATTGGATCGATGAGCCAGAGGACATCTACTTCCTCTCCTTAGATGAAATGGATGAAGTGGCCCAGAGTCAGGTACCGATGAAAGACCAGATCCGAGAGGCGCGCCAAGAGTTGGACACCAACAGGCGCAGACCGTGGCCCACCATCATCCGCGGTGAAGAAGAGATCTACGCTCAAACGGAGACTGCGGAAGGCGACCTGCAAGGGATTTCAGGCAGCCCGGGCGTGGTTTCGGGCCCCGCGCGCGTCATCCGGGGGCCGGACGAGTTCGGCAAGCTGCAGCGGGGAGAAATCCTGGTGGCGCCGCTGACCAATCCGTCTTGGACTCCACTCTTTGCCATCGCAAGCGCAGTGATCACCGAAGTGGGAGGAATCCTCTCACACGGCGCTATTGTCGCAAGGGAGTACGGGATTCCCGCGGTCATGTCGGTGCCCGGAGTGACAAATGCCTTGAGCGACGGTCAAATGATCACCGTCGATGGAAACCGAGGGGTGGTGCTGGTTGAAGGAGTCGGAACATGATCCTTCAGCTGATCGGACTCGCGATTGCTGGATATCTGCTAGGGTCGATCCCCATCGCTTGGATGGTGGCCAAGCTGGTGACTGGAAAAGACTTGCGCACACTCGGCAGCGGCAATGTGGGTGTCATGAACGTGGCGCTAAGCGTCACCCGTTGGGGCGGTCTGCTGGTGTTCCTGGGGGAGGCCACAAAGGGCCTGCTCGCCGTTTACCTGGCCATGACAGCGTGTGGATTTCCCGGGAGTTCAGTTCCAAGTTCGTCGGAATGCCAGCTGGCTATCGGCGTGACCGTGCTGGCCACCGTTATCGGCACTCGTTGGATGATCTGGCTGCGCTTCGCCGGCGGCCGGGGAAATACGGCCGGCTTAGGCGCCATGCTTGTGCTGTCCTGGCAGACGCTGGTGATCGGCCTATCAATCTGGGTTTTGGTCCGCCTCATTGGCAAGAGCTCGTTTTGGGCCACGCGCATCAGCCTGATCACCTGGCCCTTTGTGTTTGGCCTGCTGACAGGTTCGATCGTCTTCCTCGTTTTTGGCTTAGCGTTGAGCGGCGTGTACCTGACCACACATGAAACCGTCACCGACGACCATACGATGATCAAAGAACGCTGGCCGAGCCTTTGGGCGTTCATGATCGGGCCCAGGCGCCGAAGAGAGCCCTAAACGCCCAGACGCACTTCACGCCCCAACTCCCTCTCCAAAGGGAGACCCTCACAAGAGACAGCCCATTAACGGGAGCCGGTACGCCTCTCTAACGCTGCCCTGCTACCTTGAGCCCAATTCCAAGGAACAGGAGGGTTCAGATGACACACAATCTCTCAATAAAGGCCAATCATAACCAGTGGCTCATAAACCGGGTATGTGGAGCCGCATACAGGCTGGCGAAGGTATTAGCCGGATTTCTCGTACGGCGGGGACACTTTCGTGGGCTTCGGTCAAATTTAGCTGTGATCCACGGCCTCCCCCAAGATTCACCGGCTCTTGAAGAAAGAGTCATCGAGAACCTGCACAATGCTTTCGTATGCTATGTGGACTTCTTCATGATTGCCTGCCGCGGCCCAGAAGCGATCGAGGCGGCCTGCGAGATGGATCCAGCTGGACTGCAAATCATCGAAGACCACCTGGCTCTGGGCAAGGGGGTCGTGCTCGTGGCGGCCCACACGAGCAGTCTCGACATCTTCATGCTCGCGATGAGCAGACACTTTCCGGAGATGCAGGCCCTGACACTACCGCAGCCACCCTTGAATACCCGGATCATGAACCGGCTTAGGGGCAAGTACGGGATGCAGCTGACCCCCATCACTTCTGCCAGCCTGCGAACCGCGGTTCGGCACCTGCGAAAGGGCGGAATTGTGGGGATAGCGGCCGACGTGCCGACGCAGTATGGCGCAATGCTCAGCCTCTTTGGAAGGCCCTGCCAGCTTCCGACCGGCCACACACGACTTGCGGCCGCCACGAACTCGGCCATCGTAGTGGGAATTTCGCAGCGAGTCGGCCCCGGCAAGTATCGTGGCATCGGCATCGAAGTGCACTCCAACGGAGGTGACAAAGAAGACTGGGCAGCCTCCACGCTCAAAGTGCTGGAACGCCACATCGTAGCTCGGCCGCAGGAGTGGTTCATGCCGCCGCCGCTGTGGCCATCGGTTCCAGAAGCCCCGCTTCTATTTCAACACAGGTTGCCTCCGCCGTTGACAAGGCGCTTGATT
>JAPUGV010000142.1 GCA_027298025.1 Chloroflexota bacterium | reverse complement strand
CTCGTTCGCCTGATTCATTCCGCTTGAGGGAAATCAATTTACCACGCATAGTGGCCCGATTAGTGACCGACAAGAAGATCTGTGGTCTGTCCGTGATGGATGGCGACAATGGCGTGGGGATTATGGCAGAAGCTGATTTGTTCAAGGCACCCGTGGATATACTCGAGGCGTAGCATCCTGCCAACGTTCGCAGCGTCCAGGCTACTCCCCGATTTCGATCGACTCTCTGGCAACGACCACCGGAATATTCGGTACCGCATCGTACAGCCTGAGAAAGCGCTCCACTTCATCGGATCCCAGGCCGCGCAGTGCCTCCGTCCAGGGATGGCCGATCGATTGATAGAGCACCTCGATGGTGACCGTAAAGGGCCCCTGTTCTTGCCGCAGGTCGATGGCATACTGGATTTCGTCCACGCCCCCCTGAAAATCCTCGTCGCCGACTGCCTTACCGCGTGGTTGAATGGATTCCACGTCGCTGAACTTATCCTGACCGGCCGGCATGATCCGATTGTCCTTTAGATACTCAACGGCTCCCATCAACTCCGTTGTGATCTCTCCATTTGCGTCGGCCATAACCGACTCATAGATCTGAACTTGTTCTGGCTGGACGATGGCAAGGTAATGGGGCTCGAAGAGCGTTGGATCGTCGTCACCATTGTTGTGGATGATCCTCCCCAAAGCGTCGACCCCCCCCGACTCGAACACAATCTGGCCACTGCTGTCCCCAATGACAAACCGGATCCACGCCCGGCGCGAAGGAAATCCGCTCGGGAATTTGTGTCCGGCAAGATTCTTGATACGGATGTCGGCTGTGAGCCGGCCACCCGACAGCCGCATCTCTTCGATTTCCAGCTCGACCGTTTGATTCTGCAGTTGCTCCACTGTCCGCTGCTGCGTGACCTCGAACTGCTCGGCGGAGGCAGTCAGGCCCAGTTCATCCACGAAGGTCTTGAGCAGCTCCAGCATATAGGCATTGCCGCCCACCAGCACGTGTTCGGCAAATGGACTGCGCGGGAATTCGCTTGAGCTGGCGATTCGCACCCCACCAACCGCCTCTGGCATATGACAATCCTGGCAAGTCTGAACACCCCTAAAATCGCTGTAGAACCATTCAAAGTAGGTGGTCTGAAGGGGAAAGGAAGATCCCACGAAAAACGTGTGGCATGTTCCGCAGAGCTCCGAATCTCCCAGATGCAGTCCCTGAGCGGGAATGTAGCCGGAGGCCTCCTGCATCGCGACCAAATAGGGTTCCTCCACCGAATAAGGCCCGTAGACCACTCTCTCCCCAGCCGCGATCTCGATATCGACCTCGAAGCCGCCGTTGTAGCTGGTCTGAAATCCCAGCCCCTCCTCGAGCACCTGATGGCAGAGCGTGCATGAGACACCGTCCATTGCGAGATCGTGGAGCGCATGATCCGGGTCCGTCAGGCCAGACTGAAAAACTACGGCTTGCTCTCCACCGACGCTTTCCGTGTAGCGTGCCATCGGCATATGGCAGGTGGCACAGGTGTCTTCGATCGAAGCTGCAGCCTCTGGATTTGAGATGATCTCATAGCGAACGGAGGCCTGCCAAAACGGATCGCGTGCCGAATTTGCCATCATAGACGACCGCCAGAACGCATCAATGGAGACGTCCGCGCCCGAGTCGTCTTCCAGATTCTGGTGACAAGGTGTGCAGACACCGGAGGCAGCAAAGTAGCGGCCTCGGTGCTCGGAAAGCGGCTTCCCGACCTGGAGAATCACAGGGCTTATGGTCGGAACGGCGGTGGCCGGTGGGGGAGGGGTCCGAGTCGGCCTGGCCGGGGTCGGTTCAAGGGTTGGAGTCGGAGACCGACTCGTGCCACACGCCGCAAGAAGCGAAACGGTCAGGCTAAAGACGATCTGGCGCCTATGCATGGTGGGCTCGAAGAGTCTTCAATGAACCTGTAGGATGCGAGATGCTGCTCGGCGTGCGATTTCAACCGCAAAATTTGTGCCCCGATCCCACGGGTACACCTGGCTCATGCTGGCAAACCACAGACCGGGGATCGGCGTCTGCAGGTCCGGGATCGACTGCGAATGATTGATGGGTGGTATCGGCTGGGCATAGGGAGTGCGGTACAGCCAGCTGCTGTTGATCCACTCCGGCTCGAAGGAAGGGTTGATTCTTTTTAGAGTCGGCACGAACCGCTCCAGCAGTTCAAACTGGGAGAGTTCGAAGTATTCGTGGTCTGGATCCAAGTAGTCTCCCAAGTAGACGATGTGCTCCCCGCCAAAGTGCACAGGGGACAGGAAATTCGTGTGCTCTACCAATGACAGAAAGGGGAATCCGACCGCCTTGGGTAGATTGTGCCAATAGTGACCTTGCTCGGAGAGACGATGCTTGAGCGAGAGAATCATGACGACCGCGCCCATGGATTCCATTTCCTTCAGCCCCTGCAAATAGGGGTCCGGCAGCCCCGGAGCCAGCTGAGCGAGCAGCGCGGGCGAGATCGTGACCAAGCAGTCGTCGAATGCCCGCAGCTCCCCCTCCAGTCGGACCTCCAAATGCTGATCGTTTGTGCGCTGTATCCCCTCCACCGGCGTCCGCAATCGGATCTCAGCTCCCGCTGACCTCACCCGATCCGCCAGATCATCCATGAAGGCTTGAAAGCCGCCCTCGTAAGTGCCCAAGCGAGGGGTGCGCGCCTTGATCCGCGCCCAAAACCAGGCCATGTTGACGTCTTTGTAGTGGGGACCAAACTTTCCCTCCAGCAGAGGCTCCCAAATGGATGAGTAAGCACGAGCTCCAACGCGAGCCGATAGCCATTCGTGAGCGGTGACCTGCTCGAGCGGCTCCCATCGAGCAACGTATCGGAGATAAGCCACCACAGCGCCGACTCTCAGCCGATCGGGAAACGGGATTCCAGGGAAGCGGAGTACGGCAATGGGCGAATCGAGTGGGTAGAACTGCTCGTCATGGTAGACCACGGTAACCGGGCGCGAGAAGATCACGCGCTCGCTCCAACCCAACTCGTCGATCAGACCCAATATGTGTTTGTCGGAGGCGAACCAGTGGTGATAGTAACGCTCCACCGACCAGTCCCAATTCGGCTGCTTGAAGCCCGATGCGAGCCCCCCAACGTGGTCATCCGACTCGTAAACGGTTACCTGGTGGCCCGCACGCGCCAGATCGTATGCGGCTGCCAAGCCACCCGCTCCTGCTCCGATAATCGCTACTCGCTTCATAAGGAGATCGGTGCGGTTCGCGCCAAATCCTTCACGGAGCAGCGGCCTCTGCTCGCACGCTTCTCCAGCTAATTCCTTCTCGGGCCATATAGTACAGACCGAGCAGGGTGATCGGAAGCCAGAGCGCCGCGTGAAGTACAAGGGTGTAGGCTGTGGCCAGCGGGTGGTCGACGCCGAAGGCAACCAAGACCGCGATTCCCGGTGCATCGAAGGTCCCAATATATCCCGGTGCGGATGGGAGCGTGGTTGCTAGATTGACCACTCCATTCATCAGCATCAGGGCAAAGAAACTTACTTCGAACGGAAATGCCTGCATGAGGAACCAGTATTTGACGGTTTCAAGCAACCAGATCACGGCGGTGGTGAGCAGCACCATGAATAAATCTCGAGGCGACCGGAGTGCTCCTAGGCCCTCGAGAAAGCGCAGACTGAGTTGAGTGACCTGGTGCCCGAACCTGTGAGGAACGAATCGCCGATTCACCCACTGAATCACAGATTGCGATTTCTTCGGGTAGATGGCCATGAACACGAGCAGAGCCATGGCCATGAGAAAGCCCGTGACGCCAAGTATTGCCAGGTTGTAGAGGCTCCCGACCAGCCCTGAATCGGCGCTTACGCGGGCGAGCTCTGGCAGGTTAAACACTACGAATGAAAGCATGACCACGCCGTCAAAGGCCCGCTCGAGCACGATCGTTGCCAGCGATCCGCTGATTGGAACCTCTTCGCTGCGGCGAAGCACATAGGCCCGCAGTAGCTCGCCGGCCCGCGCCGGCAGGATGTTGTTCCCCATATATCCGATAACAACCATAGGAAATGCTTTACGCGTGGAGATGCTCTTGAGCGGACGCAGCAGGTAGGTCCAACGCCAGGATCGAACCCAAACCCCGATCCAGTAGGCCGCCAGTCCGGGAATGAGCCAGAGATACTGCGCTCCCCGAATCGCCTGCCACACGTCGGCGAGGCGAAGGCCGCGGAGCGCGAGCCATAGGAAGAGGGCACTGATCGCCAGACCGAACCAGAACTGCCAGCGTCTTAGGATTCCATTCACGGGAGGCGGCCAAGCATACAATAAGGCGGGAGTTCGCATTCTACCATTTGGCTCTCGGCAGCCCCCTTCCCTACCTT
>JAPUGV010000141.1 GCA_027298025.1 Chloroflexota bacterium | reverse complement strand
GCGCCCGAATTTCGCCGTTTTGGAACGCAGAGCGTTCCGGCTATGGGTTCCCACGCAGAGCATGGGAACCAGCATATGAAGAACAGCGAGGCTAGGCTTAAGGCAAGATTTTTCAGTCACTTGTGCCATGCCGAGCAAGGAAGTCTCAGCAAAACCTAAACAGTCTCTAAAACATCATAACACTCAAACACCAAAAAAAGCCATGATCAAACCCCTCGCTTCCGTCGTTGCGCTCGTGAGCCTGGCCGCGTGCCTGGTGGCGCCGGTGATGTATTTTGCAGGCCGGGTCGAAATCGATAGCTATAAGATGGTCTTTCTGATGGCGTCTCTTGTTTGGTAGAACGAAGCGCCTGCTTACTTCTATCGCCTGATTCAGTTCAAAGGGCTAAAGTCGAGCTAAGTGCAGCTTCACAGAACCTCTTGGTTTATTTGATTGATGAATATCGAACAAGGAAGGACGATTGTTGAAGGAATCTCCAGAACCTTCTTCAATCGACATTCTCTAATCGATATTCATCAACCAATACCCAAACAGGTCTTGTGAAACTGCCCCAGGCGCCCAGGCCGCCTCGGTATTCGAGTCTCTACCAAACGAGTTCCGATTCGACGACCTGGTCGATGCCGGCCAGGATAGGAGACACAGCGCCGAGCGGATCGTCGAATACTTGAGGGCGTATGAGCGCCTGGATATGGCGACCGTCGAGGGGGATCGGATCCGGAAGACAGCCCTATTTCTAATCAGGCTCAGACCGTGAAGAAATCCCGCCTCCAGATCGCCCTCGTCTGTCTGCTCCTCGCCGGGGCCGGGCTGCTGGCCATGGACTGCATGGAGCAATCGGGCATGCGCTGGAGCCGGGCGGGCGCGCAGTCGGTGTTGGATCTACGGGCAGTGCGGCTCAATGGAGATTGGGCGCTCTACCAGGGCTACCTGCAGCAGTGCAAGCGGACCCCTTGTCCTGATGAGGCACTTGTTAGATCCATGGTGCCTGAGCAACCGGAGCTACGATGTGCTGCTTGACCCTCAACTCATTTTAGCCACACTCATATCAATAAAGGAGTCGGATGAACAGAAGAAAAATCAGATTCATATATACCCTTGTGCTATTAACCCTATGGCCAACGGCTTTTTTCGGCGCTGCTAAAATGGGATGGGTTTGGCAACCCCTAGCTGAAGCGGGAGACGATGAACAATTCATGCAAGCTGTGGTCAGCGAGCTGAAGAGAGATGCCCCGCCCAATGCTGCACTCGCCCTGATTCAAAATGGTGTATTACAGGACGAGTTCTTCGTGTCGCAAGGGCAACCTATCGATCGAAATACTCTTTTCCAAGTGATGTCACTCAGCAAATGGGTAACTGCTTGGGTGGTACTCACACTCATAGAATCACAGGATCTTCAGCTCGACACACCGGTCAGCGAATATTTATCAGTTTGGAAACTGCCTGAAAGTGAGTATGACCTAGATGGCGTTACGGTGCGACGTTTGTTGAGCCATAGTGCGGGAGTGAACAGCGGAGACTTCGAAGGGTTTCTTCCGAATCAGGACATGCAATCGCTAGTCGAATTCATGACGAATCCAGCGGACGGGGGCGCTCATGGAAATGTGAGAATTGATCAGTATGAACCTGGAACAAAGATGCGTTACTCAAACAATGGCTTTGCATTGCTTCAACACATCGTGGAACAGGTAACCGGAGAAGAATTTGAAGATTATGCAGAGCGAAAAGTTTTAAAACCCTTGCAAATGGCAACCTCCACTTTCGACTCAGAAATAGCGAAAACTCGATCACTCACGAAATTCTACGATACTAACGGTCGTCTAAGCATCCATCGAAGGTTCGGTGCTGTTGCACCAAGTTCGTTGTACACTTCAGTGACAGACTTGGGAAAGTTCGTCCTGGCACATGTCTCTGGCGATACCGATGAACTACCCGGGCGAGGGGTTCTTAAGCCTGAAACCGTTGAACTCTTACAACGCGTGCAAACGCCAGAAGGCAGCGACTTAAGGGGATTGGGAGTTGCTATTTACGGCAATACGGATGCGTATACCTTTGGCCACGACGGTGTGCATTTTAGTGACCCCTCAATCAGTACTGACGCTCGCATCAACCCCAGAAGCAGGAACGGTATTATAGTCTTGGTCTCTGGAAGACGAGTCTTGGCCTCGAAACTAGCGATGGAGTGGGACTATTGGGAAATGGGTCGCGTTCAGTCCATGTTGATTGTATTCAAGTCGTGGAAAATAGTAATTCTTGGCTGGTTTGCTATCATAATTGCGATGATTGCACTAAGACGGATAAGGGGCACCAGATCGTGAATCAACTGGTTGAACCAATAGGAGCAAATGAAAATCATGCATAATCGGGTAAGGGCGGGTTTCACTCCCGCCCTCCCCACACCACCCTGCATGCGGGTCCGCACAGGGATCGGATCCGGTAGACAGGACGAAAGCCCTATTTCTAAACCGTGAAGAAATCCCGCCTCCAGATCGCCCTCGTCTGCGTGCTCCTGGCCGGGGCCGGGCTGCTGGCCATGGACCGCTGCGCCGGCGAGGCCTCGGTCGGCCAGACGGAATTCCATGGTAATGGAGGCTCGGGGAATCCGCCCAGCGGCGGCAGCGGTAGCGGCGACCCGCAGGGCTGGGATTCGACGCGCGCGCCGCTCTCGGCCCAGGAGATGGATTCGCTGCTACGCCGATCTAGCCTCCCGGACTCCGTCAGACGGCGCGTGGTCGAG
This sequence comes from Chloroflexota bacterium, assembly GCA_027298025.1. GTDB lineage: Bacteria > Chloroflexota > Anaerolineae > Anaerolineales > E44-bin32 > JADFRG01. The sequence goes on along the minus strand of JAPUGV010000141.1, from coordinate 374 downwards.
GGCCTCAAGAGGGAAGAGCAAGACGCGGCCAGGCCGGACTCCGCGCGTCGTGGCAGCGAAGGGCCAAGACGTACGCCGATCTGATATCGGCAAGGGTGGGGCAAACGGCGCTTCTTACAGGGGGGACCGGCTCTTTTTTTGGGATGGTTGGTGTCTGCATTCATAGATTGCGAATAATTTCCTTGGATTATACCAGGCGGTAGACGATGGCCAACCAAGAACATCTCGACATATTGAAGCAAGGGGTGGAGGTGTGGAACGCGTGGAGAGCGGAGAATGAGGAGGTGCAGGTTGATTTGAGGAAGGCGGATTTGAGAAAGGCGGACCTTACCGGGGCGAATCTCTACGGGGCGGACCTCACCTATGCTACTCAC
>JAPUGV010000140.1 GCA_027298025.1 Chloroflexota bacterium | reverse complement strand
TGCGATATTCGACGGGAGCGACGCGCTGATGCTTTCGGGGGAGACCGCCGTTGGAACTTATCCGCAGGAATCGGTGGAGACCATGGTCCGCATCATCGTGGATGCGGAGGCTCACGCACACGAGTGGGGAGAACCGCTCAAGCCGGCTCGGCCAGACCTCCGAGATGACGCGGTTGCAACCACACGCGCGGCCCGCAAGCTGGCCGAAGACCGAACGGTTGCCGCAGTCGCCGTGTTCACCCGCTCGGGCAGAACGGCGCAGCTTATGTCGAAGGCGCGCCCCTCCGCGCGCATCGTGGCCTTCACGCCAGATCAGACGACCTACACGCGGATGACGATCTTATGGGGCGTAGAGCCCAGATTGTGTCCAACCGTCTCAAGAGCTGAGGGGATGATCGAGATCGTGGATGAGGAGCTCAAAAGCTCGCTCATGGGGCAGCAAGTAGTCATCGTGGCCAGCCTGCCGGTCGGGCAGAAGGGCCCACCTAACTTCATTTACATACGGACGCTTGGAGAGTGAGAGGCGAAGTTGACGCTCGCTTAGTGAGAGAGAGAGAAACCGAAAGGGCCTGAGGACGCTTGCAGGGTGAGCGGAGTCATTGAGGGTCTATCGGGGGGATCTACGATTGCCAGAGGGAAAAAACCTAGGGACGCTTGGAGAGTGAGAGGGAATCGGCTCGCCGACCCGAGTAGATGCCTCCCAAAAACATAACCAGCCCGAACCCAGCGATCAGCAATCCCAGAAAGAAAAGCTGACCAGAAACAGCATCCAGCAGCCCATCGATTACGTCCTGGATGACATCTTCAAAAGGCCCTGGGAATGCGGTCCTGAGGGCCGCGGAATTTCGTGCTTGTTCGACCGTGCCTTCAACGATCCCCAGCATCAGGAATGTGCCAACGCCAGCGGCAAGAATTGAGCCGCCCCACCAGCGCAAGAGCTGAGGCCAGGACCGAACGGCCACTGCCACGATGAGCCCCAGCATGCTCAGCGGCAGCAGCCAACCAGCGTGTGAGAACGCTCGCAACCTACGCAGGCTACGCTTGAATTCCACAAGCTCCTCGGGCGTAGTGTCTAGGGGGCCATCTCCCTCAAGCTCAACCGTGGGCGGCAATGCACTGACTTGCCGGAGGATTAGGTCTGTAGCTAGCGATACCACCGTCGTGTGCAGTGGTTCGGGAGGTTGGCAAAGAAAGGCCGGCAGCTCTCCTCGGGGAACTCCTTCACGAAGCAGGATCTCGACCTGCTCCAAACCACAGGTCGGCCACGAGCTCACCACGGTCTTGGCCAGCTCCTCGGCCCCGCCGGACAGGAGGCGGTCCTTTAGCGGCCGAATGTCCAAGGACAGCTCGGGGACCAAACGGTCATTGTCGAGCCAGGCGTACAGGCTTTCGATGTTGGCGCGCACCTGGCTCTCCGTCCAATCCGCGGGGAACAGGGCCGCAAGCATCTCGTCCAATCGCTGCCTGCCAAGGAAATCCAGAATGCCGGCTGCAAAGCCTTCGCCCCCTCGGGGAACTTGATCCAGCAAGACTTCCACTGCGATCTCCTGCAGCGCTCCGGAGCCCACCAGCTCGTCGGTAAAGATGTCCGTTATTTCCTGCGCCGAAAAGAGCACGCGTCCCCAGGCGAACGCAACCAAGGTCAGCGGCAGCGTGATCGCGAAGATCAAACCAAAAAAGCCGGCCGCCAGCCGGCTTAGGGTGCGTGCCAAACCGCCAGATTCAGCCATTATCGAGACTTCGCCCTAAATCAGGCGGCGATTATACGTGGGGATGGGCTTCAGAGCTACTTGAAGCCTTCAAGCACTTCCAGCAAGCTCTCCTGGGAGGGGCGAAGCTCGTCTGCAGCTAGCCCAGAGAGCGGACGCTCAATCATCTGCTCAGAGTCTTGAAGGCTGGGCTGGTCAGGATTGAAGTAGATCAATCCAGTAGCAAGCACCTGATTCTCTCGAGCCTGCTCCAGAAGCTGGATCGCGGCCGAGCGATCGGTCGGATCGTACTCTTCATCAAGCTTCTTGAGCACAATCGCCGACCCATCGTGCAATCTGACCTCAGTCGTTTCACCGGCCTCATAATCGACCTGGATTTCTTCGTATTTGGGAACGTAGGTCACGTCATGCAGCGGATCCTCATGCTCGCGGCCCCAACCGTAGCTTTTGGTCGATTCGTCCCGATTATTGAATGTCACGCAGGGGCTGATGATGTCCAGGACCGCGGTTCCGTCAAAGCTAAGCGCAGCCTTGATCAGCTCCGTCACCTGCTTCGGATCTCCAGCGAAGGAACGCGCGATGAAGCCGCAGTTGGCGGTTAGCGCCTCCATACAAAGGTCGACGGGCATAAATGGATTTAAGCCTGCATATTTCAGAGTCTGTTTGAAGTCCGCGGTGGCTGAGAACTGACCCTTGGTCAGGCCGTACACTCCATTGTTCTCGATGATGTACACCATCGGTACATTTCGGCGCAGTAAGTGGACGAATTGACCCATGCCAATGCTGGCGGTGTCTCCATCTCCACTGACCCCAATCGCCTTTAGCGATCGGTTGGCAACCAGCGCCCCAGTGGCAAGGGAAGGCAATCTTCCATGGAGGCTGTTGAACCCGTGCGATCTACCAAGGAAATAGGCGGGGGTCTTGCTCGAGCATCCAATCCCCGAAAGTTTGACAATCTCATGGGGACTCAACGAAAGATCATAGGCGGCGTTGATGATCTGACTGGAAATGGAATTGTGTCCGCAGCCCGCACACATGGTAGAAGGCCGGCCTTTGTAATCCGCTTTGGCCAGTCCAACCACATTGACCTTCGCTTTGCGACTTTTTACTGAGGTTGCCATCTCAGCCTCCCGCTTGATCCGCCATTGATTCCGCGATCCAACGCGCGGTCAACGATAGACCGTTGTTGTGAGTCAACGAGCGCAGCCTCATGGCTTGCTGGGGCACCTCCAGCTGCAGCAATTTATGCATCTGGCCATCGGTGTTCATTTCAAGCACATACACCACTTCGTGATCGTCGATAAATTGCTTAACTTCGGCGCCAAACGGAACCGCGCGAAGCCGCAAGGCGTCGATCTCCGGTCGGTCTGGCAAGCGCTCAAGCGCCTCCTGGACCGCAGACTCCGTCGAGCCATAATAGATCAGTCCCACTCTGGCCTTCCCCGAGCCATGATGGATCGGAGCGGGAACCAGTTCGCGCGCCGTCTCCGCCTTGCGCATCAGCCTCTCCATGTTGCGCTCCCAGTCATCTGGTCGCTCGCTATATACGGCTTGTTCGTTGTGACCGGTGCCGCGCGCGAACCATGGCGCCAGGGGATGTTCATTCCCGGGCAAGGTCCGATACCCAATCCCGTCGCCGTCGACGTCCCGGTAGCGAGCAAATTCCCCGATCTCTTCGAGCTGCTCTGCGGTGAGCACCTTGCCGCGGTCCATTGGCTCTTCCGGATAGTCGAATGGATCCGACATCCACAGGTTCATTCCAAGGTCGAGATCGCTCAGAACAAATACCGGGGTCTGCAGCCGTTCGGCGAGATCGAAGGCACGCCACCCGAACTCGAAGCACTCTGCAACACTGCCCGGGATGAGGATTACGTTCTTGGTATCTCCGTGCCCCAGGTAGCGAACAAACATCACATCGCCCTGGGAGGTGCGAGTGGGCAAACCGGTGCTGGGCCCCATTCGCTGCACATCCCAGACTACGATCGGGATCTCGGCGAAGAACGCCAGTCCCGCGAACTCGGCCATGAGCGAGATGCCGGGGCCCGAGGTGGAGGTCATGGCACGCGCTCCGGCCCAGCCCGCACCGATCGCCATTCCGATTGCGGACAGTTCATCCTCTGCCTGGATCACGGCATAGGTGTTCTTTCCGTTGTCCTTGCGAAGCTGCGGCAGGTACTCTCGAACCGCATCTGCGAAACTGGAGGCCGGTGTGATGGGGTACCAGGAGGCAAACGAGACCCCCCCGTAGATTGCCCCCAGTGCACCCGCTGTATTTCCCTCAATGAGGATTTTCCCCGCCGTCTGGTCATCGGCCTGTACGCGGTAGGGGTCTTGTTTCTCCAGGTGGTTTCTTGCCCATTCTGCGGCAAGCGTGATCATGCCCATATTCAGTTCGACGGGTTTCTCACGGCCACGGAAATGGGTTAGCAGCGCTCCACGTACTGCTTCGTGATCAATCCCTAGCATTTCTGAAACGATGCCCACGTAGCCCATGTTGGCCACATATTCCTTGAGATCCCTGGGCGGATTGACCTCTTTGACAAGGTCCTTAATTGGCATCGGGTAGTAAATGATGCCGTCACGCGTCTGGGGCTTGGGCAGATAGTCGGCGTAGAAGCAAGCCCCGCCGGATGACAAGCCGGCATGATCTTCGGCGAAGGTGGCTGCGTTCATGGCGACCAGGATTTCGACGCTGTCTCGGCGGGCGGTGTGCCCGTCGCTGCTCGCACGGATGGTGTACCAGGTCGGAAGGCCCTGGATATTGGACGGGAAGAGGTTTTTGCCGCTCACGGGAATTCCCATCCGAAACAGAGCGCGGATGAGGGCCAGATTTGAGGTTTGGCTACCCGAGCCGTTCACGGTCGCCACTACCATCGAGAAGTCGTTCACGACCTGCTTCGTTCGAGTAGGTCCCTCGGTCAAATCAACACCTCTACGTGTCGGGGTTGGGCCCGTTTGGATGGGGCTGGATAGCGGGTCGAGTTCTCAACAGAGTAATGTGCTCCACGAGAGCCTTGTGGCCTTTGTCGAACTCGGCATTGTGGATCGCGTCCACCATTCGTCCGTGATAGGTCCAGACTTCTCGCAGGTAGGCGTAATCCTCATACCGATCCAGGCCCACGACTTCGTATGCGTCCCAGTAGGCCTCGAGCAATCCGAGAACGAAGGCGTTGTTGAGCCGAGAAAAGATGGTCAGGTGGAGCTCCCGATGTTCATCGTGAGGGATTTGAATGGGATCGCCCTCTAATTTGGTCCATGCGCGATCCATCAGCTCTTGAAGGTAGACCTTGTCGTCTGCGTGCAGCAATTCTACGGCCTGGTGCCAAAAGGAGGCCTCAGTCTGGTTTCGCAATTGACTGTATTCGTCGAAAAAGCGGCGGTCCAGGGCCAGGGCAAAGCGCAAGCCGGTCTGGACGGTCGGGAAGAATGAGAATCCACGCACGCGGATCCCAGTTTTCGGTTTTACTTCGACCAAGCCTAACTCACGTGCGACCTCAAGCTGCTCTCGCAGCTTCCCCGAGCTAATCCCCAGTATGACCGCTAAGTCATTGATAGGTGGCAGACGAGTGCCAGGCTCGGCGTTCAGCTCAATGAGGTACTTCATGAACTCGGAGCGGACGGCATCGGTCCTTTGACGATAAAGTGTATTCATAGGATTGATTATATCAATAAGAGTGAAGGGATTGCGTAAATCGCCCTACTCATTGAGCCTCTCGACTATTTGGTAAAATCCCGGCGTGCTCCGCGGAATCCTCGTATTCGGCGCGATTATCGCGTTTCTGACGATTTGGGCGCCCCGCCGCTTAGTGGAGCGCCGATACGCCAGCAGCATCGTCGATCTATCCGACGCGCCGCACGCTCCGGTGGGAATCGTCTTTGGAGCCGGACTCGGGCGAGACGGAGGACCCACGACGGTGCTCTACGACCGCGTTGCAACCGCTGCACAGTTGTACTCCAATGGGAAGGTCGACGCGCTGTTAATGAGCGGTCATGAGACCGCTGAGGGCTACAGCGAACCCCAAGCCATGCGCAATCTGGCTGAGTCCCTGGGCGTACCGGCCGAGGCGATCCTCATCGATGGATTGGGCTCGCGTACTTTCACGACTTGCCAACGCGCCCTCTCCACGTACGGGATCGGCCAGGCGCTCCTGATCACTCAGAATTATCATCTCCCGCGGGCGCTGGTAATTTGCGAGGGCCTAGGAATTGAGGTGGTGGGGGTATCCGCGGATTTGCGCCCTTATAATTCACGCGCCCTTCAATATTGGGAAACGAGAGAGATCCCCGCCACCTTGGTAGCGTTGCTGGAAATTCTCATCGCCAGGCTCAATTGAGTCTAGGCGCATCCTGGGGGAATGGATGGAACGTGACGAAGCGATTGCGCTGCTAGACGAGTACGTACACAACCAGAATCTGGTGCGCCACATGCTCGCCGTTGAAGCGGCGATGGAGGATTATGCAGAACGCCTCGGAGAGAACCCCTCCGAATGGGCATTGGCGGGCTTGCTGCATGACTTCGACTGGGAAATCCACCCCACTCTCGAGGAGCATCCTCAGGAAGGGGCGCCCATCCTCAGGGAGCGCGGTGTGCCCGAAGGGATCGTGACCTGCATTCTTAGCCATGCCGAGCATACCGGGGTTCCCCGCGAGACCACGATGCAGCGAGCGCTCTATGCCTGTGACGAAATCACCGGGCTGATCACTGCCGTGGCACTCGTGCGTCCGTCGAGATCGATCCTCGATGTAAAGCTCAAATCCATTCGAAAGAAGTGGAGAGACAAGCGTTTTGCGGCCAATGTGAACCGGGAGGATATTGCCAAGGGGGCGGAGGCATTGGGTGTGGAGCTGTGGGATCATATCGAGAACGTGCTCCATTCGATGAAGAGCATCGCACCCGAGTTGGGAATGACAGGCGAATCCAGCCCAGATACAGGGTGAAACCGCGCCATCGATGTTTTGGATTTCACCCTGTGCCCGCATTGGTATAATGCGCCGGCTCCCAACTTCATGACTGAAGCCTCGGCCTCTTTATGCCCAACTTGTGGCACCCGCTTTAGCCCGGGCTCCTCGCGCTGCGTCGTTTGCGGTACGGAATTGAGCGGTGCGGCGCAGGGCTCGACCTCCCCACCCAGACGCCAGGTAAGCCTTGATTTGAGGCTGGCGCTGCTCCTGATTGCGGTGCTCGCAATCGTGTCCGCGGGGCTGACATTCGCCGCCAGCCGGACGATCTTCCCTGCCGCAGCGGACGAGACGCCGACCGGATCGCCCACCCCCACCGCTACCCAGTCCCTGACTCCGTCTGCCACGCCGACGAGTTCCCCGGTTCCTACGGTTACACCGCGCCCCCCCATCCGCTACACGGTAGTCGAAGGAGATACCTGCGGCGGGATCGCATTTTTCTTTGACGTAACTGTCCGCTCGATCATCGCAATCAACAATCTGGGAACCGAGTGCCTGCTGTCGGTTGGAAATGAGATTCTCGTACCTCATCCCACGCCAACCGTCACACCGGAACCCACCCATACTTTGGCGCCGGCCGAGGCAACCGAGGCCGCTTGTCCGAAGGCCAATTACACCGTGGTCGCGAACGATTCGCTATTCGCCATTGCCCAGAACTACAACGTCTTGATGCAGTCCATCAAGGATTACAACGGCCTGGTCAGCGATACGGTGTTTGAGGGGCAGCGCCTGATTATTCCACTCTGCGAACGATTGACGGTAGGGGGTGCCACGCCGACGCCGACCCAGCCGCCACCCTACCCGGCACCGAATTTGTTGCTGCCGCGCGATGGCGAACCGTTCACGCTCGCCAACGACTCGGTCAGCCTGCAATGGGCCTCCGTTGGAGCGCTTCGCGACGCAGAGTTTTACCGGGTCAGCGTGGTGGATGTAACGGAGCAGATGATCGGATCAGGAAGCAAGATGCTCGTCGACTATGTGACGGATACTAAGTACATCATCCCGACCAATTTCCGACCTGCAGGCTCCTTGCCCCACGTCATCCGCTGGTGGATCGAGCCAGTCCGGCTGTCTGGAACTTCTGCCACTGGCGAGCCGCGCTACTCGCCCGCCGGCGCCAGAAGCATACGGCGTGTCTTTACTTGGTCTGGATCGGCCGAAGCGCCTACTCCACCGCCTTAATTGGCCCTTACGCGCAATAAAAAGGCGCTCTCCCACACTTCCACGAAATTTGGACCTGTGGAATGAGCGGGGATCAGCGCCTTTCGATCGTTGTTTCCAAAGAGCCCGATGCTCTACGCAGCGATTTGCAGTTTCTCTTTCAGCTCGTCGATCGTCTCTTTCACGTGTTCCGCAGAGGCCTCGAGGGCAGCCTGTTCCTCGTCGTTCAGGTCGTACTCGAGGACCTTCTCGAGACCGTTTGCCCCCAGCTGTGCCGGCACGCCAAAGAATATCCCGGATAGGCCATACTCTCCATCCAGGTTGACTGAGGCGGGGACCACGAGGTGACGGTCGTTTAGAATGGCATCCACCATCTGCGCCAGCGCCGCCGATGGCGCGTAAAACGCGCTCCCGGTTTGCAGGAGGCCGACGATCTCGCCGCCGCCTTTTCGGGTTCGCTCCACTATCGCTTCCAGCCGCTCTGGACTCAGAATAACATTCAGTGGGACGCCGGCCACATTCGAGTGGCGCGTCAGCGGCACCATGGAATCGCCATGCCCACCCAGCACATAGCAGTGGATGTTACGTACACTGATGTCGAGTTCCATAGCTACGAAGGCTCGCATTCTGGCCGAATCTAGAATGCCCGCTTGCCCAATGACCCGCTCGCGGGGCAGCCCGCTAATTATCATCGCCGCCTGGGACATCACATCCAGCGGGTTGGTGAGGATGATCAGGATCGCATCGGGCGAAGCCTGCAGAGAATTCTCCACCGAGGCACGAATGATATTGGTGTTGGCCTCGAGCAAATCATCGCGGCTCATGCCGGGTTTTCGGGGGAGTCCGGCAGTAATCACCACGATATCTGAGCCGGCAGTATCCTGGTAGTCGTTGCTACCGACGATTTTCGCGTCGGAGCCGATGACCGGCATCGCCTCCATCAAATCCAATGCCTTGCCCTGCGGCATACCTTCGACGATATCTACCAACACGAGGTCTGCAAGCTCGCGCTCTGCCAACCAATGAGCCGTGGTCGCACCCGTTTGTCCTGCCCCGATAATAGTGACCTTCGCCATCTTGCCTCCGGTACCTCTCATTATTTCCGCACGATTGCGATGTCCGTGCCCTCGTGCACCGTCCCGATCCGCCAGAAAGGAATTTCCTCACCTTGCGCGCGGTCAGCCATCTCGTCGATAATCTCGGCGGGCACTGCCAGCAGCAGGCCGCCTGAGGTTTGCGCATCGTACAGCAGTAGCTTTTCTGGCTCCGTGAAGTCGGCTGCGAACTCCACCCGATCCCTAAAGAACTTCTGGTTATCCAGCGTTCCACCGGGGAACGAACCCAGGTCCGCGTACTCCAGTGCGCCGGAGAAAAGCGGCACCTGCTCGAACCGGATCTCCAGACGCACTCCGGAGGCTTCCGCCAGCTCGATGCCGTGCCCGATGAGTCCGAATCCGGTGATGTCGGTCCCTGCGCGTACGCCTACTTTACTCGCAAGGGCACTCGCAGCGCTGTTGAGCAATGTCATCCATTTCACGGCCTCACCTTCATGTTCCGGAGAGCCTTTGTCCCGCATGATGGCGGTGGTGGTTACACCCGTTCCCAGCGGTTTTGTGAGCACGAGGATGTCTCCCGGCTGCGCTCGATCCTTAGTAATCAGACCCTTCTCCTCGGCCATCCCCAGAGCCACCAGTCCATACTTGGGTTCCTTGTCCTGGACCGAGTGCCCGCCTGCGATCACCGCACCGGCTTCCTTCACCTTCTCGGCTCCGCCCCTAAAGATCTCGCGTACGATGGCCGGGTCAAGGTCAACCGGCATGGCGGCGATGTTGAGCGCCAGGAATGGCTTGGCTCCCATTGCGTAGATGTCTGAGAGCGAATTCGCGGCAGCAATCGCGCCGAATGCGTAAGGGTCATCAACCACTGGCGTGAAGAAGTCGGTGGTCACGACCAGGACACGCGACTCATCTAGCCGCCATACGGCTGCGTCGTCTGGAGCATCCAGACCCACTAACAGCTCGGCGGCTTGATCCTGATTAAAGATTTCCTGAACTGGCTGCAGAACCTGCGCCAGGGTCTCCGCAGGAAGCTTAGAAGCTCAACCCGCGCAAGACGACATGGCGGTCAATCGGATCTCGCGCCCTGTCTTGGGAACAGCCATGGCTCGGCTCCTCGGACTAAGGGATTGTAAGTTGCCGTTTCCGGCGGTGTCAACGTTTGCTGATTAGATTTTCGGGAGGAACAACTCATCGATCTGGCTTTCTCAGAAATTCAAATGGCCGTGGCCGGAACCAAGATCGGAGCAGGGCGAAAAGCGCGGGCGCCGGAGCACGCCACAATTGTGTTAGATTCCCTCATGCTGTGAACCTATTTCGAGCGCTCCCTGCAGCCTCGCTGGTATTCGCCGCGGCCTGTTCGACGGCCCCGCGTCCCGAACCATTGACGATTGCCGCGGCCGCGAGTCTAGCCCCGATTTTCGATGAGTTGGCGGAGATCTACGAAGACGAGACCGGGGAGGCCGTCATCTTCTCTTATAGTTCAACCGGCAATTTGGCGCAGCAGATCCGGAATGGCGCTCCTTTTGACATTTTTGCCTCGGCCGATGAGAATCGTGTGGATGAATTGATCGCCGAGGGGCTCCTGGATGAGGGTACACGGCTCGCCTTTGCGCGAGGCGTTTTGGTTCTCGTGGGGGCACCAGAGCTCGGGCTATCTCTGGAATCCGTCGAGGATCTTGCCGATCCGATCATTCGCGATGTGGCCATTGCCAACCCGCGGCATGCGCCGTATGGGATGGCCGCCGCACAGACTTTGCTCCGAGCGGGTGTAGAGGTTGCGGTCCTTCCGAAGCTGGTGTACGGGGAGAGCGTCCGGCACGCGGGGCTCCTCGTCCAGACCGGAAACACCGATGCGGGTTTGATCGCCTTATCCATCGCCAAGAGCATGGATCTGCCCAGCCTGGAGCTCCCGGAGGAACTGTACGACCCCATTCAACACGTCGCCGCCATCCACAGCGACACTTCCCAATCGGAGCAGGCCGCGCGCTTCCTTGAGTTTCTATCCAGTCCGGAGGCACAGGCGGTATTCGAACGGTCTGGCCTGGTCGCTGGAGAGGGATAGGCCTATGGTATCTCCGCTGGTATTGTCTTTGCGAGTGGCCGGCTTGGCCACGCTTTTCGCCGTTGTGTTTGGCATCGCTCTGGCCGCGCTCCTCGCGCGTCGTCGCAGCATGGCAGCCAATATCACCGACGCCGCAGTCACCCTCCCGCTCGTGCTTCCGCCTACCGTCCTGGGCTACTATCTGTTGGTTCTCTTGGGCGCACAGTCGCCGTTGGGCGCGTGGCTCGAAAGCATTGGCATCGATCTGGTATTCACCTGGCAGGGCGCCGTGGTCGCGGCGACCATCGTGGCGTTGCCGTTGGTGGTCGGATCGACTCGGGCCGCAATTGAGGCCGTGGATCCGGATCTTCGAGACGTGGCACGCACTCTCGGGCGCTCGAACACCGCCATCTTCCTGATAATACTGCTCCCACTTGCCTGGCGAGGCCTGCTGGCCGGCGGGATGCTGGCTTTCGCGCGCGCGCTTGGAGAATTCGGTGCGACCCTAATGATTGCGGGAAATATTCCGGGCCGCACGCAGACCCTCCCCATCGCGATCTATGACTCAGTCCAGGCAGGAGACTTGGCTTCCGCAAATCGCCAAGCGCTGCTGCTTACTGTTGTAGCTGTTGTCTTGCTCGTGGGTATTCGGTATCTCGGCAGCGCTCTTGCAGGCAGGAACGCGCGTGGCCGCGGCTGATTTTCGCGCCTCGTTTGAGCTGCGCCTCCCGGATTTCAATCTCGCTCCTCGGTTTGAGATCGGCCCCGAAATGGCGGTTCTTTTCGGTGCTTCCGGGGCAGGAAAATCGCTCACCCTCAGGGCACTGGCCGGCTTGGTCAGACCCGACCAGGGATATATTCGCCTCAATGGCCATGCGCTTTTTGACAGCGAAGAGGGGATCGATCTCCCTCCGCAAGATCGAGGCGTTGGATATGTTCCTCAGCACTACGCCCTCTTTCCTCACCAATCCATCGCGAAGAATGTCGCCTTCGGCTTGCACGATCTTCCGAATGCAGAACGGAAAGCGCGCGTATCGGAGCTTCTCGCAAGGATGCGGCTAGAACAGCTCTCCGATCGCAAGCCCGGGGAAGTTTCAGGCGGTCAACAGCAGCGAACGGCCTTAGCACGAGCCTTGGCACGTCGCCCGGACTTGCTGCTCATGGACGAACCGTTCGCGGCTGTGGAGGAGGACCTGCGAGCGCATCTGCGCGAGGAATTGCTTAGGATTCAAAAGGACTTTGCTATTCCCGTTTTGCTGGTGACCCATAGCAGGGCGGAAGCTTACGCCCTGGCTGAGCGTTTGATTGTTATCAGCGAGGGGGAGATCGTGCAGTCCGCGAGCCGGGATGATGTATTTCGGAGGCCTCGTACTCCGACCGTTGCGCGGCTGATGGGAATGACCAACATCCTTCAGGTGAAGGTAGTCGATGGCTCAGGAACCGAGTTGTTGGCCGACTGGGGAGCCTTCAGACTCGCAATCGCGTACTCCGGATCCCGTGCCCAAGGTAGCACACTCACCGTGGGCATCCGGCCGGAGGAAATCCGTATCGCGCCTGCCGGATCCGAGGCCCAGTCGGCAAACCGGCTCACTGCACGGCTGGCCAAAGACGAGCCGCAAGGAGTGGACCATGTCTTGCAATTCACGGTCGACGATCAATTGCTGGAGGTCCGTGTGTCGCATCCGGCATTTATGGCATTGGACTTGTCGGCCGGCCAAGAGCGCACGCTCAGGGTTGAGCCGGAAAGCATCCACGTAATCCCCGATCCAGATTGATCTCTCAGGGTCGGCAAATGAAAAAGGGATGAGCCCTTGCTCATCCCCTGCTTTGCGAGGTCGACGCGACTACTGGGGAGTCTGAGCTCCCTTGATTGCTAAGAGTCGCCTTCCGTTTCCAAGCTCTGATCCGCAGGCGCCTCCGGCAAGAAACCATAACTGAGCACGACCCCGAAGTTGGCGCCTAAGAAGGCGCCCACACCGACTGCGATCAGGGGTTCTCCAATTAGGACCCCCACCAGCAGGCCCAGGATACCGCCAACCAGCGCGGTCACTAAGGTACTAATGAGGATGACTTTGATGCCGTCAAACATGCTCAGGTCCTTTGGCCAGGAACCTTTAGATTCTAGATAGGGTTCGTATTGCCGTCAAGGCACAGCGCGCGATACCCTGTCCTCACGCTTTGCGAAGCGCCCTGCCCCATGGATTTCGCGGGTGCTTGCCGCTTACTGGCGCAAATAGCTGGGGAGTTCGGCGACTGCCTTGGCCAAACGGGTGCCGTGCCACGTAAGTAGGCTCCCGTCAATGAGGTGGACCCGGCCGGCCTTTACCGCAGGGGTATCTGCCAGCCATTCTTCAATCTGGCTCTTATGGCTTTCGTCGAATACGAACGGCTCGTCCGGAAGCAGGATCACGTCCGGCTGCGCCTCGATGACCTCATCGATGGTCACGCGCGGATAGCGGGTGTCCCGTTCTCCAGGATCCTCTGGCTCGGTTTTTCCAAGATCTGCCTCCAACGGATAGTGGCGATCACGACCCGCAAAAACGTTCATGCCGCCGACCTTGGCGAGCACATCATTGGCGTAGGTCTGATAGTTGAAGGTCATTAGCCAAGGGCCGACGCCTTCTTTTTCTCCCTGCCAGATCGGAACAAAAGTGGGTATTGAAAGCCGCGCGGTCGTGGCCTTGTCCGTCCAGTCGAGCGTTCGTGCGAGCGTTTCTACGCGGGGAGCCTGATCTCCCAGCTTGAACACCTTGATGATCGTCCACAGCAGGTCAAGGGCATCCCGGGTACTCTTGGGGAAGGTCAGCCAGACCGTCAATCCAGCCTCATCCAGGGCCCGCACCGAATCTTCGCTATTTTCCTCTTGATTGGCGATCACCAAATCCGGCCGCAGGATGCGGACTGCCTCAAGGTTAGGTTTTTTGGTACCGCCCACGCGCTGAAGGCGCAGTTGCTCCGCCTCCGGCGGCGTGCAGGCGTCTGTGACCCCCACCAACCGGTCTCCAGCTTCAAGATCAAAGAGGCTCTCCGTCATGGAAGGAACCAGGCTTACGACGCGCTTAGGCGGGGCCGCGTCAAATGCTAGGATCACACCTTCCGCATCAAGCAGGCTCATTTGTTTTTCCGCTAAGACCATATTTGGACGACCTTTCGCCGAATCGTGTAGGTGCTTGAGCGCGAAATATTGCGGTGTAGAGAGTCACAATTCCCGCGCAAATAACAAGCGCACACCGGGCACTTCGCTTGAGTATTTTCCGATAGCGAGTTGAAGTCAATAGTATTTGGGGCGGATTGATTCAGATCCCAAGGGGGCGGCAGGGCCTGTGGATCTATCGATGGGGTGAGGATTTGAGGTTTTAGCCCTTTGTGGGTAGGTTAGTTATTCTTACCGCAGTCACACCCACCGTTCTCATGCCGATCACAAGGGCCATTGGCTTTGCCCTTAAGCGCCTTGAGCTCCTCGTAGGGTTCGATCTCATGCTTCAGGAATTCCACCCTGCGGTCATCTTCCGCCAGCGCGACGATCACAGCCTGGCGCATTGGGAGCACTTCTATTACTTTGCCCTCTCCTAGCGGCGTTACGACGCGCTTCTTAACTTTCGGGAGCTGCTTACGGGCCTCCACATATTGCTCGTACTCATAGACCAGGCAGCATCGCAGGCGCCCGCACATCCCGGTGATCTCCTGGGGACTGAGCGAAATCCCTTGTGCCTTGGCCATCTTGATGGAGATGGGGCTGAACTCCGTCAGGAACATGGAGCAGCATCGTGTCTCTAAGCCGCATGCGCCCATCCCACCGATGATCTTAGCTACATCACGGGGCCCGATCTGCCGAAACTCCACCCGCGATTCCACCATCGTCCGCTGTATGGCGCTCCGCAGCTGGCCTAAATCTATCTTTTCTTCTCCCTCATAGTTGTAGAGGAAGGTCACTCTCGAGCCGTCGTACGAATACTCGGCCTTGGCGATCTTGACCCCTTCAAGACCCATCTCGGAAGCCATGGCCCGACAATCGATCATGGCTTCCAGCTCTTTTCGCTGCCACATCCGTCGAAGAACGAGCTCCTGCGCCGTCGCAAGGCGCTCTATGGGTTTGAGCTTGTTCTTGCTCTTGGGCTTTTCGACAAAGCCGGCGACTTCGCCCATCTCACGCCCGCGCCGGGTGGAGACAAGCACATAATCACCGGGCCGCAGGTCTCGGGCACCGGCGCGATCGAAATGATACAGCTTCCCAAGCGGCTGAAATCGAATGGCGACTACGTTTGGGTTTTCGCTCATTATCGGTCGAGTATAGCACTCACGCGAAGATTATGAGAAGGGGGACTAGGACCGGGTAAATCTCAATCGATCATCTCGATGGGGATGACGTTCGACTGCTGGTAATCGAAGACGCTGACCTTGGCCGCGATCCACTCCGCCATGGAGGTGAGGGCGAGACCCACGTCGGAGTCTGGGTGCGACAAGACCACCGGCGTGCCTTGGTCTCCGCCCACTCTCACGAGGGGATCGATGGGAATCGAGCCGAGGAAAGGAACATCCGCCGCCTCGGCGAGTCGGGTTCCACCCCCTTGTCCGAACAGATCAAGCAGCTCGCCGCTCTCCAACTTCAGGAAGCTCATGTTTTCGACCACTCCCAAAATGGGCACTTCCATGGTCCGGAACATTTCCAGCGCACGTCTCGCATCATCCAGGGAAACCTGCTGAGGCATCGTGACGATCACCGCGCCGGTCAGCGGCATCGATTGAGACAGACTCAGCGGCGCATCCCCCGTTCCTGGTGGCAGGTCTATAACCAGATAATCCAGCTCTCCCCACGTTACATCGGCAATGAATTGGCGAATCGCTTTGTGCAACATCGGACCGCGCCAGATCAGCGGTTTGCCGGGCTCGACCATGAATGCGATCGAGATAAATTTGACCCCGAAGGCTTCGGCCGGCATCAGTCTGCCCTCCACGGGCTCCGGCATTCGGTCCACACCCATCATGGTGGGTACGTTCGGTCCGTAGATATCGGCATCCAGCAGGCCGACCCGTGCGCCCGCACGCGCAAGCGAGACCGCCAGATTCACAGCCACCGTCGATTTGCCGACGCCGCCTTTGCCAGAGGCCACCGCAATGGCATTCTTGATCGGACGGTCGATCAGGCCACGCGAGCGCCCGTCGGAAGGCACATTTGCAGTGAAGGTTACGGAGGCTTCTTCGACGCCTTCAAGCCTTTCCACGGCCTCCTTGGTCTCCCGCTCAATTTGATCCCGCAATGGGCAGGCCGGAGTGGTGAGCTCCACCGTGAAGGCCACCTGTGCTCCTTGGATCGAGATGTCCTTTACCATTCCGAGCGTGACAAGATCCTTCCCCAGCTCGGGCTCTTGAACTTCGGAGAGCGCCTCCAATACGGATCCTTCAGTCGTCGATTTGGACATGGATCTCCTGTGGAACGGTGGCGAGGACTTCTACCTTTGCCTCGTCGATCAAGTTCTCGAGATCTTCATCCTCTCCCCCAAATCTCCGGATGGTAGCCTTCGCACAGCTCGTGCATCCTCGAATCGCGCGGTAGGAATGCGGATGACAGGTCAGGCAGCCGGCCAGGCGAATCATTACGAGTGTGAGCGCCAGCTGCTCTGGGGATGCGTCCTCCGAATTGCAGGCCCGGTCGACGGTTGCCTGCCACATGCTGCCGCGCAGGTCGCGAAGGTGTGGAGCAACCCGCATGGGGAAGAGAATCTCGGTGTCGCTTTGGTACATCGGCTAGCGGCTCCTGGGTATTCGAATGCGCGGACTTTCCGCTATGAGTGTGAGCCGGAGGAGTGATTCCGCCCAATAACGAAGCTGCCCATGCAGCTCAGCCCGAGCGCATAAGAAGCTCGGCTACTCATTGGTTCGCTGACTCTTTTCTGCTGCGCGCTGTTTGCGGGCTGCCTCACTGGCCGCTTTCTTGGCTTTCTTCTCCACGATGGTCGCCTCGTCAAAAGCGTAGTTACGCGGACGAATCGAGGCGTAGTACGAGGCAGGCCTATCGAGCTTCTCCTTGTCATAGATGTTCTCAGCGAAGCGATCGTAGGTCGAGATCTCATAGTCGTGATCCATTCGGATCGCTTCGAACGGGCAGTATTCCGAGCACAATCCGCAATTCATGCAGATGTCGACATCGATAAAGAAGTCGGCCGGGTCTGGAATAGGACGTCCGGTTTCTGGATCGTCCAAACGCACAATCCAAATGCACTGCGGTGGGCAGACCTTGGCGCATATCCCGCAGGAAACACAGCGGTCTTGACGGGTCCCGTCTTCAAGCTCATCGTAGATCAGGAACGGAATGTAGCGGAATTCCTCGGGCAAAGTGAGCTTTTCTTCTGGATATTGAACGGTAAAGATCCCTCGCGCCTTCGGGCTTTGACGGACGGCAAAAGCTTCGGGATTGTAGTAGCGATGCCCCAACCACCGAAGGTCATCCACATAGGTGGCGATAAAATGCTTGAGCGTTACGCCCAACCCTTTGACGATCCCAACCCCATACATTAACGATCGACCTCGCCTAGAATGATGTCGATAGAACCCAGGATGGCGACGATGTCCGCCACTTTGTGTCCCTTACACATTTCGGCCAACGCGGTCAGGTTGATGAACGAGGGGGCGCGAATGTGGTATCGCCAAGGATTGGGCTTCCCGTTGGAAACCACGTAAAAGCCGAGCTCACCCTTGGGATTTTCGACTCTGCCATAAGCCTCCCCGGCCGGCACGCGGACCTGATAAAGCGCTTTGCCGGTTTGAATCTCACCCTCCGGGATGTCTTCCACCGCCTGCTGGACGATCCGGATGCTCTCCCGAATTTCCTGCAAGCGGACGAGGTAGCGATCGTACACGTCGCCACCGTAGCGCACGGCGACCTCGAAATCAAAGCGATCGTATATTCCGTAGGGATCCGCCCGCCGAACGTCGTATGGGACGCCGGAGGCACGTAGCACGGGGCCCGCAGCAGAGAATGCCACGGCCTTTTCGGGCGGGAGGACTCCTACACCGATACATCGCGCGCGAACAATCTCATTGTCGGTGAGGTAAAGATCCAATTCATCGATGCGGCGTGGCAGGCGCTCAAAGATCAGTTCCCGAATCGTCTGGAGAGTTCCTGGGGGTAGATCGCGGGCCAATCCGCCAAACCGGAAGTAATTGCACATCATGCGTGACCCGCTGACCGCTTCAAAGACATCTAGTACGAGCTCCCGCTCGTTGATGGCATAGAGCGCGGGCGTCTGGAACGCGCCCAAGTCATTCAGCAAGAAGCCGATGGACCAGAGGTGGTTGACGATTCTGGTGAGCTCAGCCATGATGACGCGGATATATTCCGTTCGCTCAGGAGGCTTGATACCCATCAGCTTCTCGACTGTGAGCGCGTAGCCGAAGTTGTTGCTCATTGAGGAGATGTAGTCGAGCCGGTCGGTATAAGGCATGTTCATGATGTAAGTGTTTCGCTCGCCGATCTGCTCATGATTTCGATGCAGGTAGCCCATGACCGGCTGCAGGTCGATAACGGTTTCTCCATCGAGCGTAACCACCATCCGGAACACGCCGTGGGTTGATGGATGCTGTGGGCCGAGATTGACCACGAGTTGGTCGGTCTTGAGCGTGCCGCCATTTCCGTCGGTCGAAATTTGTCCCACACCAGCGTACAATCCCTCGTCCCCCTCGGGAATCCAACCCTCGGGTGAGAATTCAGAGGGGTATTTCACGTTCTTTCCGAAAGAAATCTTGTCTTCAATACGGTATACCCCGCCCTCTGGGAACCGATTCTCGAACGGTTTGGCGTCCTCTTCGTAGTAGGCCTCCCGCCAGTCTTTGCGTAGGGGGTGGCCTTCGAACCCTTCCCACATCAAAATGCGGCGCAAGTTGGGATGTCCGGTGAAGCGGATACCGAGCAGGTCCCACGCCTCTCGCTCCTGAAAATCCGCCCCCAGCCACACGCCGACCAGGGAAGGAACGACCGGATCACCACGCGGGACCTGGGCTTTGAACACAAACGCCGGACCGCCCTGGGTGCGATAAGCGTGGTAGACCACCTCCATCTTCTCCTCCGGCAGGTAATCTACGCCGGTAACAGAGGAGAGATAGTCGTAGCCGAGCTCATCCCGCAGCTGCGTGGCGAACTCAACTAACTTGTCTGGCGGCACGAGGTAGCCTCCGTAGCCTTTGCGCTCGTCCAGCGTCAGGACGCCCGGAAACTGTTGCTCCATATCATCCGGCTCGCGCGTCGCTTCTTCGACTTGTGGAGACTCTTCTTCGGTCATCTTCGGTTTTATCTACACTCTTTGTGGGAACTTCTGCGCGCGGCTCATTCAGGTTCGGCTGCCAGCCGCTCCTCCTGGGCTTTCAGCTTTTCGGCGAAGTCGGGTATGTCCCGCGGGTCGACCAGATCCGGCCCAAGCACCGGCTGGGGAATTTCCTCGATCGGCTCACGGCGATACCAGGGCACTTCGAGCACCGACTGCCCATCGATCTTCTCTTGCAGCCTGATGAGGCTGTGCAGGAGGGCTTGAGGTGTGGGCGGGCAACCCGGAGCATAGACATCGACCGGTACAAATTTATCGACACCAGACACGACGTTGTAGCCCTCCTTGAAGGGACCGCCTCCGGAAGCACAAGCGCCCATGGCCAGCACGTATTTCGGCTCCGGCATCTGGTTGTAGAGCCTCACGATGATCGGGATCATTTTCTTCGTGACGGTACCCGAGACGATCATGAGGTCCGCTTGGCGTGGGCTGGCTCGAAAGACTTCCATGCCAAAACGAGCCATATCATATCGGCTGGCGGCGGTTGAGATCATCTCGATGGCGCAGCATGCCAGTCCGAACGTCATCGGCCAGACGGACGACCGCCGGCTCCAATTATAGATTTTGTCTAACGAGGTGATGGCAATCTGGCCCTGAAGGCTCTCAGGGACGGGGTTTTCGTTATTTGAGAGTTCTTCGCTCACCCTGGGCCTCCCTGCCAATGGAGAATTATACGTGCCGGCTTTCACAAATGTCAAGAAGAGTGTTAATTTTGAAGATCACGTTTGACAAATTAACTTCGGCCGCCTAGAATCGGCTTGGAAATGGCTCACGAATCCCGCCAGCGCATCCTAGAAAGCATCAAGCAATCCGGGCAGGCCTCTGTTGCCGAGCTGAGCCAAGCGCTCGCGCTCACACCGGTTACGATCCGACATCATCTAGAGGCTCTGCGATCGGAAGGCCTCGTGGCGGAGCCGGCTCCTCGGCATAAGCCGGGACCGGGGCGGCCCGAAATGATGTATCAGGTCACGCCAGCTGCGAATGCCCACATGCCGCGCAACTACGGGGAGCTGTGCGGCTGCCTGATCCAGGCCGTGGGTTCGACCCAAACCCTGGAGCTCGAGGGGCTCCTTGTTGAAATGGGCCGCGAGTTGGGGTCGTCGGCTGGGACGGCGCGACAGCCGTCCGCGGCCATGAGCTACCTGGAAGAGCGCGGTTACTTCCCAAGCTTGGAAGAGAATGAGGGGATGATCATCCTCCAATTCGCGAATTGCCCCTATTTGGAGGTGGTTCAGGGCGCGCCGGCGTTGTGCCAGTTTGACCGGGCCTTGGTGGAAGCCCTGTTTGGCGGAGAGGTTGAGATGTTGGGCCGCATCGTGGATCGCGAGCCTGTCTGCACCTTCCAAATCAGCAGCTGACCTGGGAACAGTTCTGATATTCGCCGCGGCTCCACACTTATGTAAGCAGAATACCAGAGCAATTTTCGGTCTTGGCCGTATAATGGGCCCGAATTCTTGGCCCAGGCCAGGACCTGCGGACAAATTGACACTCACACAGAAGGTGATAAACTTAACCTCGCTTATAAGTATTTGAAAGGATTAGTTTATGGCGACATTGGATTTCCCACTGACTGAGATCGTTGAGCAGACCACCGACATCACCCTTACCGAGGGAGCGATTCGGAGGGTGCGTACGATGATCCAGGAGAAGGATCTGGATGGCTACGCACTGCGAGTGTTCGTTTCCGGCGGCGGGTGCTCCGGCATGCAGTACGGCATGGGTATGGAGCCAGAACCAAAGGAGTCTGATCTACGATACCAGTTTGAGGACGTCCAGGTTGTCGTAGATCCGAATTCGATGGAGTACCTATCCGGCATGACCATTGACTATGTCGACGACTTGATGGGGGGCGGTTTCAAGATTGAGAACCCGCAGGCGGTATCTTCGTGTGGCTGCGGCCATTCGTTCAAAACCGAAGAGGCTTCCCACGCGTCCCATGCTGGTACGGAGGGCTGCTGCTAACGCACCCCCCCGCTCTACTGAAATCCTGAGCAGGTTGCGCTTGCGACCTGCTCTTTTTTCGTCATGGATCCATTTGACCGATATTTCACCGAAGGTGAAGCCAACGCTCTCCTGAGAGAACTCCTCCGCGATATCGAAGACTTGATGGCCACGCGCAATCGGATCGTGGAGATCCGGCCGGAGCTCGAATCCGGTCTGCAGAAGGCTCTTGGGAACGGTGGCAGTCAAGCCACCGGCGAACTCCTGAGTCTCATGCGCCGCGTCAAGCGCTCCGTTGAACGGATCCAAGGAACCGGCGTGCTGGTGAAAGACCTCGATCGTGGCCTGCTCGATTTCCCGGCCGAACGCGACGGTCGAATCATCTTTCTGTGCTGGCAGTATGGCGAGCCGACGGTCGCCTACTGGCATGACATCGACGCCGGCTTCGCCGGCCGCCAGCCGCTGTAAGATCGTTCCCCCTCCATCTTCCCCACGCACTCGATTCCGAAACTTCTCCACCACCCCCTGCACAAGCCTTCGGAATACGGCTCACCCATATCTTGCGCTAGCAGGATGGAGATTGCTTGGCTATCCTGGAATTCGATTGCATGGCCCCTCGAACAGATCCTATAGGCCGTCACAAAGGTGGCGAACTAGCTGCCGCGGAGGACTGAAATGAGGATTCCGAACGTGCCGATCAGGACAAGTCCGGCGATTGTGAGGATGGGCGGGATGCCTAGACTCGCTTCGAGTTGGGGTGGCGCGAGCGTCGGGTGGACAATCGGAGGAGCGGCGGTAAAGGTGGGGAGCCGAGTGGCCGTGATGTCGGACAGGTTGAATTGCGCCGCCAGTGTCGGATCGATGGTTGGAGATACGCGCGGCGTCGCGGTAGGCGGTGGCTCGATGATTGGCAAGAAACTTCCTGGAGGGTCCAGAACAACAAACGGGGAGTATACCCATGCCACGTTATTGGGCACGCCCACGTAGGCGATTTGGATCCAGTCACCTCCGGCAGTCCGCCCGATCGCTTGCGCGGTCTGCCCCGCGATCAGCACCCCAATTAATTCATACTCTGTGCTGGGGCCGGTTCTTACGTTGACCAAATCTGGTACCACAACCAATGGCCCCACCGGCGTACCGGTGACTGTTGCGATCGAGACGGTGGGAAGTTGTTGGGCAGGCGCGGCAGATGCTCTTCCTGCCAAGGCGAGTCCCAGGATCGAGAGGATGAACAGGCCTCCTATCGTGATGGTGCGTATCTCCATCCGGCGCGCCCGGGAAAGGTCACGCATCGTTGCCCGGATGATTCTCATTAGCTAGAAGGTGGATTGAAGTAGTTGTAGACCGCTCGGCCAAGCTGAGCGAACAACGAGGCCGTGGGCTCCCAGATCATCTCCGTGTCATCCCACAAGAAGATGGAGATCACATAGTCGCCCCCGGGCGAATAAACGATTCCGGCATCGCTGATGAAGTCCAGCGGCGACTGGGTCCAGCCATGCTTGTGCGCCACGCGTGTGCCATCTGGCACGCTCGCCTCAATGAGCCATGCAATGCGATTCTGAGACAGTAGCGATAGAATTTGTGCACATTCTTCTGATCTTATCTGATCCGGGAACACAGCCAGCAGCGCGCCCCCACCCCCCTGACAAGCATAGAGATCTGCAAGCAGCATCCCTATTTCGGAGGCGGTGGCCTGATTGAGCTG
Organism: Chloroflexota bacterium; assembly: GCA_027298025.1. GTDB lineage: Bacteria > Chloroflexota > Anaerolineae > Anaerolineales > E44-bin32 > JADFRG01. Next base: position 3,079 of record JAPUGV010000140.1, on the reverse strand, counting down.
GTTCGGGCGCGTGTTGATGTCGGTTCGCTGGTTGGCCGGTGTTTGTAAGGAGGCACCGGGGATAGGAATAGGTGGCGGTCGATACCAGGCCACAATGTAGGAACTATCCAAGCCGGCTTCTCTCAAAGTCTCGGTGACCAGCAGCGGTCCTCGATCTCGGTCGATGCGCTCCATCAGCCAATTGGCGGGATCGTTGCCCGAGAGGGTGATCATCTCCGAGAGCCAGCGGCTGGCTTCATCGTCCAATGGATCGTCGAAGTACCGATAGAAGGCCGTGGCGATGCCGATCTTGATCGTCGAGCCGGCGTCGAAGGCGATATCTGGGGTGACCGTGATGTCTTCGTTTTGAAAGTAACCGAAGTGAAGCTCCTCACCCGATCTCAGGTCCCTCACATAGAACACTGCGAGGCCGTCGAACTGCTCCACATTCAGGTTTTGTTTCAGCAGAGTCTCTAGGGTAGACAGGCTTAGCCGAGCGGGTGCGCTTTCCATGACTGGCAAATTGATGCTCCGGTCGCTCGGCGCGCTCAGTACTTCGCCCACCAGCTCCGCGGCCCGCGCAACATCCAGTACCCGCCCGTTGCTGCCTGCCTCAAACTCGGCGCTTCCGGGGATCGGCTGGCTGGGCCTCGGGGGCTCGTCATAACGCGCCGCTAGATCTTGCAGCGTCGCAATCAATTGCGTGTCGGAGAATTCGGCCTTGAGCGGAACGGTTATAGCTTCACCCGGCCGATTCCAGAGAAAATCCCAGAAACCGCTCCAGAAATCAGTGCTTGTGCGCTCGAGCTCGCCGGCGGCCAACATGGCTTTCGCGTCCAGCTCGAAGCCCACCTGAGCAGGGACCAGTACGATGCTCTCACCTTCATAGATCAACTCGATAGGGGTGCTGTAAGTGTGGAGCAGTCGCTCCATGGCCGCCGGTTGATCCAGCCCGCCCACCGGAACTCCGGCGATCGTGAGGCCCGCCGGCAGGCTCGCTCGCTGCCGACTGTAGGCGATCAGCTGGAAGAAGGACATGATGACTGCAGCCAGCAACAGTCCGATCGAAACGATCCGCAGGATGTTCGGTCCGCCGCGACTCATGGGGAATTGTGGCGCGGCAGTATATCATGCAGGGCGCTATCCTCCCTTCAACGCCGCGAGCTGCCTCTCGAGTTTGGCGGCAGTTCCATGCAGCGATTGCAGCTTTTCGCGTTCCTTCCCCACCACTTCGGCCGGAGCTCTTTCATTGAACTCGCTGGAAAGCAGCGTCTCAAGCCGCTCTACTTGCTCGCCCACCGCCTCCAACTCTTTGGTTAGGCGCAAGCGCTCTTGCGCCGGATCTCTGAGCCCTTCAAGCGGAATGTAGGCCTCGATCTGGCCCGCCACCAGCGGAATAGAGTCCTCGGGAGGCTTCAGGTCCGCTTCGATCTGCACCGCTTCCGGATCCAGTCGGGCCAGCCAGGCCAGGGCTGCTCGGTTGGCCTCGAGGAATTCGGCCAGGTCGCCCGCCTTGATCGCGACCGAAATTTTCTGAGAGGCCTTCACCTCTCGCTCCGAGCGGAGGTTACGAATGGCTACAACGAGATCCTGCAGTGGCTTAAACGCGGCCACACTTTCCGACTCCCAGGGCTCCATAGGTCCGGCGTCCGGCCAATTGGCGATGATCAACGCATCTTCCCAGCCGCGCTGAGGGCCGAACTGGGCCGGATGCCGCTCACATGCCGCCTTCAGCAGGCCATAGAGCTCCTCCGTCACGAAAGGAATGAAGGGATGCAGCAGGCGGAGCGTGTTATCGTAGACATGGACCAGAATACGCGCCGTCAACCAGGCACGGTCCCCTCCCTCGCCGGTCTGGATTTTAGAGATTTCCAGGTGCCAATCCGCGAATTCGCCCCAGAAGAACTCGTAGATCTGTCGGCCGGCCTCACCATAATGATGGCGCTCGAAGAGCCGATCCACGTCCCGGATCACCTGATTTAGCCGACCGAGAATCCACCGGTCGGAATCCGTGCGTGTGGGATCCCCCTTCGGCGCTCCGGGTGCAGCCTCAATGGCGTTCAGGACCAGTCGTCCCGCATTCCAGAGCTTGTTGGCGAAGTTTCGGTTGGCGGCCAGGCGCTCCATGCTCAGGCTCATGTCTTGGCCCGGAGACGAGCCGGTCAGCAGCGTGAACCGCAGCGCATCGGTCCCGAATTCGTCCATGACTTCCAGCGGATCGATCACGTTGCCGAGGGTCTTGCTCATCTTTCGCCCGTCGGAGTCTCTAACGAGTCCGTGCAAGTACACCGTACTGAACGGCACCTGGCCCGTAAACTCCAGGCCGGTCATGATCATGCGCGCCACCCAGAAAAAGAGGATGTCGTATCCGGTTTCCATGAGGGTGGTCGGATAGTAGATCTTCAGGTCCTCGCTCTCGGTCGGCCATCCAAGCGTCGAGAACGGCCATAGGGCCGATGAAAACCAGGTATCGAGCACATCCGGATCCTGCTTGATGTTCGTGGATTCGCACGCGGAACACTGCTTTGGCGCCTCTCGCGCAACGGTGATTTCCCCGCAATCACCGCAATGCCACGCGGGGATGCGGTGGCCCCACCAGAGCTGACGAGAGATAGACCAGTCTCGGATATTCTCGAGCCAGTTAAAGTAGACCTTCTCAAAGCGTTCGGGAACCATCTTGATTCGACCATCCCGCACTGCCTCGATGGCAGGTTCCGCAAGCGTCTCGATGCGCACGAACCACTGAGTTGAAATCATCGGTTCGACGATCTCACCACCCCGCTGACTGCGCGGAATTTGCTGCAGAACCTGCTCGGTCTTGATCGTGAGTCCAGCGGCCTCCATATCCGCCCAGAGCTTCTCCCGACACTGGTAGCGATCCAAGCCGGCATACGGCCCCGCGGCCTCGCTCATCGTTGCGTCCTTGTTTAGCACGTTCACGATCGGAAGATCGTGTCGTTTGCCAATTTCGTAATCGGCAGGATCATGGCCAGGCGTGATTTTGAGTGCTCCGGTTCCAAACTCCCGATCCACAACCTCATCTTCGATGACCGGTATGGGACGCTCCAGCATCGGTACCAGGCAGGTCTGGCCGACGAAT
>JAPUGV010000014.1 GCA_027298025.1 Chloroflexota bacterium | reverse complement strand
TCGAGCTCCCCGAATTGGGAGAATGACTCCAGGGTGAATTGCTCGGACAGCGCCTCAAGCGAGGGATGAGTACGATAGCCTTCGGCAAGGTAGTCGAGCTCTTCCCGAGGGAAGATGATGAACCACACCCCTTTCGTACCGCTCACCGCTAGCTCGAGATTGGGCTCTGCGAGGAAACCAAGGACCTCTTGAGTGGCGGGTGCCAATGTGTCGGAACCCGAGCCAGGGGGGTCAGGTAGATATCGGTGGTCAAGTACGGGATTGTAGTAGCGGGAAGGCAGCGCCGTAATTTTGTTGCTGTGCAGCACGATTTCCCGGTCCTGGTGCCCACCCAGAACTTCGTTCAGCCGCGGCCAGGGTGCGTAGGGGAATCCCTCATAGCTGTAGTAACCGAAAAGTCCCAGGGTAAACGTCCCAAGCAGCGCTACGCGCCCGGTCCAAGCAAACAGGCCGGACAATCTCGGGGTGCTGAGCGCCCAGGCCAGCCAAAGCAAGAAGACCGCCCCAGAGGTCAGCAGCGCCCGCTCCAAGTAAACCGCCTGCCAGTACGAAAGCAGGAACATGAACAGAACGGGAAACACCGCAAGATACAGCAGCCAGATCCCATTCCGGAAGGTCGGATCTTGGGATCGCCAGCCCCGGACGGTTCCCCACGCACCTAGGCTGGTGGCCAGGACGGTCCCGAACAAAACGACCTCCAGCAGGCCCTGTGGAACTGGGAGGCCGGCGGTGAAAACCAGCCAGGTGCGCACCAGCTCCGCCGGCCCCGGCTGAGGGATCCAGTATGCCCATCGGACTCGAGACAGCTGGCTAGGCACGTAAATCATCCACGGCAGGTACAACAACATGGCCAAAAATCCTGCAAGCACAGTCTTCCCGAGATTGGCCCATTGCCCGCGCCACAGCGGCGTGAGCGCGAGCGGAATCAAGTACAGCGCCGCGAGCGTGTGAGTGTATTGCGCGACGGCTCCAAGAAGGGCAAATGCCAACCAGTATCGGAGCGAACCCCCCTCAAGAGCCTTCCAATAGACGAAAGTAGCCCCCAGGAGCAGTACGGACAGCAGCACATACATCCGAACTTCCTGTGAGTAGTGAACTTGGAAAGGAGATAGTGCGAGCATGGAGGCAGCCACGATCGCGATCCGTTCTTCGAAGAGCCTCCGGCTCAGGCGATACCCAATGAAGACTAGGACTAGTCCCAGGATCACTGAAGGCACTCTCACCGCGACCGGGCTGGCACCGGCCACTGACTGCCAAATCCAGAGCATTGTGTAATACGCCAGGGGATGAACGTCTGCCGCGATGCCTTGTTCGACAACAAGCGTGCCGTAAGACATCGCTCGGGGGCCCTCGGCGGAAAACAGAACGGCGAAAGCCTCGTCGTACCATAGAGGTCGCGAAATAAGCGTGGGGAGCCGCGCCAGTAGGGCCAGAAGTAAGAGTATCCACAGGGCATGCGCTCTCAGCCAGTCGATCACGCTTCCAGCAGATCGGCTTGGGGAATCACTCGCTGAACTCATAGGCTCCCTCGCCTGGCTAGCTCTCCCAGCGCTACGCTCAAGGGCTCACTCGTGGACTTAAGTTGCGGCCGGGTTGATGCCCGCCCGGCTTGCGCCGGACCTCGCCGCCTACTCTTTGGGTACCAGAGGCTCGGAGTGTTGCGATTATGCGGTATCGCCCTTTGAGGCGTTATGGCTATGCGCAAAGAGCGCCTTGAGAATCTCATGTCTATTGCTGGATCTCATATAGCACATAGGCATCGCCAAACGCGCCAACGGGAACCATCTGCTGCTCTAGAAAGCGACCGAGAGCTTCCCAGTCTTTGACATTTAACGGAACAAACCCGGCGGCGCGCACCGCCTCCGCTCCCGCTCGATGGAAGAGCACATGGGTCACGCCTTCCTCCCTCCACCGAGTCATAACTTCCTCGGCCGTCGAAAAGTGCTGTCGATCGTGCCACCAGCGATCCAGCAGCGCATCGGGCTCACAAAGAACGCCGCCGCCACAGTAATAGCTGCGTGGCTCCCAAAGGAACCGAACTTTCGGCTTGCCACCCAGTCGATTGATCTCTTGCATGGCTTCGTAGTGATATCCGAGCCGGCGCGCCAAGTAGGCCTGCTCCGATTCTGCTCTCAGCACCACACTAATGGGATCGGCCTGCATCGTATCGATGATCATGCCGGTCGCGGTCAGTGCCAGAACAAACGCCACCAGCCCTCCCAACACGAAGCGGACCGATACTCCCCAGCGTCCTACGTGCCCCACCGTATCGAATCCAATAGCAGCGAGCGCTGCAAGGAAAGGCAGCGCCGGAAACAGCAGGCGCGATTGAATGAGCAGAGACGACGAGGAGAGCATTACCAACCAGCCCAGATACGCGACGCCCGCCACCACCACAAGGTCTCTCACGCTTCCCAGCCTTGCTGATCGGTCCAGCATGAGACGAAGTGTGATGAGCGGGATCAACGCCAGGAGCAGCGGACCCACCGTTGCTCCGTAGGAGGCGTGACCCTCGTAGAATCCGCCCTCAATTCCCCATATGCTGGCCTCCCACGGGGCCGCAATCAGCTTCGGGAGGCTGAGGCCGGTTCCAAAGCGGCTGAACCAGAATGCACGATGGTCGTCCCAGTAAATGCCCTCGAAAAAGAACGGATAAACGGGATTTCCCGTCAGCAGCAAGTTCGTGAGCAGGAAGGGAGCCACAAAGGCCGAGGTAGAGAGCAGAAACGCGACCCATCGCCGCAACGAGCGCCCCCGCAGAAGAACGACCAAGCTGAGTCCAAGCACGAGCCAGGCCGCGGTGTATTTGGTATTCAAAGCCAGCGCGGCGAAGAAACCAGCCAGGATCAGGGCTCGATCGACCCGCTCTGTATCCGAGACGCGAATCAGCCTGTAACTGGCGAGGCCGGCGAAGGCCGTAATCCAATCGACATAGGCCCAGCCTGCCAGCAACGCTGCGGACGGCACTGCAACCAGGATGGCTACCGCCAACCCACCCCGGCCCGGGGCCGCGCTACGAACCAGACCGGGCGTCAAGGCTATCGTCATCACAAAGAAGGTCGCGTGGAAGAGCTGTGCTAGCTGCGGCCCGGCGAGCTGGAGTCCCAACAGGAACAACATCGATCCAGCCTTGGGAAAACCAAGGTATGCAAGATCAACATCGTGCTGAATCCGACCCGCCTCCTGGTAGAGCTTGGGGCCCGTCAGGTGGTACACGAGCGAATCCCATGCGGTCGGAGGTGTGAGTGCACGAATCAGTATAAGGACGAGGGCCAGGCCGACGAAAATGGTTAGCCCGCGCGTCGACGGGCGAGGGAGCTCTCGCGCATCTTTCCGGAGGCGATAGAGCGAGATCGGGAGTGGGAGCAGCAGTAATAACCAGAGAACGAGTGGCGAGTAGGCTCCCGTTAGACCGAGAGCTAGCAAGGATAGGCCAATGATCCCAAATCCCAGCCCGATCTGCAGAGTCAGACGTTCGGCATTACTGAAGTTTGAGAGCTTCCGAAATACGGTCCACCCAAGCAGGTTGGCCAGGGCGACCGCACTCAGCCCTCCGATCGCGGTCGTTGCCAGGTCACGAATTGCGTCGATCTGAGGTGCGCCAAATGGCTTGTGGACGGCATAGTAAGCCAGGATCACCGCGACAAACCAGATCAGCGCCATGCCGACAATGACCCTGCTCCAGATGCTTTTGGGTCTCAGCCTCATCGGGGGAGCCGCACGGCGCGGATTGCCCACCATCGCGCCCACCAGAGCCCGAGAAGAGTCAGGATAGGAAGTGGCAGATACATAATGGGGCTCTCAATGTTGCCTTCGACTGTGGCGAGAAAGAGCGCCCATAAGCCAAACAGAAGAGCAGCCATCGCGAGCAGAACAACCGCATTGCCTCTTGCTCCCCATCGCTCGGTCAAAGCCGAGAAGACCAGAATAAGCACGGGCAGCAGCACGACGTAGTTCGTTGTGGCGGTTCGAAATGCGACCAAGTTTGTCACGACGAGGGTCAGCGCTGCTGTCCATTGGAACCAGCGGTCCGCCTTGCCGGCGGCCTTTGCCCACTCCCAGAACAAATACAACATCAGGGCTCCACCCATCGCGACGGCAATCCCCCCCGACATGCTCGGGAACACATCCGCGAGGATCTCGACCGGCGGTCCCAGATCGGTGTACGTTGGATATTCAAGCAGTTGGCGCATCCACATAATGGGCCAATCTGGCAAGAGCAGCACTGAAACCGCGAGAAGCCCCGCGATTGTGCCAACCCCCCAGACCACAATCGACCAGCGTCGAGACCAACCCGCCCACAGAAATGCGAAAGGGATGAGAAACACCGCCATCTGCGGTTTTGCGATTGAGAGGCCGAGCAGGATTCCCGCCAGCGGATCGCTCCCGCGTTTTATCGCTAGTAGCGCGCCAACCATAAGCAGAGCCTCTATGACCGCAAACTGCCCCACGATAACCGCCCGCAATCCGTGATACCAGAGCACGGAGAAGAGCAGGGTGGAGATCAATACTGCGCGGCGGGGCCTCCAATCCGCAAGGGCGATTCCGATCAATACCAGGATCGGAAGGCTGATTTCCAATACCGTCATCCAAACCGCGCGCGCCAAAGTGTATGGGAGTGCTCCGAACGGAGCAAAGAAAACCATGGCGGGAAATGGATAGACGAAATGCGAGATATCCTCGCCAGCTTCGAGATCCGCCGCCCTCCCGTAGATCAGTTGCTGGGTCGCAAGGCTCACCTGCGGATCGTAGGGGCTGATTCCTTCCTGCACCCAGTAGCGTGCACCCATCCACCGGGCAAGGAAATCATTGCCACCTGGGAGCTTCTCCGCAAATCGGAAATTGGCCATAGTCAGCGCGACGAGCACGACGATCACAGCCAGGACGGTTGCCATCCGAACCCACAGCGGACGCTCCACCATCAGACCCTCTCCCGCGCAACCCGCCAAAGCTCAAATGCGAGCAGAATCATGAGCAGCGTCCGCAGCAGGACTGGCAGGGCAAGCAGTTCGAAACGCCCTCTGGAAAGCAGGATCGGCCACTCAAGCAGCGTAACCAGGGCCAGGCTGAACGAGAACAGGGCCGCACGTCGCATTACCAGGCTAAGCAGCACGATAGGTATGAGATAAGCCAACCACTGTGGGCTCCATCCCGGCGACGCCAGGAAAACGAGGCTTAGAAGCAGGCCAACCAGCGCGAATTGAGCGCGCGGGTCGTCTTGCGCCCGAAATACTGCCCACGCACCGATACCAAGCGCGATCAGTGCCGGGATCCAGGTAGGTACCACTGCAGGATTGCCTCTCGGCTCATATGCCAATTCTGGGTCCAGTCGGTCTTCTAATGCTCCGAATGCCCCGGTGCGGTCATTTCCATCGATCAATGCCCACACCGTTTCCCACGATCCCTTCGAAGCTTGAGAGCGGAGCGAGGCAGTAGCCATCTCCGGCTCGGCCGCGAATAGCGGAGCAAGCGTAACCACCAGAATCGCTGCGGTCAGGCCTGAAGCGATGAAGGCCTCCCTGCGAGGTCTAAACCGCCAGAAGAGCACCAGCGGGAGAACGGGAAGGAATTTGACGAGCGCCCCCACGCCGGCGGCAATGCCGGATAGATAGGGTCTTGACTGGTAGAAGGCATTAGCCGCCAGCAGCATGTAGAAGACTGCCATGGGATCAAATGTCCACCAGCCAAAGGCGGGAATGACCAGAAATCCCATGTAGACCCACGCGATCAGCCCCGCCCTACGTGGATCCCAGAGCTTTTTCGAGAGAGATCCAACCAGCCAGAGATTTCCCAGGTCGAAGGCCAGCATGGTGAGCGCAAGCAGATAGGCATACACATGCTGCGAGCCGCCTGCCACATTGTGAATACCGAGCGATAGGTACGGGAACAACGGAGGAAATTCCACCCAGTGCCCAAGCCAGGGAAGGCCGGCCCCGAGAGAAGAGAATTCGGCCAGACTAAAAAAGTGAAGGTAATCACCGTAGCCAAGAATGGCGTCGATCGGCAGCGCAGCAAGGGACAGAAACCGAACCGCGGCCAGGATTCCTAGCCGCAGGAGCTCTTCATTGCGGTTCGCGGGTTCGCTCACTCCCCTATTCCGAGAGGCCTGGAAGGAGGAAGGCGGTGAGCAGGGCGGGGATCCAAATGGCCGCAGAAAAAGGCATCAGGCGTGGCCTAACTCGCGAAAGCCATATCCCGATCGCAGGTACGACACCCGATATTGCGGCGGGTTCCGCGGTCAGTTGATTCGCGTTTGCCAAAGACAATAGAAATCGGCCCTCTAGTTTGGGCCCGTGAATACACTGGCTTGATCGTCCTCATGCACTGTCGTCCATCCCTCGCGCAGGAGCTCGCGGGCGAGAGGCGCGTCGGTCTCGATTAGAACGGTCCGAATCCCCCACTTCTCTAGAGATTCTTGCCAGCCATCATTCCCGCGCCAAATATCAAGATACTCTTCGAGGATTACATCATCAAAGAGGTCTGTCCTCCCATCAACGAAGGTGAGATACTCCGGGAACAGGCTCCAGAGTACATAACCTCCCCAGTTGTAGGAATTCAGCAGCGGCCCCTCGGGATGGTTGACGCGAAGATACTCCACCGCTCGGACCGGCATACTCTCCATGATCGTCTCTTCGTTGAACTGACTGGAGAGCGGCAACGCTCCCTTGACGAGGGCTGCAAACGCGATCAGAACCAACAGGACCATGTTGAGCGGCCTTGTCACCCGAGGTGACAGATCCTGCACATCTGTGCGGCGCGGGAGCCAATGCATCAAGATCGCGTCGAGATGACGGCTGAGTACAGGCGCTGCTACCAGCGCAAAAAGCGCAATATTGCGTGCGGCCAGAAATCCCAGGTATGCGAATGTACCGATGTGAATGAGTTCAATTGTGGTGGGCTGTTTGCGTGAGATTGCCATGGCTGCGAGCACGAGAAGCAGTAGCCAAAGAAAGGGCTGGACTTCTGATTGGTGGAAGTTCGGGGACTGCCACTCCTGAATGAAATCCTGCAGCACTCCGATGGAGACCGTGCGGAATGGATAGGCGAGCATGTCCACACCGAACGGGTTCACCACGATCGCTCCAACGGAGATCAGCCCTACCCCAATTAGTGTCTTCAGCCTTCCCACATTGGGATCCTGCTTCGCCGCGGATTCAGGCACGCCCTTATTTGCCCCCTCGGCAGACTCCTCGGGTCTCCCATCTTCCACTGCTCCCGCGTGCTGCAAAGTAGCAATGTCACCCTCGTGCCCCGCAGTGTCCCCTTGGCCTTGTATGGCTATGCGCAGTTTAGGCAGCAAGAGATCGAGCATCGTGGCAAGGACTTCGAGCCCGAGCAGGAGAATGGGGATCACGAAACCCCCGTGCACGTTCGCCCAGACTGCCGTCATCACGGGAAGCAACCAGATCACGCGAGAGCCCTTGCGCCGGAATCTGTCCAAGGCCCACAGCGTCACCGCGGTGAAGAGAAAGGTGAAGATGTGCGGCCGGGCCGACCAGTAAACGGCGGAAGCCGTGGCGGCAAGCAGCAGCACAAATGCGCGCGTCAAGGGCCGCCCGTTCATCGTTATCCAGACAAAGCCGAATGCGGCTGCCACGGAGAGAGCCGTCATCAAGTTGAGGCCCGGGAAGCCAAGCCATTGATAAACCGCAATCAATGCAATTTGAGCCAGCCACCCCGGGTAGATCCATTCGCTACCCAATCGGGTCAGCGAAAAGGGATCTAACTTCGGAAGGCTCCCCTCAGAAAGGATCCAATCGCCTACTCGCAGGTGCCAGTAGGTATCGGGTCCAATCGAAAAGCGGAGCGCCATCGTGAAGACCGCCAGAATTGCAACCAGGGGCACCAACCTTCGAAAGCTCACGGTGCCGAATACACTCCGAGTTGGTCTGGCCTCACCGCCTTAGAAAGGCCGTGGAAAACGGTATAGGGTCCGATGGTTGTTTCTTCAAACTCGATTTCGCGCTGAAGCAGGCTGTCCCGAAGTCTCTGATTCAGCTCTGGAAAATGAGTCGTGATGAATCCCGTTGAGGGGCTTTGACCTACGACCAATCCATAGGGGGCATACCGGTCATCGCGGTCCGTATATCGAAAGTCTTGATGGTAGGGCAGTCTTGGCGTATAGAGAATCCGCTCATCAGAGAGAAATGCCAGCGGGTAAGCCACCCAATAATTTGAGTACCCCGTCCACTCTCCTTTTGCCTCCAAGAACTCTATCAGGGCCGGGAGAAAGGAGTGATCCACTCGGGCGACCGGGTCGAATTGCGTGGTAATTCCCGGCGGGTTTTCGTTCGCGGCCTGGATGTTTCCCCACAGATTGAAGGCCAGCACCAGGCCAAGCGCCGCGTAAGCCCATCTGCCGAAGCGAGGGATGAGCAGCCCAGTGAACAGTTCTCCGGCCATGAGGGCTAGAGGGACGGCGAGCGGAAGAAAGTAGCGACCCGATGGATCTGCGCCGAAGGGTGTCAGAAGGAACCCTGCCAGTAGCGTTACCATAACGCCGGCAAGCATCCAGCGCCCGGCGCGAGCTTCATCTTGCACCCTGAGTCTGGTTACCCCGTACACGAGGACGGCCAGCCAGAAAATCAGGGCCACTGGACCGAGCGGCGCAGCAATCAGCTCAGCAGACCAAGGCGCCCTAAGCCCAAAGATGACCGTGGGACCAAACAGCAACAGGTTTACGAAATGCTCCAAGACGGAGGGGAGACCGCCTGATGAGGCCCCAGAGACTGCCTCGCCCAGGAGTTCGGTTAAGAATGGATCGAAGCCCCGTTTGGCACCCTCCAGGAGCCACGGCAGCGCACCGAATAGAAACGCCCCGATCGTTGTCACAATTTTGGCCCTTGAATGCCAGAGCTTGCGAACCACCATAATCCCTGTCGGAAGCGTGTAAACAAGTGTCAGACCGAAGGCCCAGAACCCGAGCCCCGCGAGGGTCCCCCAAAGTGCGAAGCCCTTCTTCTGCCGCCATACATGCAGCGCCAGGAGCATGAGCAAGTTTCCAATGACCAGCGCCTCCCCATAACCGCCGAGAGAGATCGTCGTATAGAGCATCACATTGACCGACGGAACCGCAAGGAGTGCGGCTGCTACCCATGCAATCCGCTTGCTGCCAAAAATGGACCAGCCGAGGGCGGCAGTAGTCAGGATGGTAGCCACATAGAGTAGCGCTTGGAGCAGGCGGATCACCCAGACCGCTTCACCTAATAGCGCGAATCCGAGTGCGGCCAGAGTGGCATCTAGGCTTCCCATATAGGCCTGACCGTAGAAGAACGCAGGCCACTGCCCGTCCAGGATATGTCGGGCCATCAGCCCAACCACCGCCTCATCTGAATTGAATGGAAATGCGCCCGAGGCCACGAAGATCAACTTCAGAGCAAACCCCATCATTGCGATCAGGATTGCTCCGATCCAGTATCCTTGCGTCAGCTTTTGGGCTAGCCCTGGCAACTGTATAATCCGCCCGTGCTGCGCAATCCTCTGCGCTGGGCCGAGATTTTCATTCCGCTCCTCGCCTTCGGAGTTCGCTTGATTCCGGGCCCGCGCACCATTGACGACGCCTACATCACCTTCCGCTATGCTCGGAATCTGCTCGATGGTCATGGGCTTGTGTATAACGCAGGCGAGGCGGTGCTGGGAACCACGACTCCCCTGTTCGCCTTTCTTTTGAGCGCGCTCGGACTTCCGATCGGAGGCTCGGAGGCGGCGTTTCCGACGATAGCGCTAATCGTGAGCGCTGCCGCCGACGCGGCCACCGCGTACCTGCTCATTCGCATGGGGAGCAGGCTTGGCTCAACCGCGGCGGGTGTCGCGACCGCACTCATCTGGGCCGTCCACCCCTGGTCCGTAACGTTCGCCATTGGAGGAATGGAAACCAGTTTGTTCGTCGCCCTACTAAGCGCCACATTCTACTTACATTTGTCCGGGCAACCAATCATGGCCGCCGGAACAGGAGGTTTGGCGCTTATGACTCGCCCCGACGCCTTAATTTTCCTGGCTCCCATATTTATCGATCGGGTACGGGTCACTCTCAGGAAAGATGAGAACACTCGCAAGCTCGGATGGCAGGAGGCGGCAGCCTTCGGCGCTCCAGTCGGATTGTGGATCGTATTCAGCACGCTGACTTATGACTCGCCCATTCCGCAATCCCTGTTCGCTAAGGCCGTAGCGTATGAGCTCCCGGCGAGCGCGGGACTTGTGCGACTGCTGCAACACTACGCGACACCCTTCATCTGGCACGAGATCCTTGGCACCGCATGGATCGCAGTGGGTTTGATTCTATTTCCCACTCTCTTTGCATTGGGTGCTCTCCTGGCTGTCCGCACCACCGCGCACGCCTGGCCGCTTTTCGTCTATCCATGGATCTATCTACTTGCCTATTCGATCGCCAATCCGCTCCTGTTTCGCTGGTACTTGGTCCCCCCAATGCCGCTCTATCTGCTGGGGATTTTTTTGGGCGGGGCTCGCTTATCTCGAGACTTAAAACACTGGTTCCCACTCGCGCTTCTTGCGCTCCTGGGGCTGATCGGAACCTTATCCGCGTGGACCTTGCGCCCAGATCACGGACCCGCCAGACCGGCTCCCGAAATGGCCTTCATTCAGCTTGAACTCCTCTATGAGCGGGCTGCGCAACTGCTCTCAGACCGCATGCAGCCTGGAGATGTGCTCGCAGCTGCCGATATCGGCACCCTCGGCTACCGAGCTCCAGGAGAGATACTTGACCTCCTGGGTCTGGTTTCCCCGGTAGCCACCGATTACTACCCTCTCCCGGCATCCGCTTATGTCATCAACTACGCCGTTCCCGCGGATCTGGTGGCCGATCTCACGCCAGAGTTCATCGTTATCCTCGAGGTTTATGGGCGAAATACGCTTCTTCAAGACCCGCGATTTCAGATGAACTATGAGCTTCAGGATGTACTGAGTACCGATATTTACGGCAGCGACGGGCTGTTAATCTTCAGTAGATCTGAATCAGGCTGATCCACCGTATCTTCGCCGTCTGAGGCGCCCGTAGGGTGGGTGTAATTTGTACTGGACCATCCATGCGGAAACCAGTAGGAGTTCATAAAGCCCCGCAGCTAACTAGCCCCACGCGCTCAATTCATGGCGTTACAAAAAGAAAAGAGGCTGTCTCAAGTTGCTTCTGAGACAGCCCCTATCTTTGCGAGCATTGTTAGCCGCTAAGGAGCAGCCGAACAATCGATGCGCTATTCCCGCAAATAGTCCACCAGCGTGCGCCGGTGGGAAGGGTGACGCAAACGACTCAGAGCTTGTGCTTCGATCTGTCGCACTCGCTCTCGAGTGACACCCATCTTTCGTCCCACTTCTTCCAGGGTGTAGCTTTGTCCGTCATGCAATCCATAACGTAGCTGGAGGATTCGTACCTCCCTGGGAGGTAGAGTGTGCAGCACATCCCTAAGCTGCTCTCGCAGCAAGAGGTGTGTAACAATCTCGGTCGGGGCGGGAGATTCCTCATCCTGGATGAAATCCGAGAGGATCGAGTCCTCCTCCTCATCCGTAGGGGTTTCGAGAGAGATTGGGCGACGCGCGACCTGGATCATATTCTCGACCTTCTTAGGAGTCACGCTGAGGGATTCCGCCAATTCCTCTGTGGTGGGGTCCCGCCCGAGAAGCTGGGTCAGCTGGTGCGAGGTGCGAAGTAAGCGATTGATCTGGTCGCCCATATGAACCGGAACCCGGATGGTCCGACCTTGATCTGCGATCGCTCGAGTTACCGCCTGACGGATCCACCAGGTCGCGTAGGTTGAGAATTTATGCCCGCGACGGTAGTCGAATTTCTTTGCGGCGCGTATGAGGCCGATATTGCCCTCCTGGATGAGATCCAGAAACGGAACGCCGCGCCCCATGTACTTCTTGGCCACGCTGATCACCAGACGCGAGTTAGCGGTGATGAGGTGCTCCCTTGCCGCCCATCCATCCTCAATGAACAACCGGAGATTTGCGCGGTTTCCTTCCCCCCTGGCCATCGTCTCGCGCGCATTCCGACCGCGCTCAATTCTCTTGGACAGAGATACTTCCTGCTCGGCGGTCAGCAACGGTACGCGTCCAACTTCCTTGAGATAGAGGCCCACGCTGTCATCGGCATCGATCTGGGCCAGGTCGTTTTTGTCCTTCTCCCGAAGTTTTTCGATTTCGGTAAGTTCTTCGTCTTGAGCGTCATCCTCATCTGGAGCATCGTCCAGATAATTGATATTCGCCCTCAGCAGTGAGGCATAAACATCCTCGAGCTGATCCATATCACGTTCTGCGTCAGGGAACAGCGCCAGGATGTCGTCGCTTGTGACGTAACCCCGCTGTTTGCCCATCTCGAGCAGCTGCTCCAAAGCCGGGTTCACCTCAGCGCCCTCCTCGGCCATTGAGAAGCCTGCTTTTCGCTTATGATTCGTTCGCTTGGCCAACTGGGATCTGCTCTCCTTCCTCCGAAGTTACACCACTACAGCTTATAAAAAAATTGATCGCGAATCAACACTCAATTTTCGCAATTATGTAAAATGCCTGCAGCTAGGCGCTTAGACATCCCGCGCATCTATTGGGAGAAGGCTCGGGGACCTGGAGGAGATCCAGTGCTTCATGCAGCCCCAACGCGCTTACGATCCATACCCCATCGGTTCCCGGCGAGGCCATGGATCTTCAACCTCCAGTTGGCGTTTCGCGTCCCACATTAAAAGAGCGCTGTTCCCCACCTCAAAGCAACCGCTTCACTCGGTGTTCAGGGACGTCCAATCGAAAATCTGAAAGATCTACACCCTCCGTCAACCTGGCTCGCGTACCAGACAATACACTTGATGTTCCGCCATGGGAGGCCGTGACAGGTTGGTAGGTGGGGAAA
Source organism: Chloroflexota bacterium (assembly GCA_027298025.1). GTDB lineage: Bacteria > Chloroflexota > Anaerolineae > Anaerolineales > E44-bin32 > JADFRG01. Next base: position 1,796 of record JAPUGV010000014.1, on the reverse strand, counting down.
TGGAGAGGGTGCGGTGGGGGCAGGTCAATCTCAATCAGCGGCGGGGAATGCTGGATCAGTGGCACTAGAACAACTAGACTCGAATGGGCGCCTTTAGCCCGATCCTTGCAGCCTTGCGACTCCCTTAAATTGTAGCTCAACGAAAAGTAGTGATAGACTTAGAAGTTGGGCGACTTCAAGCTCATCTTCGCCGTTGACAGCAATTGTACCAACTTGTACAATCGCCCAGCTTCCCCCACAGGAGATCATATTTAGATGGAAGGCATACTTGCTTTCATGCAAGAGCTCCGGGCGTTTGAGCAAATTGCCCTGTATACCGTACTCGCCGTTGCGGTGCTCGGGCTCCTTTACGCGCTGTTCCTGCGGGCTCAGGTGCTCAGTGAACCGAAGGGCAGTGTCAAGATGCAGGAGGTCTGGAATGCAATCCGCGTAGGCGCGGATGCCTATCTGCGTCGACAGCTTCGCAGCATCCTGCCCTTCGTCGGGATTCTGGCTGGTGTCCTCTTCCTTTCCGTCTACATCGTTCCTCCCTCTTTCGAGGCCGCCGAGAGATTCAGCAGCTTGAGCCAGGATAGCCTGCGGCTTACGATCGGGCTGGGACGCTCCCTCGCATTTGTGATGGGTGCTTTGTTTAGCCTCTCCGTGGGTCAGATCGGCATGCGGATGGCGGTGCAGGCCAACGTGCGAGTTGCGGACGCCTCCCGTCGATCCTTTGGCGAGTCGCTGAAGATCGCTTACCGGGCCGGCACGGTTACCGGCATGCTGACCGACGGTCTGGGGTTGCTGGGAGGCACCATCATCGTCATCATATTTGGGATCGCCTCTCCGGATGTGCTGCTTGGCTTCGGATTCGGAGGAACCCTGGTGGCCCTCTTCATGCGAGTCGGCGGCGGCATCTTCACCAAAGCCGCGGACGTCGGTGCCGATCTCGTCGGCAAGGTGGAGGCGGGTATTCCAGAAGACGACCCGCGCAATCCAGCCGTGGTAGCGGATCTGGTTGGAGACAACGTGGGAGACTGCGCGGGCATGGCAGCCGACATCTTTGAATCCTACGAAGTCACCATCGTCGCCGGCTTGATACTGGGGATCGCGCTTTGGCATGTCACCGGCCATTTCGAGTGGATCATTTACCCGCTCCTGGTCCGCGCCATTGGCGTGATGTCCTCGATTATTGGGACCTATGCGGTGCGCGGCGGACCCGGGAAGAGCGGCGACGCGATGAAAGCCATCTTCACCGGATATCTGACCTCCGCTGCAATCTCGGTTGTCTTATTCGGCATTCTTGCCTATCTGTACATGCAGGATGTTCCGGGAGGCTGGTGGAGACCATTCCTGGCTACTACGATCGGGGTGTTGCTCGCTATATCTATTGATCGACTCACGGAGTACTTCACCAGCAGTCACAACGCTCCGGTCAAGGAAATTCGAAAATCGACCAACACGGGTCCGGCAACGACCATTTTGTCCGGAATCGCGGTCGGCTATGAGTCGACCGTCTGGATGATGCTGGTCATTGCGGTGACTCTATTCTCCTCAATCCTGATATTTGGAAGCATTCCCGGAATTGCTCCTGGCGAGTCGATTACCTTCATCCTTTATGGTGTCGCGTTGACAGGGATCGGAATGCTGACCCTTACCGGGAACAACGTCGCAATGGATTCTTATGGGCCGATCGCAGATAACGCGAATGGCATTGGTGAAATGGCCTGGCAGGGTGACGACGATCCCGAGACGCTTGCGGCCAAGCAGATCATGGCTGATCTGGATTCAGTGGGAAACACTACCAAAGCCATCAC
>JAPUGV010000139.1 GCA_027298025.1 Chloroflexota bacterium | reverse complement strand
GTCTGCCAGCGGCGCCCAATCGCTGTTGGCGAGCGCCTCCAGCCGAACCGCCTCTAAACTGTCGAATAGGTACTGCCGGAGCAGACTGAATGCCCAATCCCCATTGGGCAATTCCACCATTTGCACGTTGCGGAACTCGTTTGCGTGCCTGGCAAAGACCATTTGATCAGGGTAGGTTTCAGCCGTTTGATCTCGAAGTTCGCCCGCGAGGCGGTACCAGGCCGCGGCATGGCCCATCTCATCCAGCGCGATGTTAGCGAAAGCAATATCTTCTTCCAGGATCGGCGCGTGACCCGCCCACTCCGAGGCCCGGTGCGCCAGAATCAACTCATCATCACCGAGGCCCACCAGGTACCGGGCCAGCACCTCCACTGGGACGGGATTCACTTGTTTTCGCCCTCCGCTTCGCGAAGGCGCCTCATCAGCGTAACGGTGTGATAAAAGGCCGGGTGCCGATAGAGTTTGCCGGCGGCAGGGTGAAAGAGACTGTCGATTTCGTCGGGCTCAGTCCGGACCATCAAGGCCTCGGGCACAACCCACCAGACGAGAACATCTTCTTTCTCGAACTCATCAGTCGCCGCCGCAAGTGCGCCCGCAGCCGAGGTCGCTTGGACGGACCCGGCATGCTCGTGGGATCCGACCTGTGACTTCTTCAGAAAAACCTGATAAGTCCCCAGGGACCCGTCAGTGGGCTCCGGCACACCCGCGCTCTCCAGCTCTTCGGCAGTCAGAGACTGGATATCGGCCGCGCGTGCAACCCACAGGCTGACGCAATCGGGCCTGCGCACGAAGACGTCTCGGGCATTCTGCAGCGCCATTTCGGGGTCGGCCGCATGCACCGTTCCCGAGTTAACGTGGGGCCGGTGCGGGCCTTCCTGGTGGAAGACCTGATAGCGCGGCCACTGCGTGTCGCCCGAGGTCATGCAGCCGCCACACCCGCTTCCCGCCTCGCGTAGGCTTCTAGCGCCTGACGGACCCACAATCCATCGTCGTGCGCCTTCCTGCGGGCCGCCATCCGCTCGGCGTTGCATGGGCCGTCGCCCCTGACCACACGCCAGAACTCATCCCAATCGATCGGGCCGTGGATCCAATTGCCGGTGGCCTTCTCGATGTGCAGGTCCGGGTCCGGCAGCGTTAGACCGAGCTCCATGACTTCCGGTGCAATCTGGTTGACGAAATCCTGACGCAGTTCATCGTTTGTTCTGGTCTTGATAGCCCACTTGATCAGAACCGGGCTGTTCGGAGATTCCTGATCGTGCGGCCCGAACATCATCATGGAGGGCCACCACCAACGGTTGACCGCGTCTTGCACCATCGCCACCTGGGCCGCGGTGCCCTGCGAAAGCAGGATCACCTGCTCCTTGCCTTGCTTCATATGGAAGCTTTCTTCGGCAGAGATACGGACCATGGCCCGTGAATAGGGGCCGTATGAGCAGCGTGCCAGCATCGTCTGGTTGAGGATGGCTGCCCCGTCCACAAACCATCCAATCACCCCCATGTCTGCCCAAGATAGCGAAGGATAGTTGAAGACTTGCGAGTACTTGGCCTTTCCGGACAGCAGGGCCTCGATCATTTCCTCGCGCGTAGCCCCGAGTGTTTCCGCGGCATGATACAGATATTGGCCGTGGCCGGCCTCGTCTTGCACCTTTGCCAGCAGCACCATCTTGCGCCTGAGATTGGGTGCGCGTGCGATCCAGGTGCCTTCCGGCAGCATCCCCATGATTTCGCTATGGGCGTGCTGAGAGATCATGCGTATCAGCTGACGGCGATAATCTTCCGGCATCCAATCGCCGGGCTCGATCTTCTCCCCGCGCCTGATGCGTGCCTCAAACTCCGCCAGTCGTCCGTTTTCCGTCATGTTTCCTCCGCGGTCACCTGCACCTAGTCCTTGTGAATATTGCCTAAGATTATAACGCCCGCGGTAGTTTGTTTACATAACTATAGGTTAGCCCGGGGCGACCGGAGTCCGAGTGCCGGCGGAAAGTGGCCACACCCGCCGGCGGCGCTGGCCGCCATCTTGCCTCCGGCTGTGGTGCTGGCGGACGGGTCGTTTGCCATCGCTCCAACCAACCATCCATTGGTTGCAGCGATCGCCGCCACGATTATGGCTTGGAGACTCAGCAATACTTAGTTGACGATCGGATCGGGGCCGTTGGTGCTGTGGCTTTTGACTGTGGTCTAGGACGCAGGAAGTACCTTAGGCTCTTATCCGGTTGACGCCGTCAAGATCAAGCAGCGAACCTGAGAGCTCGACCCAGACTCGCCGAACTTCCAGATTCTTTCCGGCAACTTCGTCTGCCAGCGTCAGAATCTCGACCACTTTTTCGCGCGAGATCTTGACGTCCGCTCCTTCTAGGAGCACATCCAAGTTGTCAGTTAGATGGCGGAGGGTCGCAACCCCGAGGAATAGCGGTACAAGCACGGCCTTTCGAATATCGAACTCCTCTTCAGGCACCGCGTGAAGGTACTCTCTTCCCAAGCAGAGGTTGCGGTATGCATGCGCCACGATCGGCATCAACCCTTCTCGGGACCCGCCGCTCTTAAACGGTAGATAGTCTTGGGGGATGTAGTGGCGGCCTTCCTGATGATCTCGGAAGATGTCCTTGATGATGTTGGTAAGTTGGAGGCCAGCTCCGAAGGCAGTCTCAAGCGATCGGAGCATCAGTAGCCGGGTGCCGTTCACAGTCGGCCGGTACAGACTAATCAGGCTCGTCAAAAGTTCGGCCACGATCCCGGCAACCGCGTAGCAATAATCATCTAGCTGCTTGAGTCGTAGAAGCTGTAGTCGGTTGCCGTCGTCATGCATCTCCACCCAGATTTGCATCCATTCGATGACACGCACCACGTGCTCGGTGATCGCCTGTAAATAAGGGGTCGGCAACAGACTTGCCTGATCCAGCAAATATGGAGTGGACTCTAACAACGCCAGGTGGTCTTGGTCGTCGATTTCGAACCTGCCGTCAAACCTGGCCGCGAATTCTCGGGCTCCCTCAGGGTTCGGATCCATCAAGAGCTGCTTGTAGACTTCCAGCAACTCAATTCGGGTGCTCTTCGGCCAACGATAAGCATCTTCGATCGTGTCCGCGTTGCGCAGCAACAGGTAGCCCAGTCCAAGGGCGTCACGCAACATCCCCGGCATCATGGGAATGCACAGGGCAAATGTCCTCGAGGTGGCGACCAGGAACTCTTGAATTCTGTCGCGGTCAATCGCTTTCAAGGCGTCAGTCATCTGTTTCTCCAGCAGTACTTACCTTAACCCTTTATTGGGTCGGAAGCAACGGTGACTGGGAAACTAATGCGCACCAGCGGCCATGGGCCCGGCGCTCCGACACCTAACAGTCCCCCTGATACTCAATCCACCGCGTGCTAGAGGCTGCCCGCTTATCCCATCGTCCATCCAGCTTGGTAGTTTCGGTACGCTACGGATTTGGGGTTTCCGTGTAAGGAAAGACGGGGTGGCCAGATCCCTTGCAATTCTCCGGCTCACTGGTTGGGGGCGGAGCTCGAAAGTCGCAGGTTCAAGTCCTGACAGGCGCGCAAACCGCCCACGTGTTGGGAGGTTTTCATCCTAGCAACGATGCTCTTGCAGGTGATCCGATTAGGATGCGGTCGGTAGGCTGCGCAAAATCCTCAACATCAACCCCGGCGAGAACGCCCTGAGCGGATCCGTACGACCCAGAAAGATGTCCACCATAAGCGGTGCGACATCTGGCCAACGACCACAAGCGCGACCAAGGGCATCCAGCAGCCGCGGGTTCATATAGATCCGACGCATCAGGCTGGTCAAGACGAAAATTCGCTGGAAGCGAGCCCGCAACGCTTGATCATAGCGAGATAGGGTATGCTCTGAGAAATCCCCCGTGGCAAAGCAGTCCCTCAACGATTCGCTCGCGACCATTGCAGATTCGAGAGCATAGTCAATACCCTCTCCTGTAAAGGGGTTAACAAGACCGGCTGCCTCGCCGATCAGAAGTAGCCGACCGCGTCGGATCGGCGAACGGTGGAAGTCCGTCCGCAATGGGTAACCCTTTGTTGAACCCCGGGGGTGACCCATGCTCAGCATCTCCGCCACCAGCGGTTGCCTCAAGAACCTTTCGAATACCGCGTATATGGAATTGGAGGTGCCTTTTGCCTTACGAAAGGCGACAACACCCACATTCGCTGAGTCCCTCGATACTGGGAAGATCCAACCGTAGCCGGGCAGCGGCACACCGTCGAAGCGAATATGGAGCTGACGATCCACGGCCGTTATCCCTTTGATGTAAGAGCGCACTGCGTAAGAAAATTCCAGCCGCTTGGGAACCAACCCTTGCCGTTTGAGCAGCCCCACATTTGCGCCCACAGCAAGTATGACGATACGGCTGCTCCAAGAGCTGCGCTTTTCATTCGTTGAGCCAAGGACCAAGCCCTGCTCCTCAATGATCTCCGTGACCCGGACTCCTCCAGCGAATTCGGACCCGGCGCGAATCGCCGCCGAGCGAAGAAGTTCGTCCAGCTCGAGCCGCGGGATCACACATGCCGAGTCGCCGTCTCGGGATGTTGGGAGGATCGGCGCAGCAACCAACTCTCCGCCCGGCATCGTAAGTTGGAGGCCATCGATTCGGAAGCCCACCCTCCCAAGCACGTCCTCGAGTCCCAGGTGGCGGAGTATACCTACGGCACTTGGCGAAAGGGCATCTCCACAGGTCTTGTCCCGCGGAAAGTGATGCTTGTCGAGCAGGAGTATGTCCAATCCGGATCGGGCGAGGCTAGTTGCCAAGGCAGAGCCACCGGGGCCGGCCCCGACGATTATTGCGTCGTAAACTTTGCTCACTTTCGCCGCTCTTCGACTCTTGGGATACAGGTCGCGCTCCACATCGCGGTCGTTCCGCCTGGATCTCAGCCTCACGGACGGTTCCCTATGATCCCCAGCGCCAGCCGCTATCTCTCGTTACGCTGGGCGGCTGCCCGTAGCTTGCAATGCTAGGGGTCGACTGCCTGCCCTATGCACCTCTCCTATGGCTCGCTGGAAATTGGCTTGTTAGGGCGGTCCGGGCTTGCAAGCTCGTCTGGGGAAGGCACTCGCCTGAAACATCACGGCGATGGGAGCACCCTCTGCCAGGAATATAACAGGCGCAGGAAACGCGAGGGCTGCCTGGTCTTCCCAAAGGCGAACTATAGAAAATTGTATGCGAGGGTTCTCAGCCCTCCGTACATCAGTCGATTTGCCCGCGAGGTTCTCATCATAGCAAGGAAGCGAGCTTTCCAGAGGCGATCGTAGTCAACTCCATGTATGAGACTTCTAGCAGCAAGCGAGCCTGAGATCATTGCGATTCTGATCCCAAAGCCAAACAAGAAGTCTTGGAACCCCGCCGCCTGTCCAACGCAAATCCTTCCGTCCTCGACGGCACTGCTGAGGATACCAAAATTTCCGTACCCGCCCCAGCGTTTTGGATCCTCAATGGCGATTCCGAGCAGTTCTCGATAGGTCTGTATCGTGCCTTCGAGACATTCGTGAATTCGATTGAAACCGGAGGGGGTTACTACGGTCGCTATTGTCCCCAACCCATCGGAGACCAGCAGATATGTGTATCCCTGCGGAGCCAAATTACCCCCGATCATCACGTACGCGCGATCTCTAGGATCAGTCTTGAACGTGATCCCCGCTGCTATTACACGAGTTCCACGTGGTCCAGTTGCGACGATATCGACCTCATTCTTAAGCATAACCTTCTTGAATACGAGCTGGACGCCTGCCTCGATCGCCTGTTGCGCAAGCCCGTTATCCAGAGAAGCGTCTGAAATCCCGCGTTTCACCATATAAAAGACTGGCTTCGCAGAGTTTACATCAAGGGGTTTAAGGCTCGGGTTGTAAATCCGGCCCCCCAAGAACGGTCTACAGTGGAAATTGACCTCAATGCCGGTTTGAGCGAGTTCCTTGAGCACGTCGCCTTCGGTGGTCCAGTTCTCTAGGCCCTGCAGGTCGTCATGAAACCGTTGGCCCACCCTCTGCTGGCGTTCATAAACTTCTACTTCGAGTCCGTGCTTTGCCAGCACGATCGCCGCGGTCAGGCCGGCAGGGCCAGCTCCGAGCACTCTGACTGGATCGGACATTAGCGTAATTCCCCAGTGCTATACAATCGACGGTTTGATCAGGCCTGGCAGAGACTAGATTTGTATTCCTATGAGGCTAAGGTGCGGGTTTCTCCCGCACGAAAGAGCGGGATTCCTGACTGGCCATCGCTAACAAATAATCAAATTTAGCACACCCGATACCTGCCGAAAAGGGGCATTTGCCTTTTACTGTACAGATCGGCCTCACTCGCCTCTATTCACCCACTCGGGCGAATCGTCTTCACGCCATTGCCGGCGAATCTCGTCGTAATCTGGGTTGCGTTTTTCCTGGAACGACTGCACGCCTTCCCAGGTCTCCGGGCTGGTGTTGTGGATCGCAAGCCAGTCCCGCCCGTGGCCGACAGTCAGATGCCAGCTGAAGTCTCGCCAGAAGTTCAGCTGCTGTTTTGTGTAGCGAGTCTTCTCGGGGAATTTCTGGATCAATTTTCCTACCAGCTGATCTACCTTTTGATCCAGGTCTGATCGCG
>JAPUGV010000138.1 GCA_027298025.1 Chloroflexota bacterium | reverse complement strand
CCGCAGCTATTGTCGGGAGACGAGATATCCGATGCTCAGGAGGCCGCAGAGCTGGCCCGCGCCATCTACGCCGATGCCGGCGACTCGTGGGCCAGCGCCGAATATCGCTCCTCCGCGGCTGCCACGCTGGTAGCCAGATTGTTGATGGAGGTGCACCCGGGATGAGGCGCATGGGCAGGACGGTACTCCATCGGAGAAGTCTGCTCCAATGAATATCGAATTTGGCCTGAACGGCCGGCCGGTCGAACTGCAGCTTCCAGCATCCACGCCGCTGCTTGCAGCTTTGCGGGATCGTCTTGGGGTCTTTGGCGTCAAACACGGATGTGAAACTGGAGAGTGCGGCGCCTGTACGGTCCTGATGGACGGAGCGCCGGTCAATTCTTGTGTGATGTTGGCGGCGCAAGCAGACGGAAGGCACCTTCAGACCATCGAGGCTGTTGGGCAACACCCCCAGCTAGGATGGCGACGCACCGACGGCCTTCACCCCATTCAGGAAGCCTTCATCGAGACGGGCGCCATCCAATGCGGATATTGCACACCCGCAATGGTGTTGGCCGCCCAATCACTGATTAACAACAACCCCACGCCCAATGAACAAGAAGTTCGCGAGGCGCTTTCTGGGATACTCTGTCGATGTACGGGTTATCTGAAGCCGGTTCAGGCCATTCTGCGCGCGGCGGCGGTGCTGCGCGGAGAGATCCCCGAACCCATCGATGGCGCGATTCCGGCGCCTCCGGAACTCTTTGGAACCCGCGAGGCACCTTCCATGGGCACACCCGACGCGGGGCCGGAGCTTTTGACGCGCGTGATGCCGCGCATCAAAGTCGCCCCTGAGGTCGAGTCGCTTCGAATCGTTGGCAAGCCGGCGCGAAAGGTCGACGCGGTCAAGCTGGCCCAGGGCAAGCCGGCCTTTACAGCGGATATGGAAATGAGGGGGATGCTGACCGCCAAGATCTTGAAGAGCCCACTGGCGCATGCCCGCATCAAGAAGATCGATGCGTCCAAAGCGCGTGAGCATCCGGGGGTAGCGGCCGTGCTCACTTGGGAAGATCTCCCGCGCGTGGTGTACTCGACCGCCGGACAATCAGATCCCATCCCCGGCCCGCTCGACGCATTCTCCTTGGACAACAAGGTGCGTTTCGTGGGCGACCGGGTGGCGCTGGTAGCGGCCGAGACCGAGCAAATCGCCCAGGAAGCGCTCGAACTGATCGAGGTCGAATATGAGGAACTGCCTGCCATTCTGGATTCGCGCCAGGCCATGGCGGAGGGCGCGCCACAGATCCACGACGAGCCAGAGTACGTCGACTTTGACGAGTCCGATGCCAGCCGCAACCTGGCGGCCAAAATCCGTGTTGATATCGGGGACGTCGATAAGGGATTTGAGGCGGCGGACTTTATCGTAGAGGGGACGTATGAGGTCCCCAAGGTTCAGCAGGCGTCTATCGAACCGCACGTGGTTCTAACCTATTGGGATGAGGATGACCGCCTGGTCATCCGTACCAGCACGCAGGTCCCGTTTCATGTGCGACGACAGCTGGCGCCGGTGCTTGGTCTGCCCCTCAAGCGCATCCGAGTGATCAAGCCCCGCATCGGCGGCGGATTTGGTGGCAAGCAGGAAGTGATGATCGAAGATGTTGCGGCGCATCTGACGATTGCGACCGGCCGGCCAGTGCGCTTCGAATACACGCGGGCAGAGGAATTTCATGCCGGCCGATCGCGGCACCCGATGCGCCTGAAGATGAAAACCGGCCTTAAAAAGGACGGCACGATCACCGCCAACGAGATGTTTTGCTTGAGCGACACCGGGGCTTATGGCTGCCACGCGCTAACCGTGGCCGGCAACACAGGGCATAAGAGCATGGCGCTTTACGTGGGGGACGGCGAATTCCGAGAGGCACCCAATATTCGCTTCCACGCCGACGTGGTCTATACCAACACGCCGCCTTCCGGAGCCTACCGCGGCTACGGTGTACCGCAGGGCTTCTGGGCCGTCGAGCGCCACATGGAAAAAATCGCGCGGCAGCTGCAGCTGGACCCGCTCGAGTTTCGGCTGAAAAACGCGCTTCGAGCAGGAGAACTTCAGCCCTTCAGCACCGCCTGGTCAGAAGGCCGTGAACCGAAACCTGAGACCATTCTCACCAACGGCCTGGAAGAGTGCGTGGAGCAAGGGATTGCAAGCACGGGTTGGGCTGAAAAGTACGGCCGGGAAGACTGGCACCTTGTCCCCGGAAAGCCCTATCTTCGTCGCGGCATTGGGGTGGCACTGGTGATGCAAGGAACCGCGATTCCTTACCTGGATATGGGTGGCGCGAGTATCAAGATCAACGACGACGGGTCCTTCAATCTGCTGGTCGGCGCCACCGATCTGGGAACCGGATCGGATACGGTGTTGGCGCAGCAGGCGGCGGAAGTGCTGGGCGTACCGCTGGACGACATCGTGATCTACTCCTCCGACACCGATTTCACCCCCTTCGACAAGGGGGCCTATGCTTCCAGCACGACCTACATTTCCGGCGCGGCCGTCGTCGGCGCAGCGGAACAGGCCGCAGGACGCATTCGGGCTCGAGCGGCCCGCATGATCTCTGAGCAGGGGGGGAAGCTCCTCAAGCCGGAGCAAATCAGCCTGTCCGCTTCCCAGGCCTGGGCTCCCGATGGGCGGTCGGTCACGATCGAAGAGGTGGCACTGAATGCGCTCCATCATGAGGACCAAGAACAGATCATGGGCGTGGCGTCCTATGTCTCACCGGTCGCGCCACCGCCATTTGCTGCTCAATTTGCCGAAGTGACTGTGGATATCGAGACCGGGCAAGTGACGGTGGACCGGTTAGTCATGGCGGTCGACTCGGGAATCATTGTAAATCCGCTAACCGCCTCGGGCCAGATCGAAGGCGGAATGGCTCAGGCGCTGGGCTACGCAGTGAGCGAGGAGATGCTGTATGACGAGCTGGGCCGGCCGCGTGAGGTGGATTTCACCGACTACCATATCTTCGCCGCGCATGAAATGCCCATACTGGAAACCTTATTCATCGAGACGTTCGAGCCTTCCCATCCATTTGGCGTGAAGGCCGTGGCCGAGATCCCAATGGATGGAGTGGCGCCTGCGGTGGGGAACGCGGTGCTCGACGCCTGCGGCGCAAGTGTCAACGTTGCGCCGGTCACTCCGGAGCGGGTGTGGCGCGAACTGAAGGCAGAAGCCTGATCTCGGAGTCTCGGTACTTCGCCCGCATTGCAGAGTTGCAAGAGGCTGGCAATCCCGTGGCCGTGGCCACGGTCGTGCGCACAACTGGATCGGTTCCCAGGCACGAGGGGACGCGCATGCTCGTCCATCCCGACGGTCAGATTGAGGGAACCGTGGGGGGCGGCGAGCTCGAGGGCCAAGTGATCCAGGCCGCGCTGGCAGCCCTGGAGGATGGCATCCCTAAGTACCTGCATTACGAGTTTCGGGATCTTGAGCAGGGAGACGTGGGGGTCTGCGGCGGAGAGATGGAGGTATTCGTGGAGGCAGTAAGATCGTCACCAACGGTAGTCGTCGTCGGCGGAGGACATGTCGGAAGCTCCGTCGCCCATCTGGCCCATTGGCTGGGATTTCGCGTGGTCGTCTCGGATGATCGACCTGAGTTTGCGACTCCAGAGGCGGTGCCTGGAGCCGATGAGTACATTCAGGCGCCCTTGGCTGAACTGCCCGACAAGATCAAAATCAC
>JAPUGV010000137.1 GCA_027298025.1 Chloroflexota bacterium | reverse complement strand
TACACCCAGCTGCACGCCGCTAGGCTGGCGGCATGAAGCGGATCCTTGCGGTAATTGGTCCGGCAAGTTGTACGGAGCATCAGGCTGAGCTCGCCGAACATGTCGGAACACTAATCGCAAAGCGTGGCGCGTTCCTGATTTGTGGTGGCCGAGGCGGAGTCATGGAGGCCGCCTGTAAGGGGGCGGCGTCCGTCGGCGGAACCACGATCGGGATCCTCCCCGGACATGATGTCGGTGAGGGCAACCCATATCTAACGATCGCAATTCCGACTGGACTAGGCGAGGCGCGCAATGCGATGGTTGCGAGCGCGGGCCAGGCCGTGATCGCGATCGGAGGCGCCTATGGAACGCTCTCTGAGATCGCGCTGGCGTTGAAGGCCGGCCGGCGGGTCATCGGTCTGGAAACCTGGTCGGCAACGGATCATGCCGAAAACGAGCTTGATATCCTGACTGCCAGGGACGCGGAAGAAGCGGTGGAGATCGCAATTGCGGAGCACACGGATGCCTGACGAATCGATCGAGTTGGCGCACACCATTGTCGATGTGCTTGAGGAGAAGAAGGGCGAAGACATCTTGCTCCTCGACCTGGTGGGAGTTGCCAGCTTCACGAACCTATTTGTCATCTGCAGCGGTAGAAGTGTGCGGACCCTAAAGGCTCTGTCCAACGAGGTTCGCCGCACAGTCAAAGAGAAGCATGAACGACGACCGCTGCAGGTCGAAGGCGATTCCAGCAGCGGCTGGATACTCTTGGATTACGGGGGAGTGATCCTACACTTATTCTCGCCGACGCTGCGGGACTACTACGCGCTGGAGCAACTCTGGGCCGAAGGACGAGTCGTGCTCCGTATGACCTGAGGGGCTCAGGTCTCGTAGATCCATCGGTCGATATCCCTTGGCCAGCTCACGAGCTCATCCTCGGAGAACCACAGTTGGATCTCATCCTGCGCGGTCTGTGGGCCGTCGGAGGCATGCGTAAGGTTTCGACCGATTTCGAGCCCAAAATCGTGGCGTACGGAGCCGGGAACCGCCTCTCTGGGATCTGTGGCACCCATGGTTACACGCACGACCTCAATGGCGCCCGGGCCTTCCCAGACCATTGCAACAACGGGTGAGGCGGCAATGTATGTGATCAAGCCCTCGTAAAAAGGCTTCCCCTTGTGGACCGCGTAGTGGTTTTCAGCCAGCGAGGAGTCAACCTGCACAAGCTTTGCACCGACCAGCTTCAGCCCCCTTTGTTCCAGCCTGGTGGTAATCTCGCCTATAAGACCGCGTTGTACGGCATCAGGCTTCAAGAGCACCAGTGTTCGTTCCAATGCGCCCTCCACAAAATTAAACTCGGGGAGAACCCCGAGTTTACATTCAGCAGTTCAGGGAGCAGGCCCGAATCAGGCGGCCTCCATCCCCTTCCGATATGCGTCGATGGCTTCATCGGTCTGATCGTCCCGCATGTAGGCATCGCCCAGGATCTGCCAGAGATCGGCATTATCAGGTGTTCGATCCACCGCGATCCGAAGATCTTCAATAACACTACCCAATGATTCCTTGCGCTTGACCAAGTCGCCGTACGATTCCACGGCTGCTTGAGTATCTCCAGAGGCCAATGCCTGCCGAGAGCGCTCCAAGGGGTCCTCCTTCTTCCTGACCTCTGGGCTGGGAGCTTCCTCCACGATGGGCTCCGCCTCGGCGACCCGCTCTTCGGCCTCGGACGTCTCGCTGATTTCTAAAGGCTGCTCGAGCTCAGCCTCCTTTTCTGCAGCCTCCACTGCGGTTGCCGCTTCGGAGGCTGGGCCTTCCTCCAACTCTTCGACCTCAGGGGTTGCCTCGGAGATCGCAACCTCCTGCTCCATGTCTGCAACTAAATCATCTACAGTTTCGGGTTCTGAAGGCTCAGCGGTCTCAGTCTGAGAGCCCTGGTCTCCAGGGAGCGCAGGCTGCGCCAGCCGATCTACTAGCTCCGGCTCTCCAACAACTTCCGCGAACTCCTCAGGCAGCTCTGATGGTGCCTCCGTTAGGGTTTCGGCCTGCTGGGCAGCCGAGATCAACCAGTCCGGAATTTCATCTTCGGATTCGACTTCGCTCTCGACCGATGCGGCCTCCATTTCGGCTTGAAGATCACTGGCGCGAGCTGCGATGGTTACGTCGTCGGGCGCAACTTCCGTCAGCCCACCTTCGAGCTCGCGTTGGGCTTGCATATCCGCCTCAATCGTCTCGGCATCCGGGCTGACTTCTTCTCCCTGGGCAGCGGCATCCGGCGCTTCCAAGTCGACCTTTGGAAGAGGCTGGGTCGCCATACGTTCCAGCCAGTCGGGCGCGGTGTCGAGCTCGGGCTCAGGTTCGGGATCGCCAACTTCCGGGGATGTCTGGCTAGGCAGGCTAACATCTACATCGATCCCCCGCTGATCGGCGAGCTGCTCAAGCCACTCCAAGCCTTCTTCGGGTTCATCAGGGATATCGCGCTCTTCGAGAACCGGGACTGATTGGGCAGCCGCCTCGGGCTCCTCATCGTCTGCGGCCTCGCTCTGTTTGGCAGCCAAGTCCTCAAGCCAATCCATGACTTCATCATCTTCCTCGACCTTGGGAGTTTCTGGCCCGGGCTCTGTATCAACGGTTTCTGGAATCTCCTCTACGGCTTCGTCATCCGCGACCTCCTGGACCCAATCCGGCGCTCCACCGGAGGCCTCCGGTACGAGCTGTTCGTCGGACTCCTCTTGGGGCTCGGCATCAACCGCTGCAGCCTCCTGGCTGACGCTTCCCGGCTCGCCAATCTCTCTCAGCCAATCGGGCGCAGGACTCTCATCGCCGTCTGCTCCTTCTTTGGCGAGACCCTTGAGCCAATCTGGAGTCTCAGAAGCGGGTCCGGCGGGCGTCTCTTCACCATCGATCTCCAACCCCTCGAGCCATTCCGCAGAATCAGTTTCCGCCGGCTGTTCGGGGAGCGTGCCAATCTGCTCCAGCCAATCGGGGGTTCCGCTCACTTCGGGTTGATCGATCGTCTCGGAAGGAGAGGGGATTTCTTCCTCCAAGCCGATATCCTCATCGAGGATGTCCGGCGCCGCAGGTAGTTGAGCCCCACCTTCCTCATCGCCTGCCGTGGTGTCCGCGGGGGCCAAGCTCGGGCCAGGCCCTTCGCCAGCTGCCGATTCCTCGGAAGGGCCCATGCCCTCCGCGAGCCAGTCGGGCGTCTGCGCCGCGTCTCCCTCGGAGCTCGATGGCCTAACTTCCTCTTCTGCCGCTACAGCAGCAACCGCCGAAAGCCAGCTTTCTGACGATGGAGATTCAGCGTCCGGCTCTTCCGATGTTTCGCCGACCGGCTCCTCAGCACGGAGCTCGGGCGAAGGCGTGGCTTCTTCATCGGCTTCGATTACGCTTGGATCAAGAGAATCCTCTAGCGGTCCCGTGTCTCTCATCCAATCGGGGAGATCATCGCCTTTCGCAACCTCGCCCTCCAAAGAATCCGGGCCCTGGTCCTCAAGCCAGGTCACGATCGTCTCCGTTGCGCCTGGCGAATCGTCTGAAATCCATGTTGGTATTTCGCTTAAGTCAGACTCGGCGGCAGGGAACGAAGCCTCATCCTCCGCGTCGCCCTCTAATTCCGCGGTTGCGGCCTCGGGGCTCGGAATCCATCCGGGCAGGCTCTCGTCGCCCGCGCCATCGGACGAGCCTTCTACTTCCTCCGGCGCAATGTCGTGGATCCATTCCGGCAGCTCGGCGGGAGCGAGTTCCGTATCTTCATCTTCCGAAATGTCGGCCGCAATCCCTCCGGCATCAAGCGTCTCCAGCTCGTGATCCGAAAACGAAACAGGAGCATCTTCCACTTCTCCAGAGGACTCGGTCCAACCTGCCTCCTGCATCCAATCCGGAACTTCGCTCTCAGCAGCCCCATCTGATTCATCGCTTGCGACAAGCTCGCCAGAGGACAGAGCCTCACCGGTGGGCTCGGCCTGTTCCTCAGTAAGAATTTCTTCTTCGGCCTCACCGATCGCTTCCTCATCCGCCAAATCGAGCTCGCCATCCGAGGATTCTGTGGGTTCAGACGGGTCGAATATCTCGGCCGCGGCCGCAGCCTCGCCAACAGGTGAGAATTCCGGCTCAGCCTCCATCATTTCCTCTGATTCGTCTTCGTCTCCGCCGGCGAGTACGCCAGCTGTAATTTCAGCGGCCGCTGCTGCAAATCCCAGCCCCGTGTCTTCCCGCTCCGGCTCATCCGAGGTCTCGGCCTCCAACTCATCGAGGAAGCCTGCTTCAGCCGAAGCATCCGCAGCCTGCATCTCCATTTCATCCCTGAGCTCTTTCTCGGCTGCAGCTTCGAATGGAGGAGGCTCGCCTGGCTCCAACCAGGAGGGCAGCGGCCCTGTTTGGGGCGGCTTAACCTCCTCAGGCAATTCCTCGCTCGGTTCCTGCATCTCCATTCCCAAGGTGGCCACCCACCCGGGCTGTCCGGGGGCCGCGGAGGGAAGCGGTTCTCCTGCGACCCAATCGAGCTTTTCCAGGCTCACGGCGGATTCCTCGACGCTATTGGCATCCGCCAACGCCGACTCAACAAAGGCTGCATAAGGATCGAGATTGGCCAGGCGGCGGTGATAGACGGCCGCCTCTTCCACCCGATCGCTGGCCTGTAGATTCGCAGCCAGAATTCGGTTGGCCTCCGCGCAATAGGGTAACTTTTCAAGGATCTGATTGGATACCGCGGTCGCGTCACTCCTCTGGTCTGTATGCCAATACATGCTGGCCAGCAGCACCTGCAGATCCGGCCGTTCTGGATCTTCTTGAAGCGCAGATCGCAGCTCAGCAATCGCCTGCGCGAATAGCTCACCATGCGCGTACATACGCGCTAAAGCCCCTCTTGTGAGACGGACCTTGTGCGGCTCAAGGCCGTCGCGGCGGCTGATCAACCGCTTCATCTCCTGTTGAATGGCAGGGTTGGAGGGGTTGGTCTCGAAAGCCCGCTCCATATGCCAGATGGCCGCATCCAAGTTGCCCTCATCCTCACGAACAATAGCCATTCCTACATGAGACACGAAATCATCGGGAACAGCGGAAAGCACGCGCTGGAATATGTCGGCCGCGTCGCCGTAACGCTTTGCCTCCAAGTAGGCCTTGCCTAGGAGACGGTAGGTTTCAAGGTGCTTGGGGTAGGTCTGGAGGATATGACGACAGTGCGCGATGGCTTCTTCGAGCCGTTCCCCTTCAATCAGCTCGTCGATCTCTCGTCCATAGGCGCGCAAAAATATTTCGGGCACTCGGAAGCCTCTTTATCACAGTATGACTCAGAAGGAGGCAATCCGCAAGAACCGCTCCCTGACATGGAGTCTCAAGGAGCGTTTTCCATCTGCAAGTTCGAATGTTGGCCGGGACGGGTCCAGCCCATGAGGGAAGGGGCACGTTTGCGAAATCTGTCAGGTGAAGCTGGGCGCGCAGGCACAAAACTGAGTACGGCACTGTCTGGAATCCTTCCAACCTCAATGCGGCTGCACATGCCCCAGCACTATTGTGTCGAAGGGCGAAACGTGCCAAGGTAGGGCTCGGACTATGACTGCGGCAAGGAGGTGGGAGACGCGCTTCGTTGTGGTGGGATTTGCGGCAATCCTCATCGCAATCCGCCTGCTATCGCCTGAACGCTCGCCAAGCTACATCGGTACGCGCGCGCTTCTCGATCTGATGTTTGCGATCGGGTTGACGCTCTTGATCCTGTTGGTGGCCCTCGGGGTCGGGCTGCGGCTACAGCGCCTCCTTCGAATCGATATATTGCCGCCCGCAGAGGCTCATCTATTTAGCATTCCCCTTGGGCTAGGTGTGATCGCAGTCGGCGTATTCCTATTGGGTCTCGGCGGAGCCCTGCAGCCCACGGCGATCCTCACCTGGATGCTCATCAGCGCCGCATGGTCACACTCGGAGTGGACCCGATTTGCCAGTAGGCTACCGAAATGGATTCAGGCAGGCTTTCGGAGCTGGAAGAGCCTAGAGCTCATGAAGAAGCTGATTCTGAGCGCCATGGCGATTATTCTTGCGTTTGCACTGGCGCAAGCGCTTTCCCCACCGACAGATCCCGACGGATTGATCGATCATCTGGCGGTTCCCAAACTCTTTCTGGAAATTGGGCGGCTGCAGCCGATGCCCGATTTCATTTTCGCCAACTACCCATTGACTCTCGAATCTCTTTTTGCGATCGGGATGGCATTCGGGAGCGATACGGTCGCTAAGTTGCTGCACTTGAGCTTCGGCGTACTGCTGGTGCTAGCCACATTCATGCTGGGATACCGATACTTGGCCGCAGGAGCTGGCTGGTTCGCTGCGGCCATACTCGTGGGCATGCCGATCTATCCGGTTTGGGCCGGCTTGGCATATGTCGACATGGGATGGGCGCTGTATGCGTTCTGCACAGTCTATGCGCTCGCGATCTGGGCCGATGAGAACGATGAGAAAAGCAATCAACTGCTTGTCTTGGCGGGTGTCATGACCGGTTTCGCGTTGGGAACCAAGTACCTCGCCCTCGGGGGTGCGGCCGCGGCCGGGCTGTGGATCTTATGGCATTCTAGAAAAGGAGGGTGGAGAGCCATCTTAGTTTCGGGAGCTGTATTCGGTGGCGCCGCTTTGCTGGTCGGCGCTCCTTGGTATCTGCGTAACCTGTTTGCGTTCGGCAATCCCGTATTTCCGTATTTTGGCCCTGCCTCAGGCAATCTGGTTGCAAACTACGACGGCTTCGGCATCGTGGACTACTTGCTCCTACCCATAAGCCTTTACACCAAGCGCGAACTGTTTGTTGGTGTGTATGGCAGCATAGAATTCCCCAGCATATTCTTCCTGTTGGCAATAATGTACCCCTTGACGGCCAGATCCGTCGCGCGCGACGCACTGGCAGGGATGACGCTGCTCCGCTACCTGATCTGGGCGGTTGCATCGCATTGGCGTTTTCGGTATCTGCTTCCCGCGATGCCTGGACTGGCCCTGCTGGCCGCTCATGTGACTGCCAACTTCCTGAATCGACATAGTAACCGTCGGTGGCCTCGGATCGCCGTGGGGGGGTTGATCGGCGGCATGCTTGCAGTGACCGTGGTCTACTCAGCGCTGTTTTTCGCGGCCGTTCGGCCGTGGCGAGTGATCCTGGGCATCGAGTCCAAAGCTGAGTTCTTGAGGCGCGAGGTGAGCGACTACGCGGCCAAGGAATTCATCCAGGCTAATTTACCGCCCGATGCGAAGGTCCTGATGCCGTGGAATGCGCGCAGCTACTACTGCGACCGTCGCTGCGCACCAGATTGGCTGAGGTTGCGCTGGGTCGAGCTCGTGACGCCGCGGGCTAGCCCGCAAGAAGTGGCCGGAGAACTGCGAGCGCTGAAGGTGACGCACCTACTGATCAGCGCGGAGGACGTTGACTACTCGGTGATCAACGATCCATCTGGAGCGAGCCTTGCTGCATTGGAGTTTTTGGTGGAGGAGTTTCAACCGGAGTGTACGCGGGAAATCTATCGGGACCAGTGGACCAACCTTCTTGAGTTGGAATGTTGACATGCGGCCTCGCGAGCGTCCATCGCATTGGCGACCTCGGATTGGTCGTGGACTAACCAGGCTTTGGCGCAGTGTCGGGAGCTCGCACGGAATAGCAAAGAGGCTGTCTCAAGCTACTGCTGAAGACAGCCTCTGGCCTTCCCGATTTTCTGCCTACATCCTAATCGGAGGCAGGGGCTTCCTGAAGGTTGATCTCCGGCGCCGGGCGCTTGCTTCTCGAGATGGCCCAGACCAAAAGCGCCACCAGCGCCGCCACCACCAACCAGCCGACAACTCCGAGCTGCGCGTATTGCACAACGATGGGAGCGATGATCACGGCCACCAAGTTCGCAACCTTGATCATGGGATTCAGTGATGGCCCTGCGGTATCTTTCATCGGATCACCTACGGTATCACCCACTACCGAAGCGAAGTGTCGTTCTGATCCCTTTCCGGTGTTCTTGGCCGGATCCGAGGGCTCATCTTCTATGGTTTTCTTGGCGTTATCCCAGGCACCCCCCGCGTTGTTCATGAAGACCGCTAGCAGCTGTCCGGAAATAATGATCCCCGCCAAGAAACCGCCAAGCGCCTCTATTCCCAGTACCAACCCGACCACAATCGGAGTGATCACTCCCAGTATTGCCAGCGGGAGCAGCTCCTTCTGTGCCGCCGTGGTCGCAATCGCGACCGGCTGCGTATAATCGGGCTCGATCAACCCCTCCAATACGCCAAGACTGAACTGTCTGCGCACTTCCTCTACGATCAGGGAGGCCGCGCGGCTGACAGCATTAATCGCAAAGGATGAAAACAACCAGGGCAGCGAAGCCCCGATTAGCATCCCGACGAAGACCAGTGGCGCATCAATCCGGATCCCAATTGATCGGATCTGCTCCGCAAGTGGCACGCCTAAGATTTCTTGTGCACGGCTCACATCCACCACATATGAACCGAAGAGCGCTACCGCTGCGATAACTGCAGAGCCGATGGCGACTCCTTTCGTGATGGCCTTCGTGGTATTTCCCACGGCATCCAGATCAGCCATGATCTCCTTGGCCTGAACGATGTCGGGATCGTCGGATTCCTGCCAGGCCATTTCGCCGATTCCGTTCGCGTTGTCCGCAATGGGCCCATAAGAGTCCATCGCCACATTGTTTCCCGTCAGCGTCAGCATCCCGATCCCGGTCATCGCCACTCCGTAGAGGATGAAGGTGATGGACTCAGCGGGCGCAACTCCGGGGATCGCTCCAAATAGGAGGATCGAAGAGAAGAGGGTTGTTGCGATCACCAGGATTGCCCAGACGCTGGACTCGTAGCCAACCGCAATCCCCGACAAAATGGTCGTTGCTGGCCCTGTGCTGGTCGCTTTTCGAATTTCCTTGACTGGCGCTCCATGGCTGCTCGTGAAGTACTCCGTGAGCCGGTCAATGGAAATCGCGAGCAGCACACCGATCGCTGTGGCCAGGAACGGTCTCCACCAGCCGCCCGGTACGTCCTGCATATATAGATAGGCGAGAATGCCGAAGAGGACGACCGAGATTGCGGCCGAAGTTAGGTATCCAGTGAAGATGGCCCGCATCGCGTCGCCGCTCTTGCCGGGTCCGCCTCGCACCGCATAGGTCCCTATGATGGAGGACATCACACCGATGCCTCGCACTAGGAGCGGATAAATAATCCACTCGAAATGTCCTGTGATTTGCCAGAGCGCGATGCCCAGGATCAGTCCGGCGACAATGGTTACTTCGTAGGATTCGAAAATATCGGCCGCCATGCCCGCAACGTCGCCTACGTTATCGCCCACCAGATCGGCAACTACGGCAGGATTACGCGGATCGTCCTCTGGAATGCCTGCCTCCACCTTGCCCACCAGATCGGCGCCGACATCCGCGGCCTTCGTATAGATCCCGCCACCCACACGCATGAACAGCGCAACGAGCGTTCCGCCGAATCCAAATCCGAGAAGCACGTCCGGGGAGGCGATGCCGAAGATGATGACGATGATCGTGCCTCCCAGCAGACCCAGACCGTCCGTAAGCATGCCGGTGACTGTGCCCGCTCGGTAGGCAATCTTTAGCGATTCACCAAAGGACCGGCGAGCCGCGTCCGCCACTCGCACGTTGGCCTGCACCGCCATGCGCATCCCGATCTGGCCCACGGAAAGGCTGAACAGTGCGCCCATCACAAATGCGAGGGAACGTCCTAGCCCGATCGCTAGCCGTAGCTGGCTCTCGTTCAAACCGCTAAATCGCTCCTGCGCTTCAGGGGTGGGAGGAACGATATAAACCGAAAGGAAGAGAACCGCGGTCAGGATTGCGACGAAAGGAAGGATCGTGCGTAGCTGTCGACGGAGGTACGTATCGGCGCCGATGCGGATTGCATTCCATACATCCTGCATTTTTTCCGAGCCCTTTGGTTCTCTGAGCACCTGAGCCCGCAAGAAAAGCGCGTATAAGAGGCCGAGAACGGCGATCGCTAGCACGGTATACAGGGCAATCCGCTCAAACAGGCGGAGTTCCTGCATGAATGCAAGTATTCCTTCCATATATATGAGTTCTCCTTGGGGGAAGCTCGGCGATTGTACGTGTTGGTACAGTGACTGTCAACGGCGTGAATCGGCGCAGAGCGCCGTTTTCGGTTAAATCACCTCAAATCAGCATTAACTTGATGAAGTCGCACGGCTGCTGGGCCAGGTCCAGATCGACTCCCAGGTAGCGCTCTGTCGTGCTCAATGAGGCGTGCCCCAGGCTCTTCGATAGCTGCGCCAGGTCAACGCCACC
>JAPUGV010000136.1 GCA_027298025.1 Chloroflexota bacterium | reverse complement strand
AACACAAAGAGCACCCCGAAAGTTGCAGTCGATACCGTGAAAAAATCGCAGGCCATCACGTCTTGGACGTGATTGCTCAGGAAGGCTTCCCACGTGGGCGAAGCCGGCTTGCGAGTCCGAGGTCCATACTTCTCGACTGTGGATTTGGCCACATGAATGCCCAGTTTTTTCAGTTCCCCAACGATGCGAGGCGAACCCCACAATGGGTTTGAGCGCCACATATCCTGGATCAACTCACGGATTTCTTTGGAGATGGCCGGACGACCCGGCTTGCCGCTCTGACTCAAGCCTCGCCAGTATGCTCGGAACCGTTTCTTCTGCCAGGCGATGACGGTACGGGGCTGAACGAACTCCAGCGCCTGTTGCCAGCTAGGCCACAGACGCGAGAGGCAGACCCAGAGCAAGCGATCCGTTGGCCGAAGCTTCGGGCAGGAGAGGCTCTGCTTATAGACGGCGACCTGATGTCGCAAGGCGAGGAGTTCTATCTGCATGGCGAGACGAGACCGGAACCAGACCAAGATAGAGGCGAGGAGGACAGAGACGACGGGTGGCATGATCGCAGACCTTATCGCGAGAGGTGAGCGGATACGGGACAATGCATCGCTCAAGGATGATCATGGACAGAGCAAATGTCAAGAATTTCAACTGATTCAGGTTTTCGGGACGGACAGGCTGATTCCTTTGCAATCGGGAGACACCGCAACGGTTTCC
This sequence comes from Chloroflexota bacterium, assembly GCA_027298025.1. Classification (GTDB taxonomy): domain Bacteria; phylum Chloroflexota; class Anaerolineae; order Anaerolineales; family E44-bin32; genus JADFRG01. The sequence goes on along the minus strand of JAPUGV010000136.1, from coordinate 3,370 downwards.
ATCAGCGGGCTTGGCGAGGCTCACGTCAAGATTACATAGGCGTTTAGGCTGCAATTTTCCTTTCACCCAGAGGTTTTTACCTGCTAGTCTGACCCTTCTTCCTCCTTAACAGCCACTTGGCTACGCCCCTTGCTTGATAAATTCCGCGATACGCTCGCCAATCATAATAGTCGTGGCGTTGGTATTAGCGCGAATGCAATCCGGCATGACCGAGGCATCAGCCACCCAGAGGTTGTCAAGGCCGTGCACTCGCCCATACTGACTGACCACAGCCGTGGGGTCGGAGACCGGCCCCATCTTGCATGTGCCGGAGATGTGATGCGAGGTCCCCATGTTCTGGGCCAGCCAGGCATCCAGCGCGGCGTCGGAGGCCAGGTCTGCAGCGGTGGGGGTTACACGTTCGATGAACAGGTCTTGAAAGGCGGCGTCCTCTCCTAAGCGCACCGCCAGACGCATGGCTTGGCGCATACGCTCCCGGTCAAAGGGGTCGGTAAGATAGCGGTAGTCGAGCGACGGCTGCACGTGCGGATCGGACGAGACCAGACGGAGTTCCCCAGCTCCGAGAGCCAGCTGGAGACTACAGCTTATACCCACGTAGTTGTCATCGTCGTGAATGGGCACATGCGCCGGGCGATGCTCACTGGTCATCAAGATCGGCGTAATCTGCATGTCGTTTTGCAGATGTGAAGCCTCGACCGTGTAGCGTAAGCCGACCTGAATAGCCGGGGCCTGCACGTCGGGACGCTCACCCACCATGCGAAACAGGGCCGTGGCAGCGGGATGGTCCCGCAGGTTTTGTCCGATGCCAGGGAGATCATGGAGGACGTCAACCCCGACACTTTGCAACTGTGCGGCGGGGCCAACGCCTGACAGCAACAACAGGTGCGGTGAGCCGATCGCCCCACTACTCAGGATGATTTTTTCCCCCTCCACGCTGAAACGCTCGCCGCCACTCTCGACTTCCACCCCAACCGCTCGGCGTCCTGTCAACAGGAGACGCCGGGCCGAGATACCCCCCTTGATCGTCAAGTTCAAGCGATGCCGTGCCGGGTCGAGATAGGCCATGGCCATGCTAATGCGCACGCCGTCAATGGTATTGCGGGCGCGCGGTGAGACGCCAGTGGATTCCGGATGATTCTGGTCCGGATCAGCCCGGAAATCGGCGTTGACACACGCCTGGTGGAAAGCCACCGCATGGGGGAGCCACTCTTCTGGCGTATAGCGGCGCACCGGCACCGGACCGCTGGTACCGTGAAACTCATCCTGAAAATCGTGGTCGTTTTCCATCTTGCAAAAATATGGCAGCACTTTGGCGAACGACCACTCATCATTACCCCAGGAGGCCCAGTTGTCGTAGTCGTCCGGAATGCCACGATACAGTACCTGGCCATTCACCGCACTCGAACCACCCATGGCTTTGCCACGGGGAATCTGCAACGCCGTTTGCTGTGGCGTCACCTGGCCGACATAGCCCCAGTTATGCGGCCCATAGGCCGACAACCAGACATTATTGCCCAGTTTGAGATCGTCCGGGAGATGCGCCAGGTTGGGGTAATCCGGTCCCGCTTCAAGGAGTAATACCGAGGTGTGAGGATTTTCTGACAAGCGCGCTGCCAACACGCATCCGGCTGACCCGCCACCAACAATAATTACGTCATATCGCATAGAAACCCTTTCCATATAGGTGAAACATTACCCCTTTCCCTGGGATGGGAGAGGGATTCAGTCGGTGCCTTCTGGGGCCGTCACGGCGGTCTTCAAGCCGTACATGGCGCGGGCATTGTCGGCTAACATCGCCCGTTTCTGGCTCTCGCTCAAGTCTTGGCGCTCCCAGAGATGCCCGACACTCTGCGGATACTCATGATCCCAGTGGGGCCAATCCGAGGCGTAGACCAGGCTGTTGTCACCCAGGATGTCGAGGACTTGGGGGATCAAATCCTCACCCGACTCGGCGTGGAAGAAGACTCGGTCGCTCTTGATATACGTGCTCGGTTTCTGCTTGCATTGCGGCGCCTCCACCTCGCCACGTTTTTCCCACTCATCATCCATGCGATTCAGCATATACGGCACCCACGTGCACCCGGCTTCGAGATAAGCCACCCGCAAGGTCGGGAAGAGTGCAAAAATTCCCTCATAGGTCATGTGGGTCATCTGGATGATGTTCGACACCGGAAAACCAATGGTATGACGTTGAATGAATCGCGTGTAGCGCATATATTCAGCGGTGGCGTGACCGCCGTGCACGGCAATCACACACCCGAGCCGCTCAGCCTCAGCATAGAGCGGGTGCAGGCGTTTTTCGCCCAGGAGACCGAAACCGGTTGCCGGTAGGAAGGCCCCGACAAACCCTAATTCGGTCACCGCACGGCGCAACTCTTTGACTGACTCTTCCACCTCGAGCAGCGGCATAAGGGCGACCGCTTGGAAACGCGGATTGACCTTGAGCCAGTCTTCATACACGTAGGTGTTATAGGCGCGGGTTATGGCCACGAGATAATCGGGATCGATAATAGCCGAGTAGCCCAGCAGCGTCGTGGGGTACAACACGGTCATTGCCAGGCCGCCTGCTTCCATGGCTTCGAGCCAATCCGCTGGGGCGGGAAATCCCACCGGGCCGTTGCTGCCGAGTCGTCCCCCGAGCGTCGGGTCCAAACCCGGCGCCAATTTGGGTGCCAGTGAGTTCGTGGGGTAGATGGTGCCATTGGGGTTTGCCAGTGAAGGATGGAGAAACTCTCTGTACGGTGGCTCCAGGAAGTCGAGCAACCGCGCCTCCGGCTCGTTGATATGACCGTCTGCATCGACGACGCCAAATGGTGGTTTCATAGCCGCACGCTCCTTTGTGTGTCTATCGGAGTAGAGGAAATTCAAACGGCATTTTAGCGCCAGCCTCTCGGGCACGCAAGCACTGAGAGAAAAGAGAAGAAAAAAGGCCCCCCAGGCATCCGCTGGCGACCGCTCCTCGCTCGCGGCAATGGCTGATAGGCAACCCGCTCACCTCGGCGATCTCGTCCATACTTTAGACGATTTCAAAGTGTGCTTCTGTCGGCGTACAGGCCTCGCCATTGATCGGCACCTTGTCCTGTGGGCAAGCGGAAAACACGACAACACAATCTATTTCCGCCCGCAGCAGGACATAATCCCCAGGTTGGCCTACAGGCGGCTCAAAGGACAGTTGCCTATCCGTTTGTACCGGAATGTTCATGAACAAATTCCATGGACTTGGTGTCTTCGGGGACACAAGTTGCACTTCTGCTAAAGCCGCCGCTAAATTATCCGTGCAATTGTCGTGATAGGTGGTGCACCCTAACAGTTCATAACGATAGCGATCACAGGCGGCCAATAGGGTGTCATGTAGGCCCGGTGATGTATC
>JAPUGV010000135.1 GCA_027298025.1 Chloroflexota bacterium | reverse complement strand
GCTACGAGGCGGATTTCGAAGACGCACTCGCCCGCTTGGGCGACGGCATGTCGCCAGTAGAGCTTGGGCGCTTTTACAAGACGACTCAGGCCCTGGAGCTGGATCCCGCACAGCTGGATGGGTATCTGGAATCCGGCCACTCGCTGCAAGAGCTGAACCACGCCGCTCGGTTTGCCGAACGGTCAAACTTAGACTGGACTCAAGTTGTCGAAGCTCATGCCGCAGGTCACAGCTGGGGCGAGATTGGTCAGGCTCAGCGATTGGCGGATGGCGAAGACTGGATTTCTGTCCTGGACACCGGCATCCGAGAGACGCGTGAGCAGTTGCGAGATGAGGACCGAACGGAGCATCAACAGGACCGAATCGATCGAACCGCTGAGCAACTGTCGGGCCAATTCGGGCCGAGCGTTGATGAAGTGCTGGGTCTCTACCAGGGAGAATGCGCACAAGATTGGGGCTGCGTGCGCAAAAAGCTGCGGAGCCAGTCGCAATCCCAGGACAAAACGGATACAGGAAAAAACATGGCGGCACGTCTGGCCAGTCAGTACGGCGTGAGTGAGTCCGAAGTTCAGTTGCTCTATGGAGCCTGTGGAGGCAACTGGAGCTGCGTGCGCGCCGAACTCCGCCCCGATTCCGGGCGCGGCGGGGGCAAGAAGCCTAAGGACTGAGCCAGCAAGCGGTCGCTGGCGGATCCAGCAGGTGTGCCTGGCTGCCGAAGGCTAAGCCGGCCTCGCCCCCGTTTCAGAAATAATTCGAATCTGGGCCTGTGTGTGAATCGTTGCCTTGCCCTTGGTCCACTGCCCCATCATTAGGGTCCGGTGCGGCGAGGATTTCGATGAGTGAGCTGAGGAGGGAAGTGGCGAGGCGAAGTCAGTTGGGCGAGGAATCGCTACCGATTGAAAAATCGAGAAATTCGTGACAATGACCGCATCCAATCTCGGGTACCTCGACCGGCTCGGCGGTAAACACGCAGGATGAGCTGACCTCCACGCCGCGGCCCAGACCGAGGATTCCCGATTTGACCTTGGCCTCCAGTACCAAATTAGGGCAAGCATTCGCCATTGCAATGCGCGGAACGCGACACTTGCCGCATAAGTCGGGAGCCCAGGTGCCGCCGTTAGGCGACCCCGCAATCAGGCGGCACTCTTGCCGCTCTCGACCCCGGTGGTAGTCCTCAAAATAGTACGGGCACTCTGATCCAGCTGGTGTGCGCATAGCCAAATTCCTCGATTGTTCCAAGCCCGTTTGGTGGGCTTGTAAATGTTTTGTCTAAGGCGTGTAGCTTAGCGCCTTTCGCCTCGACTGAAAGTTGGCGCGCGTTCCTCCTGAAAGCTCTGAAGGATTAGCCCCAGTATCATATCGGTCCTAGCCGGGTAGATTATAGCAAGCGGATGTAGCGGGTGTGTTAGATGCGGGTTAACGGGGAGGGTTACACCCGCGTCACATACTGGCCATTGCGAGTGTCGACCCGAATGGTGTTGCCGGCCTCAACGAAAAGGGGAACTTGGACTTTGACGCCGGTCTCGGTGGTGATAATCTTGGTGGCGCCCGTGGCGGTATCGCCCTTTACGCTAGTTTCCGCCTCCGTGACTTTGAGATCCACCGCGCTTGGCAGCTCGATTTCAAGGGGTTCATTTTCATTGAAAGTTAGTTTGACTTCCAGTCCCTCGGTCAGGTACTGAACTACATCGCCGAGAACCGAAGCGTCGAGGGTTGGCTGCTCATAGGTCTCATTGTCCATGAAGGTAAACAGATTTCCCTCGCGGTAAAGAAATTGGGCCATGCGGTAATTGAGGCGGATATCCTGGACGCGGTCACCGGAGTTAAAGGTTTTCTCCAACAACGTGCCGCTGCGAAGATCACGCACTTTGGTGCGAATGGTGGCCTTGCCGCGGCCGGGCTTGTGGTGTGAGTATTCGATCACCTTGTAGATCTGTCCATCCAGTTCGAAGGTGACCCCACTGCGAAGTTCGTTCACGTCAATCATGGCGGCTCGGATTATAGCGCGACTATATCCCCAGCCAGCGCGCGGCCTGTCCGGGCAACTCGTTCATGGATCCGACGCGCTGGGTCACATTCGGGAGAGAGTCGATGAACGCCCTGCCATAACTTTTGGTGAGCAATCGGCTATCGAAGCTCACTACGACGCCCCGGTCAGAGCGAGTGCGGATCAGCCGGCCAAACCCCTGGCGAAAGCGCAAGATTGCTTCCGGTAGTGAGTACTCAGCGAAGGAGTTCTCGTAGGTTTCGGCCCGGGCAGCGATGATCGGATCGCTCGGCACATCGAACGGAAGCCGAGCGATCGCTAGCACCGACAACGCATCGCCCGGAATATCCACCCCTTCCCAAAATGATCTCGAGCCCAGCAGCACCGCTTTCTCGGTCGAGCGAAAGTTCTCGAGCAAGGCGTGGCGAGAGGCTCCCGCACTCTGCTCCAGCACGAGGATGTCCGCACTGGCGAGGGGGGCTGAAATTGCCCTGGCGGTCGATATTAGCTGCTGGTTCGAGGTGAACAGCACCAGCGTGCGCCCGCTTGTGGCTCGACAGAGCGAAACAAGACCGCGCTCGAAAGCCGCCTGGTAGGCCCGGCGCTCCTGCGGCTCCGGAATGTCATCGATGAGGTAGAGCAGCGTCGAGCTCTCGAAGTCGAAGGGCGAACCTAAAGCCAGTTCGTCAGCATCCGTCGCGCTCAGCCGGCGCCGAATATAGTCGAACTCCCCGGCCGTTGTCAGTGTGGCCGAGGTAACCACCACAGACTCTTTCTCGTGCCAGAGGTACTTCTCAACGAGAGGGCCGACTTCAAGTGGGGCGGCGTGCATGGATAGTCGACCCGGTTCACCCTGCAGTTCGAGCCAGTAGATGCGCTGAGGATCGGCTTGAAATATCAGTTCGTCCAGGCTGTCGATGATCTCACCAAGATCACCTGCTAGGGTGCGCAGGCTTACCGCCAGATCCTCCGAGAGGCCGGCATCCGAAACTTGCAGTAGGCCACCTGTCGGCGCTTCGATTGCGCGCTCACCAATCTCTTCGGATGCAGCGACGATGTCCCGAAGCGAATCCAAGACTTTGGAGAGCGGACTGCGAAGTTCATCCCATCCGATCTCAACTTCGCTCCAGAAGGGGAGGGTGCGAGTGGAAGGCAATATCCGTTCCTGCTGGCCGTAGCGGCCGACCGGACGACCGTCCCGCCGGCGGTCCAAGAACTCCAAGAGCCGCTCAAAGAATTTTGCCGTCAATTGCTGAGCTTCACGCGCCGACTCAGTTACGGTGGTGGCGACGGGTTGAAACTGAACGTACTGTTCCGCTGGAAGGGTTTCCTTCGCCAAGCGAAGCACGCGCTGGGTTGTGGTCCCCGATAATTCCCGCAGCACCCGATTTAGATCGGCCTCTGTGACATCAAAACGAAGACCGCGGGTCGTGGCGGATTCCAGATGGTGTCCTTCATCGATGACTAGGTATTCATAATCCGGGATCACGCGATTTCCGGTTGCAATATCTGCCAGCAGGAGCGCATGGTTGACGATTACCACATGCGCCGCTTCCGCCTCCCGACGAGATCGATAATAGGGACAGGTCCCGCCCGTGTGCTGCAGACAGGCTTCCATGCTGCAGTCCTCGCTGTCTGAGGACAGCCGCGACCAAATTGCGGCCTCCACCGGTCCGCGGATGTTGATCTCGCTGACATCACCCGTGCCTCCTCGTACCAGCCAGACCAACACCTTGGCCAAGACACGTGCCTCTTCCGCATTGTGTGGACCTATGCGGGCCATGGCAGAAAGCCGGCGCGGACAGAGATAATTCCGCCGGCCTTTGAGCACCGCCGCTTTGTAATCCTTTCCGAGCGCGGTCTGCAAATCCGGGATGTCCTTGTGGATCAGTTGATCCTGGAGGTTGATGGTATTAGTGGAGATCAATACTCGGTGGCCGGTCGCCTCCGCCCACTGAAGGCTTGGAATGAGATAGGCCATCGACTTTCCGGTCCCGGTGCCGGCTTCGACCAACAGGTGGCGACTCTCGGACAGAACCTCACCTACGGCCTTGAGCATCTGGACTTGCTGCGTTCGGTATTCATAACCCTCCATTGCTTGCGAGAGCGCGCCTCCGGGCTCAATCAGGCCCGCCAATTCCTCGATATTGATGCCTGCAGGTTCGTCGAGAGGCGTAAGAGCGCGCGCCGAGGTCGTGTGTGTGGCGAATGAGGTAAAGTTGAGCCGACCGTTTTCCGGAACTTTTTCGCCCGACTCGATTCGCTCGTCCATTGCCGCCTCAAACACCCAGCCGGCGCCCCAGTTGATAGGCTGCGCCATATCGCTAAGGGCCATCAAAAGCGGGTACGGGAGCTCCATCACGTGATCATAGAGTCGCTTGAACACGTGCATCGTGGTCTTGGCATCGTCCAGCGCCCGGTGGGCGCTCATAGAGGGGACCTTCAGAAGGTTGGCCAATGCCCTCAGGCTGTAGCGTCCGGCGTCGGGCAGAACCACCGCAGCCAGATCGTAGGTATCGAGCGGTAGATTGGATCCAAAAAGGCCCCGACGACGGAGGAAACTGAGGTCGAACTCCACCCGGTGGCCCACAATCGGATCCTCCTTCACGAAAGCATCGAGCGATTCGAGAACCTCATTGATTCTGGGCGCTCCAGATAACATCTCGTCGGTGATCCCGGTAAGTTGCGTGATAAAGGGAGAGAGGGGCCTTCCCGGATTCACGAGCTGAGTCCATTCGTCTTCCAGCCGCGAATCGCGGAACCGGACGGCGCCGATCTCGATGATGGCGTCTGTCACTGGGTCTAAACCGGTTGTTTCGATGTCTAACGAAACGAGGGTCTGCATGCGCGGAGTCCGTCCTATGGCAAGCGCTTGCAGTATAACCGCTGTGCTATACTGCGCGCCCCGCGGGATGCGGGAGGACCAAAAGGCCATGATTTGAGGGCAACCAGTGGTGATGGTTGGGGTTTATTTTAAGGGAGCAGACGTGCGGGGGCGGGAATTAAAGTGACGCCCCGCGAAAGCGATGAGATGGAGCTCGTTCGCAGTGCTGCTTCTGAGGCGGAAGCCTTCGGGGAGCTCTACAATCGACATGTTACGCGCATTTACAGTTACATCTACTATCGCACCGGTGACTATCAAGACGCCGAGGATCTGACGGCGAGGGTGTTCCAGCGAGCACTGAGGCACGTAGGCAATTTCCAGGACCAAGGCGTACCGTTCTCCGCCTGGCTTTACCGGATTGCGCACAATCTGGTGGCGAATTGGCATCGCGATCGAAGCCGTCGACCGGTGGTCCCGCTCGAGGACCATGTGGCCGACACCGCCGCGATTACGCACCCGGAAGCGCTGGCCTTGGCGGAGGAGCAGAACCGGACCCTGCTGCGTGCGGTGCGCAAGCTGCCTCCGGATCGTCAGCAATTGTTGATCCTTAAATTCGTCGAGCGGCTGCCGAATGCCGAAATCGGCCAGATTATGGGTCGTACCGAGGGTGCCATCAAAAGCCTATACCACCGGACGCTGAACTCGCTACGGGATCAGATCAAGATGATGGAAGACGGAGCCATGGGAAACCCGGATTAGGGACAGATGCGTATCGGTTGGAACCGTCAGAGGCTAGATCGCAAGAGGATCGAGAAACTGCTCGAGGATTCGCTCGTTCCTGTCGAGCCGAGCCCCTCCTTTGTAAGCGATCTGCGCGCACGACTGGTGACGATCAGGGGAGGTCGGGTGATTTCCCCCTGGGTGCTTGTGCTTCTTCTGGCCTCCATCGTAATCTTTGTGGCTAGCGCGCTGGGATTTGCGATCCGCATCTTGCTGGGCCTCCTGGGTCTTGTCGGTCTCATGGAGCGCCGACGGCGCGAGTCAAAGGCGCTTGGCACCTGACGATCGCCTTAAAGCCTCACAAAGGGGAGCGCCCGCAGGTTCACGTGGCGGGATAGAGGAATCAATAATAAAAAAAAGAGGCCGAGAGCCTATCACTCTCGGCCTTTTGCGTATTCCATCTGCACGCGTCGATTGGCTAGAACAGCCCCCAGTCAGAGCCGGCGCCCTCTTCCATCATGCTCGGATCCCATGGATCCATCGCCATTTCGATGGTGGTGCCGTTTCCGGTGGCCTCCTCCGCCTTGGCGCGCGTGCTTTCGAGGAGAGCGGGTCCATAGGGGCAAAATGGAGTGGTCATGATCATTTTCACGTGCTGAGTGGAGTCTTCGATCTTCAGGTCCCGCACCAGGCCCAGCTCAATCACACTTAGCCCGATCTCCGGATCCATCACTTGTCGCAGTGCTTCCCGCACCTCTTCGGACTTCTCGGGGTCGGTAGAATCCGCTTCCCAGACCAAGGTCTGTATTGCATCCTCACTCATACGGGGAGTCCCTCCTTCGGTTCCTGCACCTTTAGTGAGAAGGTGCAATGGGTATCGCCATCCAGCAGGCATTTCACGCGCTCCACCGGGAGATCGAGCGCGGTCGCGATGAAGTGCGTGTCCACTGCGCATACCTCCGGGTGCTCTCTGCCGATTTTGAGGTATGGGCAGCCGAATTCGCGGATGATCACTTCATCCCCTCGCCACTCGTATTCGGCGTCAAATCCTTCTTTCCCAAGCATTTCCATCAGACGAGGCAGGCGCCCCTCAAGCGGCAGGCCTTGAAGCTGCGAAGCATATTGATCCGCCATCGCATTTGCCACTCCAGTGAATAGCTCGGTTACGAGCTCCTCCGATACGTGATCCTTGATCTCATCGAGCAGGCGATTGGTCAGCTTGAAATATCGCCCCGGATAGAGCTCAAAGGCCTTTTCGGTCAGGGAAAACAGGTGATACGGCCTGCCAACGCCGTGTTTGACCTCCTCCGAGACCACAAGATCCTTCGCCTGCAGCGCAGAAATGTGGTGGCGCACAGAAACCGGCGAAACCTCTGCCGCTTCCGCAAGAGCGTTCACGGTGCACTTCCCCTGTGCCCTGAGAGTGCGCAGGATGACTTCTCTCGTGGGTGATGTCATGGCGAAGAGAGTATAGCACGCGGCACCCTTTGAGGTCAATAAATCAGATATTTCCTATAATTATCACCCTTTGGCGCTAGGTCAGAATCGATTTGCAGCGGCTCCCCAAGATGAGAAACCCCAGCAGCCAATAATATTTCAAAGGTTATTGACGAATATTGTACGGCGTGCTATAATCCTGCCGCATTCGTGCATAAAGGAGCAATCCAATTTCCGTTACGCTAGAAATCAAGGATCTCCACGCCTCGGTTGAGGGGAAGGAGATCCTCAAGGGCGTCGATCTCACTGTAACGCAGGGGGAGATTCACGCCTTGATGGGACCCAATGGTGCAGGAAAATCGACCCTGGCCAATATCTTGATGGGTCACCCTGCGTATCAAGTTACCCAGGGCGAGGTGCTCTTCAAGGGCGAGAATATCGTGGGACTGGCTCCCGACGAACGGTCTCGCATGGGCCTCTTCCTGGCTTTCCAGTATCCGGTAGCGATACCAGGAGTCTCGGTCGCCAATTTCCTTCGCATGGCAATCAACGCCCGCCGGGCAGCCGAGAATGGAAATGGCAAGAAGATCCCGATCCCCGAGTTTCGGGAGCTGCTTAAGGGTAAGATGGATTTATTGAAAATCCCCCACGAGTTCGCCGGACGGTTTCTGAACGACGGATTTTCCGGAGGCGAGAAGAAGCGCACTGAAATCCTGCAGCTCGCTACCTTGGAGCCCGAAATTGCCATCCTGGACGAGACCGATTCCGGATTGGACATCGACGCGGTGCGCATCGTCGCGAAGGGAATCAATGCACTCGTGGGCGAAGAGCTCGGCATACTCATCATCACCCACTATCAGCGCATCCTGAACTACATCAAGCCCGATTTCGTGCACATTCTCCTGGCCGGTCGGATCCTCCAATCCGGCGGCGCCGATCTTGCCGAACATCTGGAGGAGGTTGGGTACGAAGGAATACTGGAGCTATAAATATGGCCACACCTGCAGATCTCAAACAGCTAGATGGAATGGGCAATTACAAATACGGGTTCAGCGACCCGGACGTCACCGTATTCAAGACCCGCAAAGGGCTCGATCACGAGGTCGTGCGTCAGATCTCGGCAATGAAGGAAGAACCGGAGTGGATGCTGGAGTTCCGGCTGAAGGCACTGGATCACTTCTTCGAGCGACCTATGCCGGATTGGGGCGGGGACCTCGGCCGTCTGGATCTCGACAACATCTATTACTACGTCAAGCCTTCCGAGAAGGAGAGCAAGTCCTGGGACGACGTGGATGACACGATCAAGGCCACCTTCGACAAGCTTGGCATCCCGGAGGCGGAGCAGAAGTTCCTGGCAGGCGTCGGGGCGCAATACGAATCGGAAATGGTGTACCACAGCATCCAGAAGCATTTGGATGAGCTGGGCGTCATCTTCGTCAGCATCGAGGACGGGCTCAAGAACCATGAAGACCTCTTCCGGGAGCACTTTGCCACCGTCATCCCGCACACGGATAACAAGTTCGCGGCGCTGAACAGCGCGGTTTGGTCCGGCGGATCGTTCGTTTACGTGCCGCCGGGTGTAAAGGTGGAGCTTCCGTTGCAGGCTTACTTCCGCATGAACACGGCCAATCTTGGCCAGTTCGAGCGCACGCTGATCATCCTCGAAGAGGGGGCCGAGGTTCACTACGTGGAAGGCTGCACCGCTCCGGTTTACACCACCGATTCCTTTCACAGCGGCGTCATTGAAATCGTGGTTAAGAAGGGTGCCCGCTCGCGCTACACGACGATCCAGAACTGGTCGGTCAACGTATATAACTTGGTCACCCAGCGCGCGATGGTTCACGAGAATGCTAAACATGAATGGGTGGACGCAAACATAGGCAGCCAGCTGACGATGAAGTACCCCTCCTGCTACTTGGTGGGTGAGGGAGCCCACGGTGGGATCTTGTCGATGGCATTTGCAGGCAAGGGTCAGCATCAGGATACGGGAGGCAAGGTCATCCATGTAGCGCCGAGGACGACCAGCCGAATCACGTCGAAGTCGATCAGCAAAGATGGTGGGCGCGCGTCCTACCGAGGCTTGCTTAAGATCTACGAGGGCGCAGTTGGATCGCGTTCCAACGTCGTCTGCGATGCGCTTCTCTTGGATGAGAATTCTCGCTCCGATACCTATCCGTACATTGAAATTGACGAAAACGATGTCAGTGTCGGACACGAGGCTTCGGTGAGCAAGATCGGCGAGGAGCAGCTGTTCTACTTGAAGAGCCGCGGCTTGTCCGAAGAGGAAGCGATCACCATGGTGGTCTCAGGATTTATTGAGCCCTTGGTGCGCGAGCTGCCCATGGAATATGCAGTGGAGATGAACCGGTTGATCCAGCTGCAGATGGAAGGTTCCATCGGTTAGAACCTTCGAAGTCCGGGGCCCGAAAGTTGAAGTCCTATGCTTGACAGTAGAACCCCCAGGGGCCGGCGGGAGCCGGCCCTTCGTATGGATATAAGGTATGAGCAGTAGCCCAAAGGTTAAACGCAAGAGGATCGTTCGGCGGTCGACCTCGGCTGAGTTTCAGTTTTCCACTAGACAAGTGGCGCAGGCCTCCGAGGTGCTCAAGGAGCCGGAATGGCTGAGGGAGCGCCGCAAGTCCGCCTGGAAGGCCTGGGAATCGCTTCCGCTGCCGACCGTCAAGGACGAACCCTGGAGACGAACCGATATTCGCAACATCCCGGCCGATCGCTTCGCGGCCCGACCCAGCGACAATGGCCGCGTGGACCCGGCGCTTTTAAGGCCTCAGCCGTCGCTCTTGCTGCACCCTGGCCACGATCCCAAACTCGCCAACCTGACGGAGATTGGTGATGAGCGAGTCGTATTCGCCGATTGGGCCACCGCAGTACGGGAGCATGAGGAACTTCTGCGTAAGCACCTTGGCTCGGTGGTTCCGGACGATGAGGGCAAGTTTTCCGCTCTTGCTGCAGCCTTGGCCACCGACGGTGTGCTGGTGTACGTACCCTCCGGCGTGCAGCTCGAAGTCCCCCTCCATTCCACCCTTTGGGCGCCGGGGAGCGATCTGGCGGTTTTCAGCCGAGTCTTAATCGTGATCGAAGACGGCGCATCTGCCACCGTGGTGCATGAAATGGCCTCTCCCGGGGGGGAGGAATCGAGCCTGCATGCCGGAATCGTGGAGATTTCTGTCGGCCGGGGCGCTCAGCTCAATTTTGTGGAGATTCAGGATTGGGGCGATCACGTATGGAACTTCACCCATGAGCGGGCGCGGGTGGGTCGAGATGGGCAGATGAACTGGATCTTTGGCGCGGTCGGCAGTCGCCTCACGAAGAATTTCTCAGAATTGACGCTGGACGGGCAAGGTGCGGAGGGCCGTTGGACCGGATTTTACTTTGCCGATGGCATTCAGCATCTGGATCACGATACGCAGCAGAACCACCTGGCCCCCAACACCACCAGCGACCTACTCTTCAAGGGCGCATTGGTCGATCGAAGCCGGTCGGTGTGGCAGGGCATGATCTATGTCGCTCCTAGCGCCCAGCATACCGACGGATTCCAGGCCAATCGCAATCTGATTCTCAGCAAGCGCGCTCGCGCCGATTCCATTCCGGGTCTCGAAATTCTGGCGGATGATGTCCGCTGCACCCATGGCGCCACCATCAGCCAATTGGAAGAGGAACCGATCTTCTACCTAATGTCTCGCGGAATCCCACGCGAAGAGGCAGAGCGGCTGGTGGTGGAGGGTTTTTTCGCTTCGGTGATGAAGCGCATTCCGCTCGAGAGCGTCCGGGATCAATTCGAAAAGATGATTGACAGGAAGCTCGGACCTCGCGCTTAATTAGGGAAGACACGAATCGTAAGGCATGAGGAATTGATGGCACATGAGAGTACGGCGGCAACTACAGTAGAACCTCGCATATACGACGTCGGGGATATGGTCGATGTTCTGTGTGATCACATGCGTGATGAGAAGCGCGTAAACGATTGGCTGCAAGGGGTGGTCGTACAGGCGGATTACAAGATGGTGGCTGTCCAGTTTAATCAGGACGTATACCTGACGGACGGTTGGATGGTGCCCGATCGCGTATTATGGACGCGACAGGACAGCGACAAGATTCGGAAATCCAAGAAGCGTCGCGCCGCGAAGAGCGCGGAAAGCAAGAAGAGCAAGTAGCGGTTCCACCATTCGGATCTCAAACCGGAGATTCTGGAGGCTTCCTCGTAGATGGCAGTCCCTCAAACCCTAGACACACTGGACGTCGGAGCCATTCGGAAAGACTTCCCCATCTTGAAGCGTGAGACTCAAGAGGGAGTTCAGTTGGTCTACCTGGATTCAGCCGCAAGCTCCCAGAAGCCGGAGCAGGTCATCCATGCCATGTCTCGGTTCTACGAGACGGAGTACTCTAACGTTCATCGCGGAATCCACACGCTGGCCGAGGAGGCGACTGCGGCCTTTGAATCAGCTCGCGATCGGGTGGCGGAGTTCGTGGGGGCGGAGTCATCGCGTCAGATCGTCTTCACCCGGAACGCCACCGAGGCCATCAATTTAGTCGCCAATAGCTGGGGCCGCGCCAACCTCGGTGAGGGAGACCTCGTGCTGCTCACCCAGATGGAGCACCACTCCAATATCGTTCCCTGGCAAATGATGGCCTCCGAACTCGGCTTCAAGATCGAATACGCGCCGATGACGGATGATCAACGCATTGATCTCGCCGAGTACGGCGCCCTGCTCGAACGGCAGCCCAAGCTGGTGGGCTTCACGCAGATGTCGAATGTGTTGGGGACCATCAATCCGGTGGCAGAGATGGCCGAGATGGCTCATGCAGCCGGGGCGGTAGTGCTGGTCGATGGCGCGCAGTCGGTGCCGCATATGGTCGTGAACGTCGCTGACCTTGATATCGATTTTCTGGCCTTCTCGGCCCACAAGTTGTGCGGCCCATCGGGAATCGGGGCACTTTACGGCCGGCGGGAGCTGCTGGAAGAGATGCCGCCGTTCATGGGCGGCGGCGAGATGATCAAGCGCGTGCAGTTCGACGCGTTTGTCGCAGCGGAGCTGCCAAGCAAGTTCGAGGCCGGAACTCCGCCGATCGCGCAGGCGATTGGTTTCGGTGCCGCCGTCGATTACCTCTCCAAGCTGGGCATGCCGGCGATCCGCCAGCACGAACAGGAGATGATCGAGCGAGCGTTGGAGCAATTGGAAGAAGTTCCGGGGGTGCGCGTTTATGGACCCGCGGCAGAACACAAGGGTGGCGTGGCGGCCTTTACCCTCGCCGATACGCACCCCCACGACGTGGCCCAAATCCTGGACCGACGAGGGATCGCAGTTCGCGCGGGTCATCACTGTGCGATGCCCCTGCATGAAAAACTGGGATTGCCAGCCACCACGCGCGCCTCTTTTTATCTGTACAATACGCCGGAAGAAATCGACAGCCTGATCGAAGGGCTGTACGCCGTTCGGGAGGTCTTTGCCTAGCCGATGGACGATCTATATCGCGAACAAATCATCGATCGATACAAGAATCCGCAGATGCGAGGCAACCTCGATCCTCATGACTACAGCTATGAGGACGACAACCCGCTGTGTGGAGATCGCATCCGCATGGATCTCCGAGTGGACGGTAGCGGACGAGTCACCGAGGCCGCCTTCTCGGGGGAAGGCTGCGCCATATCGCAGGCCTCGGCCGATCTGTTGACGGAGAAGGTCGTGGGCATGTCCCTCGATGAGGTAAAGTCATACACCAAGGATGAATTGATCGAGATGCTTGGCATAGATTTGGGGCCAGTGCGTCTAAAGTGCGCGCTGCTGTCGCTCAAGGTGCTCAAGGCCGGAGTATACGGGCTGGACGAGCTCGAGGAGGAGCTGGCCGCACTCTAGTCTTCAAGTCTCGCCGCATTATCCTATGCCGTCGGTGAACGCCGGCGGTTTTTTCTGGAGCACAAGCATGGGCATAGAAACATGTACAACTACGTAGAAGTCGACGCCGAACATCTGGAGTATGTGACCGTTGCTGAAGTGAGTGAGCTTGGCAATGGCGAGCGTTTGATCGTCGACATCGATGGCGAGATGATCGCGGTGTTCAACATCGCAGATCATTACTACGCGATTGGGGATGTCTGCTCGCACGACGATGGCCCAGTCGCGGAGGGCGAACTCGTCGATTACGAGATCGCCTGCCCGCGGCACGGAGCGAAGTTCGACATTCGCAGCGGCCGGGTGCTGACCCTCCCCGCCATCGTGGATATCCCCGCTTACCCGGTTCGGATCGAGGGAGACAAGATCCAGATCGGGCTTCCGGCGGAACCCTAGCCGGATCAAGACAATCTTCAGTTCAAGGCCTGGCGCTTTCGTTGTAACATTGTGCGGTCGAGACATGCTGCTTTGCAGCATTGTTCGATAGGATGAAGTGAACATGGCAGACAAATGGGTTTATAGGTTTGAGGAAGTCGAGAACGCCGAGCAGGCGGCCGGAGACTGGGAAGGTGTGCGGGGCCTCCTGGGAGGCAAGGGTGCCAATCTGGCCGACATGACTCGATTGGAAATCCCGGTTCCACCGGGCTATGTCATTACGACTGAGGCCTGCAACGCGTATCTTGCGAAGGACGAAACGTTCCCCGACGGGATGTGGGATCAGGTGCTCGAAGCCATGGCGGCTACCGAAAAGGCCTCCGGGAGGAAATTTGGAGACCCGACGGATCCATTGCTCGTCTCCTGCCGTTCGGGTGCTAAGTTTTCCATGCCGGGCATGATGGACACCGTGCTCAACATCGGCCTCAACGACGAAACTGCGGGAAGTTTGATCGAGCAGACCCAGGACGAGCGCTTTGTCTATGATGCCTACCGCCGCCTGGTACAGATGTTTGGCTCGGTCGTCATGGGCGTGCCGGCCGAGCCGTTCGAGAAGGTCATCAAGGAGTACCAAGAGAAAAAGGGCGTCGAGCGCGATACCGAGCTGGCGGCAGAGGACTGGAAAGCCATCACCGAGCGTTTTAAGGAGATCGTCAAAAAGGAAACGGGCTCGGAATTCCCAACCAAGCCGACGGATCAGCTGCGCCTGGCTATCGAGGCGGTATTCAAGTCGTGGAA
Source organism: Chloroflexota bacterium (assembly GCA_027298025.1). GTDB lineage: Bacteria > Chloroflexota > Anaerolineae > Anaerolineales > E44-bin32 > JADFRG01. The sequence goes on along the minus strand of JAPUGV010000135.1, from coordinate 5,860 downwards.
CGGGAAGCGTGCGGTGGATTATCGGAACGCGGCAGGGATCGCGCACGATCTATGCACCGGCGTGAACATACAAACCATGGTGTTTGGCAACATGGGCATGGACTCCGGAACCGGCGTGAGCACGACCCGCGACATCTCAACCGGCGAAGACGTGATCGAGGGCGACTACCTGTTGAACGCGCAAGGGGAGGACGTGGTAGCGGGGATCCGCATCACGAAGCCCATCGAGGAACTCAAGGCGGATATGCCGGAGGCCTATGCGGAGCTGGAATCGATCAGCCAACGTCTGGAAAAACACTATCGCGAGGTGCAAGATGTGGAATTTACGATCGAGCACGGCAAACTATGGATGCTCCAGACGCGTGACAGCAAGCGCACAGCGCAAGCCGCGGTTCGCATCGCAGCGGATCTGGCGGACGAAGGCTTGATCACTCGCGAGGAGGCCGTATCGCGGATCTCGCCCGATCAAGTTGATTTCTTCCTCCATCCACAGTTCGACATCGAGATCATGAAGGCGGCTGCCAAAGAAGGCCGTATGTTGGCCAGTGGATTGAACGTCTCGCCGGGAGCGGCAGTGGGCCAGGTGGCCCTGGACGCCGACAAGGCCGAAGCCTGGGCGAAGGACGAAGGTCGACAGGTCATCATGGTGCGCCCGGAGACCAAGCCCGACGACGTCCACGGCATGCTGGCCGCACAAGGAATCCTGACCAGCCGCGGAGGCCGCACCAGCCACGCTGCGCTGGTTGCTCGCCAATTCGGCAAGCCAGCCGTTGTGGGCGTTTCTGAGATGAGGATCGATCTGGATAAGCGAGTCATCTCGGTCGACGGTCGAGAAATCCAGGAAGGCGATTGGATATCCATCGACGGTACGCGCGGGGAGGTGTATCTCGGCCAGCTCGACACCATGGTGCCGGACTTCAACGATCCGTATCTCCTTAAGATTCTGTCTTGGGCCGACGATATCCGTCGCCTGGGAGTTTGGGCGAATGCGGACTACCCCTCCGATGCAGAGCGCGCTCGCGGCTACGGTGCAGAAGGTATCGGCCTCTGCCGCACGGAGCACATGTTCTTTGAGGCCGAGCGGCTGCCGATCGTTCAGAACATGATCCTCGCAGAGTCTGCGGAGGAACAGGCAGAGGCGCTCAACAAGCTCCTGCCGTACCAGCGGGAAGATTTTGCAGGTCTGTTCCGCGCCATGGATGGCCGACCGGTGATCATCCGCCTAATCGACCCGCCGCTGCACGAATTCCTGCCCAGTCACGATGAGCTGCTGATCGAGGTCACTCGGCTTCGTGAGTCGGGGAAGGATGCGGACCGGCTCAAGGAGCAGGAGCGGCTGCTTAGCGCGGTGGAGGGCATGCGCGAGTCCAATCCGATGCTGGGGCTGCGCGGGGTGCGCCTAGGCATCCACATGCCGGCGGTCACCGAAATGCAGGTGCGTGCGATCATGGAAGCCGCAATTGAGGTGAGCAAAGAGGGCGTGGACGTGCATCCGGAAATCATGATCCCGCTGATTAGTCACGTCAACGAGCTCAAGACACAGCAGGCAACTCTAGAGCGAGTGGCCAAAGAAGTGATGGCGGAGCAGCAAGTCGACGTGGACTACAAATTCGGAACTATGATCGAGATCCCTCGTGCGGCGCTCACTGCACGCGAAGTGGCTGAAGTCGCGGAGTTCTTCTCCTTCGGGACAAACGATCTCACGCAGACCACCTACGGCATCAGCCGAGATGATGCAGAGGCGAGCTTTCTTGTCGAGTACCTGGAGAAAGAGATCTTGCCGGCCAATCCGTTCCAGTCCATCGACCCGGATGGAGTAGGCCGCTTGATGCAGATCGCTACCAGCGAAGGCCGCGAAACACGGCCCGATCTGGAGGTCGGGATCTGCGGCGAGCATGGAGGCGATCCCGATTCGATCCGCCTTTGTCACCAGTATGGGCTGGATTACGTAAGCTGTTCGCCGTTTCGCGTGCCGGTTGCGAGATTGGCTGCCGCGCACGCCGCCATGGAGCAGGCCTAGCCTCTCAATGAAGAGGCTTTGTATCCAGAAACAGAATGAGGGTGTGCCACCGGGCACACCCTCTTGTTTTGTTTGAGGTCTCGCTCCCTCCGCCAAAAAGGTGCGCAATGATATCCGAAATGCGAGGTGAGAAATGAAAGCATGGATCCTTCCGGCGACAGTCACCATCCTATCCTGGGGGCTGTTTGGATTCGTTCCGAAAATCACTACACGCTACATCAGCCCGACCAGTGCTGTCGTCTACGGATCGCTTGCTGGAATACCGGTGGCTTTGATCATCATGGCCGTCATGCGTTTTCACATAGAGACCGAGCCCAGAGGCGTGATTCTCGCCAGCATTACCGGCGTGTTTGGAATCATTGGTGCCCTTGGGTTTGTGGTGGCAGTCACCCGCGGGCCGGTCAGCTTGATTTCTGCCTTTACGGCCCTATATCCGGCTTTGACGATCTTGCTCGCAATGGTTTTCCTTGGTGAGACGCTGGTCGCACGACAGTGGGTGGGAGTTGGCATGGCTCTCGCAGCGGGGCTGCTTATTGCGGCTTAGGGCGGAAGGGCTGTGATTCACGATGCCGAAAGATCGAGTCCAGCTTGGGGATTGGCGAAGAGCGGTCGCCGAGATTTACGCAGCCATTCGCCAACTCGATCCAGAACGGGGCTGGAGCACCTTCAGGAGGGAGCGCGATTTCCTAATTAAAACGCATGCTCAAAGCCCGCTGAGCGAACCGCAACGCGAGCGTTTCGAAAAACCAGAGGACTTCCCATATGATTCCCAATGGCGGCTGACAGTACCGCTTGAGCCGCCCAGCTCCCAATCCTGATCGATCTGGGCGAGAACGGGCCCCCACTTAATCGTTCCCAGCGTGCAGCCTCTTGCGCATAGCCATCGGTTCCCAGTCGTGATCATGGGGAAGTGAATGAGCTAGGGGTCAGATCCAGTTCTCAAGGGCGCTGACAAGGAATACGACCCCCAAATAGATCATGAATCCGCCGGTCACAAGGATCAGCGCGCGGTAGCGTCGATCGGTAAGGATTCGCCGCCCGGCACTGGCCGAGGCCGATAAGAAGGTATCCCAGGCAAAATCGGCGCTGATATGCCCGAAGTAGAAGGCGGCCAGGGTCGCGATGCCGATCGCCTGAGCTTGAGCGAGATACCCTGCCGCCACCGTCACCCACCACACATACCAGAACGGGTTGGCAAGTGTCGTAGCCACCCCCAGGCCAAACAGTGCGGAGTAGGATCTCGGCTTGCTGACTTGCTCTGGGTTGGGAAGATGGACAGTTCCTCGCCCGGCACCGTATAGGTAGCTTCCCCCAATTACCAGCAAAGTTAGGCCACCGAGCAGTCCAATTATGGTTCTGGCCAACGGAGTGCTCATGACCGTCGCCAGTCCGAAGGTGATCAGGGTCACCATGAGAAGTTCCAGGCCGGAGTGGCCGCCGGCGACCAACGGACCGACACGCCAGCCCTGACGGGGGGATTCGCTCAATATGGTGGCGGTCACAGGACCCGGAGAGATCACCGCTGCGATCGCGACCACGAAGGAAAATAGGAAGACGGAGGCTAGTGATTCAGTCGACAACTTCGCGTAATAAAAGGCGAATCGTCATTTTACTGGAGGTCGCCAGGGGTCGGAGTGTAACAGTTGCGAAAGTTCTCTAGGAGGCCTTGACGAAGCGCCGGAGATCTGGGAAGACGAGCCTCCTGTGATCCGATTTGCGTAGTGCGGCGCGATTGGCGCCTTCGAAGTTGAGCAGCACTTCCTTTAAAGCCCGCACCTGCCATCCGGGTGGATCCTGTGAGAACACCGAGAGTACCGCAGTATGGAGCCCAGGGATGAGCAAAAGCCCGGAGCCATCGTCCAAATGGGTGGCAAGCATTCGACCCGGCGCCGACTCTTTGCGAGGCGGTCCGAAAGTGCGAAGCAAGCCCATCGCTTCTTCAGCAGCATCCGGCATTATGCCCTGGATAAAGATCTGATCTTGAGATTCGAGATCATAAATTGCTACGCAGGTGCAGAGCGCCTCGTTGAGCTGCATCAGGAAGGTCGTGCGGCCCTCCTCCAGCACGACCCGCCAGCGATCGCTGCCGGGATGAGCCTCTCTGAGCCGCATCGCAACTTCGCGTTGTTCTTGATAGTGCCTGCGGATAGCCCGGTATTGAGAGCCGTTGATGCGGCCGTTCTCAAAATCGTCTTCCAGCCGCTCGAGCTTTTCGTCGATATGGGAGAGCTTTTCCATGAGCTCGGGGGCATCCCGCGTTTCGAGCTCCATCTTCAGCGTTTCTTCGATGGAGCGCCCTGCTGGCGAGTCTTCGGGGATGAAGTTCTCGACGGCCACTTCTTCGACAAATACCGCGGGTGTTTCGCCTTCGAGCTGCGCTAGGCGCATGTCCTGCTCGCGGAGCAACTCACGCACTGCGCGCAGCTGACCGGCGCTGATTGTCCCATCACAGAACGCCAGCGCGGACGAAAGCATGCGCTCTTGAGCCAAAGCCAGCTCCTCCCGGGCGCGCCGGACCTCGGGGTCAACCCCCGTTTCGATCTCCCGATCGTCGACTTCCGTCTCGATCAGTGGGCCTGTATCTGCCATGGAACAAATATGATACCCCGCGCCCCTTGAACGGATCAGATGACTAGGGTACTAGGGCGTCTTGAGGCCTTCTCAACGCTCGGCCAAAGGGGGATTCCTGCGTGATTTTGAGCAATTCGCCCGATCGCGCCAAGACCAACGGAGTGCGATATACTCTAGCGCCGCAGGATACGGAGAAGGGGGCGTTAAGGGTAAATTGTTGGAGGGTCAGAGCATCGGATTTATGGGTCGGCTGTTCGGCATGCTCATGGTGTTTGCGCTGAGCGCCTGCAACTTTTCCTCGCAGGATGCCGCTACTCCCACACCATCCAGCGAGCAGGTGCTCCAGACCGCTCAGGCGATCGCACAAGCCACGCTAGACGCCGCAACCCCGACTCAGACGTTGGCGCCGCCGACGGACACTCCGGGACCGCCAACCGAGACGTTCACGCCGGAACCCACCGGTACGCCCTCCATCCCAACCGCGGTTGCAGACTACAATGCCAACATTCGCAGTGGACCGGGCGAGGAGTACGAGATCATCGACTTCATTTTGGCCGAGGAAGCAGGTGAAATCGTTGGCCGCTACGACGACACGCCAATCGGCACCTGGTGGTTAATTCGTCGCTTTGGCGAAGCCGGCCGTGACGGTTGGGTCTGGAGCGGCGCAGTGACCTTGAGCGGGAACGAGGCCGGCGTGCCGGTGCTTGAGCCGCCGCCCACACCCACGCCGACTCCTTCGGAGGAGTCAACGGGTCCGCCGCCTACGCCTAGCGAAACCCCAGCGGCCACCGCCACACCGTAACAAACCACGATTCCGGACAAAGCAGGTCCTGAGTGATCTTCCCGCATCCTTTCTATGGATACATCGCCTGCAAAGCATAGGCTCCCGCAACATCCATGCGCGGGATATCGCTGACTGCGAGACACGAGCGTGCTGTACGAATTCAATACTCTGCGCGACTTGAAAACACCGCTCGCAAATCAAAGGCTCCCGCGAAATCCTCCCGCGAGAGCCAGTGGCTGTCGTCGACTGCGAAGCGCTGAACGCTAACCCGTTATCCGAACTGGATCCCCTGGGCCAGCGGCAGCTCTTTGGACCAGTTGATCGTGTTCGTCTGTCGGCGCATGTAGGCCTTCCACGCATCCGATCCGGACTCGCGGCCGCCGCCGGTCTCCTTCTCTCCTCCGAAGGCGCCCCCGATTTCCGCGCCCGAGGTTCCGATGTTTACATTTGCGATCCCACAATCGGAGCCGCGCGAAGAGAGGAAG
>JAPUGV010000134.1 GCA_027298025.1 Chloroflexota bacterium | reverse complement strand
GCTCTAAATCGTTTTCGATCCACTCCGCGCAATAGGGACACCTGCGCATCGACGTGAGCCATAGCGGCGGCTCAAGCTCAGTGTGACAATACCGGCAATAAGCCGCCTCGTCCTGAATCTGCTGGGAGCAATTCGGGCAATCTCGCATTCCATAGATTATTGTACCGACCGAGAGACCAGGCGCAATTTACGCTTTGGTCCCAGAGACCCATGTTATGGAGCTGCTCGCGCAAAGGGGGATTTTCGGTCTGGAAGCCGCTTGCGGAAGACCACGAACCTGGACTTGGGCAGGCTCAACGGTAGGAGAACTACTGAAATCGCCCGCGCGACGCCGAGCTAGTATCTTGCTTGCCAACCCTCGGCCACGTCAATCTCCTCAATCTCACCGGAATACACGCTCGTCCAGGGTCGTCCGCTGCGGTTGGCGATGGAGGTCAATTCCTCGAGTCGCCCCACAGCCGTGGCAGCAAGGAACTGCTCCTGCTCCGCCTCGGGAAGCCCCGGTGCTTCCTGCCAGATCGCGCGGCCGACCAGGAAGCCGGAGGCTCCGTTCTCACACGCCAACCTCGTCTCCAGGTTGAACGTGTCATAGTCGACCCCCGCGCTGAGCAGCACCCACGGCACGTCGGCCGCCTCAGTCAGCTGCTTGCTGTGATCGGCCATCTTGGCCTCGTCCTTTTCAAATATTGGATCATCTGGAAATTCGGCTTTGAGTACATCGATGCCTAGCGGGCACAGCCGGCGGGCGGTCTCGATCACCATCTCGGGCCTGAGTTCTGCAAACTCGGCAGTGCCCTTCTTGGGGCCATCGACAATGTGATAGGTCAGTGGCTCCACAAGCATTGGAATGTCGTGCACCCGACACTCTTCCGCGGCTTGCACGATGAATTCCTCTTGCTGCTCGGCAGTGGCGCTTCCCGGGTTGTAGTAAAGCAGGATCTTCACCGCCGAGGCGCCCATGCGCTTGATCTTGTCCACACCCCACCCTTCGGCGACCGTCGTGACGCGGTCGCCTTCATAGTCGGAGTAGCCGGTCGACTCTAGGCTCACCAGAAACCCCTGGGTTCCCAAAATGTGATTGCCTTTCAAGGCCGGCGCAGCGCCGAACACCGGGTCGATCAAGATCGCGCTGGAATGCGGAGCCAGGGCATTCAACAGCTTCACCTTGTAATCGACCATGTCCTGGTAGCCGACCGATTTTGGATCCTCGGGGTTTAGCGCCCTTTGAAGTGAGCCACGATGATCGAGGGCTGTGATGGTGAAGAGGCTTTGCGGGTTTGCGATCTCCTGTAGTCCCCGCAGCTTCCCAAGACTCAACGACTTATCCATCGATCCTCCTGGAACAAGATACCCATTTTACCGAGAAGTCCGGCTTGAGTTTTCACCGGCCATTGAAGTTACGCAGAGAACCACTCCGAGAGCCGACTGCGCTCCAGCTCACCTTTCGCCTCGAAATGCTCAGCCGCGGGCTCGGTAAGCTGTACATCGGGATGAGGTTCCGCCAGGAAGTTGCCGCTTACGAGCATCGCCTCCTTATGGCCGACTTCCAGGAAGCAGTAGCCGGATCCGTCATAGGCTGCAGTGGGAGCCTCACCCGTAAGCCTTGAGACAATCCGCGCTGAGGCAACCTTGGCCTGCGCTTCGGCAAAAACCCCCGCCTTCGGTAGGGGCTTTCCGTCGGCCAGTGGGATGGATATCACGTCACCTATCGCATACACGTCGTCGTGACCCGTTTCCAGCGTGCGAGAATCCACCTTGACCCAGGCGCCTCCGTTCGTCAGCCCGCTGTCCACGACGACCTGGGGGCAGACATGGCCCGGAATTCCGATCAGGAGATCGTAGGGGTCGGCGGTCGTTTCAAATCGAACCTTGTGCTCCTCAATCTTTTCCACGGTATGCATGGGGTGGAAGACGATTCCCCTGTCAGACAATCTTTCCTCGAGTACCGAGCAGCTAGCCTTCCCAAGTACAGGCAGGGACATAGGCTTCGGAGAATACAGGTGGATTTCGGCCTCAACTGATTTGGCGCTGAAATATTCCACCAACAACAAGGCGGTCTCAAAAGGAGCGGGAGCGCAGGGGTATGGGGAGCTTGGGAGAACGATCGCTACTCTGCCGCCGTCGAACGCCGCCAGCTTGGCCGCCGCGGCATCGAGGTTCAGCGGATCATAGAAGTTGAGCCCGTGTTCCGTCAGTCCTGGCATGCTCACCGGCTTCGCTTGAGCGCCTAACGCCACGATCATGGCATCCGAGTCCAGCCGTTCGCCATCCACCACCGCAGAGCGAGAGCCGGGGTCGATCGATTCGATCGTTCCTTGCCGCACTTCGATCCCATGCCGTTCGAGTGCCTTGAGAGGCCGCATTCCTTCCGCCAGCGGTGACGTCCCCAGAAACGCCCAGGTCTTTCTGAATCCAAAAAAGAACGACTCTCGGCGATCGACGAGCGTGATTGGGTCATCCGACGTCAGCCGCATGCTCAGTGAGACTGCGGCCGCAATGCCGCCAAATCCCCCTCCAAGAATCAGAACGCTAGCCACCGCTTCCCTCCTTCTAGGTTCCGCCAAGGGGAAGTGTACCCCTGCTCAAGCCAAGCGGTCTCAAGGATCGAGGGTCGATTCCCATGAAATCGTTATGGACGAGAGGGGTTTTCGGGTGATAAACTGAACGAAGACGACGGATCGATTGGATCGGTCGTCTCTTAGATTCACGGTCTCTTCCTTGCAATGATCGTTTGAGTACAATAATGCGATTTTAGACTAGGAGGCACTGCATCTGAGCCACGGCACCAGATCAGAAAGAACCCCGTGGGCCGTCGTGGCGCTCACGGCCGGCTTTGTGGTCACCATCCTTGTGCTCGGCGTCCTCGTGCATTCGATCGTCCGGGATCTGACCGCAGCCTGGACCGGCACGGGGCTAAACCCGTTCCAGTCCGTCGCTTCCGGAGGGGACGGAAACGGGCTACCGTCAGGTGACGCCACCCCTAGCCTCCCGCTGCCGGAAGTCACGCCCGTTCCCTGGAACGGGAAAACACGCGTCACGATCTTGCTCCTGGGGCTTGATTTTCGTGATTGGCAGAACGCAGTAGGAGCGCCGCGCTCGGATACCATGATCCTGCTCTCTATCGAACCGGTCACCCGAAAGGTGAGCATTCTCTCCATTCCACGCGACCTGTGGATCGAGATCCCAGGGTTCAGGCACAACCGCATCAACACTGCGTACAGCTCGGGCGAAGGGAACCGCCTGCCAGGCGGCGGCCCGGGCCTGGCGATGAAGGCGGTCGAGAGCCTGGTGGGCGTCCCGATCCAATATTATGCGGTGGTCGACTTCGGCACGTTCGAAGGCCTGATCGACGAGATCGGGGGGGTGGATGTGCTGGTTGAGCAGAGGATCAAGATCTCGCCCATCGGCCGGCCAAGCCTGTGGCTGGATCCCAAGGCGCATCACCTGAATGGCGCTCAGACTCTGGCCTACGCTCGCACGCGGAGAGGCGCAGGTGGCGACTTCGCGCGTGCAAGGCGGCAGCAGCAGGTAGCCCTGGCGATCCTCGACCGGGTGGTGGGTTTCGACATGATCGGAACCCTGGTTGTCAAGGCTCCTATCCTCCTTCAGCAACTGGCCTCTGGTGTGCGCACCAACATGTCGCTCGATGAGATGATTGCGCTGGCCTGGTTGGGCGCTTCCATCGACAAGGCGGATATCCAACAGGAAGTGATATCGCCTCCGAGCATGGTGGGTTTCCACATCACGGATAGAGGGGCGCAGGTGTTGAGGCCGGTGCCGTCCGAGATTCGCAAACTCCGCGACGAGTTGTTTGTCGATACGAGCTTGATCAGCCAATGACCGGATGCTGCTGGGACCGAAGCGCGAGAGACTCGACCCTCGTTGAGCATACGCATGGATTCAGATCTCGCGAGGGCTCCGATGGGCAACTTTGAGGAGACCGGTCCGCTCCGACCTCCGGTTCAACCGGAACCTGAGCAGAGGAGCTCATCGCGCCGCTGGCTGCTATGGATCGCGGGCGTGGTTCTGTTTGGCATCACGGTGCTGAGCATCGGGGGCATCTCGGGATACGCCTCCGGCCTCGATCAGCGGAACGCGCGCAATGACTCCGAGACTTTGCTCATCGTTCAAGAGCAATTCGATCTGGGGGTGCAAGACCTTTTGGAAGGTCGCTACGAGCTCGCGCGGCAGCGGTTCGCCTATATCATGGGAATCGAGCCCGACAATACCGCAGCGCGGGAGCTTCTGAGTGAAGCGCTTATCGCGCTCGATCAACCCACGCAGACTCCCTCCCTGACTCCCAGTCCCACGCTCGATATCAGCCCCACGCCGACGCTGGATCTCCGCTCAATGGACGGATTATTCGCCGGCGCTCAAACCGCCCATGGCGCCGGTGATTACGACGCGGCGGCTGTAATGCTTGTGACAATCATCGCAGAGGCGCCGGATTTTCGGCGTGGGGAAGTACGCCAGCTGCTCTTCACCGTCCTGCGCAATCGAGGCCTGGATAAGATCTGGAGCGGGGACCAAGAGCAAGGCATCTACGATCTGACACTTGCGGAACGTCTTTTTCAGTTGGATAGCCAGGCCTCCAGTTGGCGCAACTCGGCCGCCTTCTACCTATTTGCCAACAGTTACTTCGGCCTGGACTGGCCGTTGGCAACGCAGTACTTCTCGCAAATCTGCGCCGCTGCCATCTGGGATGCCTGCTGGAAATACTCGCAGGCGGCCTGGGAATACGGGAACAAGCTCATGAAGGAGGAAGATCCATGTGGTGCGGTTCCGCAGTATGATGCCTCGCTGGGTACCCGAGAGGATTCTGGAAAGGCGCCAACAGCCACGGAGGCCTTCGATATTTGCCTGACGGCCACCGCGCCGGCGCCCACCCCCACACCCAGCCCAACCTTCGATCTCACAACGACTGTAACCCCATCCCCGGGGCCCTCACCGACCCCGACCATCACGGAAACCGCAGGACCCAGCCCGACGCCATCCGAAACCCCCACCCCGACACTGACCTCAACTCCTACTCCTACGGATACCCCTTAGGCAGCCGCAGGGATTCCCTCCATTACGACCAGGACCTTTTCCCGGACCCCGCTCCAACGCTGCGGCCCCGGCCAGCTTTTAGTTGCCGACACAGGCTCGCGCGCCCCCGTGCTGAGATTGTGCTCAAGCCCGACCCCATCCTCGGAGGGTAGAATACATATCATCAAAGTTCGGGCACGATTTCCAAATCTGGCCTTATGAAATCTCAATACGATTATGACCTGTTTGTGATCGGCTCAGGCCCGGCGGGCCAGCGAGCTGCTATCCAGGCTGCAAAGCTAGGAAAGCGGGTGGCGATCGCAGAGCGCAGAGCCGTCGTCGGCGGAGCGTGGATCAATACCGGCACCATCCCGAGTAAGACGCTGCGTGAGGCGGTGCTTTATCTGTCCGGCTATCGGGTGCGCGGGATCTACGGAATGTCTTACTCCGTTAAGCAGGACATAAGCATGTCTGATCTGCTCGTTCGGACGGACCATGTAGTGCGGCACGAGCTCGATGTAGCGCGCCATCAGCTCCTGCGCAACGGAGTGGAGTTGATCACCGCAGAGGCTTCCTTCGTCGATCCTAATAAACTTCGCCTGGCCTCGGTGACGGACGGCGGCCAGCGTACGGTGGCCGCCGACAAGATTGTGCTGGCGACCGGTACCAGTGCTACGCGCGACCCGGATATCGCATTCGACGGAAGGCAAATTCTGACCAGCGACGACATCCCGAACTCGGACTTCATTCCCAAGTCCATGGCGGTCGTTGGCGCGGGTGTGATCGGTAGTGAATATGCCTCGATGTTTGCCGCGCTCGGCGTACGCGTGACTCTGATCGACAAGCGTCAGCGGCTGCTCGATTTCATCGATGCCGAGATTGTGGACGCGCTCGTCTACCATTTGCGAGAAAACCGGGTCACTTTACGTCTTGGAGAGGAAGTCACAGCCATCGAGTTGGTCGAGACCGAGCTGGGCGAGAAGGTGCGAATTCACCTGGCGAGCGGCAAGAAACTTACGACCGAGCAAGCGCTCTACAGCATCGGCCGCACGGGTGCCACCCAGAAGCTCAGGCTAGATGTGGTGGGTGTTCAGCCGGATGAGCGACATCGAATAGTCGTCAACGAGAACTACCAGACCGAAGTTCCCAACATCTACGCCGTCGGGGACGTGATCGGATTTCCGAGCCTTGCATCCACCTCAATGGAACAGGGAAGGCTGGCGGCTTGCCACGCGTTCGGAGTGGAAGGTGAGAGCCTCCCAGCGCTTTTCCCGCACGGCATCTATACCCTCCCCGAGATCTCTGTTGTGGGCAAGAACGAGGAAGAGCTTACGGAAGCCGGCGTTGCTTATGAGGTAGGTAAGGCCCAGTACAGGGAGATCGCACGCGGCCAGATTATCGGCGATAGCAGCGGGCTCCTGAAGCTCGTGTTCCGCCACGGCACCGGTGAGCTGCTTGGAGTGCACATCATCGGGGAGGGAGCCAGTGAATTGATCCACATCGGGCAAGCGGTGCTCGCCTATGGCGGAAACGTAGATTACTTCATCAATACCGTCTTCAACTACCCGACGCTGGCGGAGGGCTACAAGACGGCCGCTTTCGATGGCATCAACCGCATGGGCTCGCCGCAAGATACAATTTCCATCCGCCCCGTGGACAAAGAAGCCACCGGCTGAGGAGCCGAGGCGCCGGCCCTGATTCGGATCCAGGCTCAGGCCGGTCACGGCCTGGGCAAGCCGACCGCCATGCTCATTCAAGAGGCGGCCGACATCTGGGTTTTCCTTAGTGCGGTCTTGGGTATTCGTACGGAGGGATGGGGAAGGGCGGCACCCCCGGTACGCTCCAAGCGCGGGAGCGCCTGTTTTTCAAACTACCGAATTGCATTCATCCGCGGTCGAGTACGGTACTGTGTACTGGACGTAAGGGACTAGCTCGCCCTGCGCTCTTTGGGGATCGTCAGTTTCGCGTCGATAAAGGCTTTGTGGGGCAGGCGTAGCGCGGTGGCAATCGTGCGGATCTCCTCCATCTCTTCGTTCGACACACGACCGTCGGCGTCCCCCACTGCGAAAAGCACCTTGAGAAACTCCACGCGCTGCTCCTCGCTCGTGCCCTCGAAGAACTCCCTCGTCATTCGATAGTAGTCCATGTCTGGGCCGATCTCCGAAACCGCTACCTCGACCACAAATGCGGCCTGATCGCCGCGAAGCTTCCAGTCCGTCTGTAGCGCCTTCGCCATGGCGGCGATTTCATCGTCGGTGACATCCAGATCGACGTGCGCCACGCGCGACATGAGGCCACCGGCCAATGAAAGCAGCCGCAATTCGGAATCTGGGATTTCTATGCCTGGCGCCTTTCCGTCGTCACCCTCCATCCGGAGCTGCAACCCGTAGTACACCTTGTTCTTGATGTAGTCCTCGAAATGATCTTCGCGGTTGGGGGCCTCGCGCAGGGCCTGCTCGCGGCGGGAAACTGGGCCCGAGAGCAGACGACCCACCTGGCCGAATACGCCGACGCTGACCGAATCGATCTCGGCATTGATCGAATCGACGACCGCCCGCTCCTCGTCCGTGATGACTCCATCCGCGCTGACTAGTTCTTCGAGTGCCTGCTTGGCAAGCGCCTTGTCCGCTGACGACTGAAGCTGGCCTTTGAGTTGATCCACCAGCCGCTCACGCTCTACATCCCCTACAGGGGACTCGATGTACATCTCGAGCATGGCCCACTCGCGGCCGGTCAGTTCGGGCAACCTGAACAGCAGATCCTTCAGGTTGTTGAGCTCTTCGTTCGAGACCTCATGATCTGCCCAGGCGGCAGCGATGATCACTTTGCCAAGCGTTAGGATGAGTTCTGGGTTCGAAATAGGGCACCTCCGTAGCAACGGATTATAACTTCTACGTTCTCGGAAATCTGAGAGCGCCTACACCGTGGAAGTTTCGGATTTCCGTACTACAATTTGCGCTTGCCGTACATACGTGAGAGGTGAAGTGAGAATCAGCGACCTGGCGGCCTCCGTCTCCGAGTCCGCCACCATGAAATTCAACGATCGAGCCAACCAATTGCGGGCGGAGGGAAAGCCGGTGGTCCATCTCGGTATCGGAGAACCCAAGAACAAGACGCCGGAGACCGCGCTCGCCGCCTCTTCCGACAAACTGAAAGAGGGATACATCAAGTACACCCCCGCCGCCGGCCTTCCCTCACTACGAACCGCCATCGCGGACTATACGACGGAGCGCTACGGCAGGGAGGTTCCCTCGACGAACGTAATCGCCTCGAACGGATCGAAACACGCGCTGTTCAACGTGCTGATGGCGATTGTCAATCCCGGAGACAAGGTGATTATGCCCGTGCCCTACTGGGTCACGTATCCGGAAATGGTGAAACTGGTACGAGGAATCCCCACTTTTGTTCGGCCAGAGCCGGGTTCGCTCATGCCGGATGCCGATTCCGTCATCCGGGCGGTCGACGACAACACCGCTGCGGTCCTGATCAACAGCCCCAACAATCCCTCCGGGATGGTTGCCTCGAGCGCTTTTTTGGAGAAGTTGGCTGAGTTTTGCGAGGACCGGGGCGTGTACCTCATCATGGATGACATCTACCGCGAGCTGGTATTTGACGGAGGCGAGGCGCCCTCCGCCTACCAGTACACGAACAAACCCCTAGACTCCTCCCACATCATCGTGGTCAATGGAATCTCGAAACTGTATGGTATGACCGGATTCCGGCTGGGCTGGTCCGTCGCGCCTGCCGAGGTAACTTCCGCCATCAATAAGATTCAGGGCCAAATGACATCCAATGCATCCGTCATCTCTCAAGCCGCAGCGGAAGGTGCACTCACCGGCGATCAACAGGTGGTGGGGGAGCTCCTCACGCATCTCCAGGATAATCGCAATCGGCTGCTGGACGAATTAGCCGATCTAGACGGCCTGAAGGTCGAGCGACCGCAGGGAGGCCTCTATTCCTTTCCCGACTTCTCGGCTTTCAATTCCGACTCCCTTGCGCTCGCAGAATTCCTTTTGGAGAAAGCACTGGTGGTGACCGTGCCGGGCGTCGAGTTTGGCATGGACGGTTATCTCCGGTTGGGATTCGCCGGCAGCGCAGAAGATGTGGTGGAAGGCGCACGACGCATCAAGTGGGCGCTGGACCCCGGTCAGCCGTCCGAACTAAAGATTGGCGATGAAGTTGTGACGAGAGATTGGAACTAGCCGCCAAAAGAGAAGGGTAGACGAGATGGAATGGATCACCGATCCCGAGATCTGGATAGCACTGCTCACCTTGACCGTGCTCGAGATCGTGCTAGGGATCGACAACATCATCTTCATCTCGATCCTGGCCGGCAAGCTGCCGGGCCATCAGCGGGACCGCGCGCGACAGGTGGGTTTGCTCCTGGCCATGCTGATGCGCATCGCACTACTCTTCACATTGACCCTGCTTGTGGGTCTGACAGAGCCGCTCTTTTCAGTATTCGGATTTGTTATTACCGGACGGGCCCTGATTCTCATCGGAGGCGGCCTGTTCCTGCTTGGCAAAGCCACTTTCGAGATTCACGACAAGCTGGAGACCGAGACGGGCCACAGCTCGGCGGCGGTGGGGGCGACCTTTGGGGCGGTTGTGATCCAGATCCTGCTGCTGGATATTGTATTTTCGCTGGATTCAGTGCTAACCGCAGTGGGCATGGTCAATCAGATTGGGGTGATGGTGGCGGCGGTAGTCATCGCGGTGTTGGTCATGCTGGTCGCCTCCGGGCCCATCAGCCGGTTCGTCAATGAGCGTCCAACACTCAAGATTCTGGCCCTCAGTTTCTTGCTGCTGGTGGGCGTTTCGCTCATAGCGGAAGGTCTG
>JAPUGV010000133.1 GCA_027298025.1 Chloroflexota bacterium | reverse complement strand
GTGCAAGAGGGAAGGGCTCGCGTGAAGGTTCTGAACCGCGTGTAGGAATCGCTTTCCGCCAGCTTGCGGTAGTCCACCTCGCCAGTATCAGGAGAAATGGCCTGTACGCGAATATCGTTGGCGATCTCCTTTAGGTTGCGCGCCGGATTCTCGAGACCGCTCTGAGCGGGCTCGGGATTTAGTAGGTCACGAGGGCCGATGCCGAGCAGCCGATTGGCGATATCATTGGCCGCTCGAACTGTGAAAGCCGCAAGATCGGAGCTGCGAGATTGCATTCGATGATTCTAAGGGGCGCGGCTAACACCTCGGGTACAGATTCTTACAAATGAGTGCCTGTGGTAAGATAGCGCGCAAGTCCAATTTTCGAGGCTTATTTGCCGGAACCCGACAAAATCACCATCATCGAAGGCCCACCGCCGACGTTTGAGCTGGACACCGACGCGTGGCTGCCGGGCCTCGTAGAAGGCCCAATCCCCTCGCAGGTCGCTATGTGTCGCCTGCGAAGCCCAAATGCCCCAGAGCTTGTCGAGCGCTGCTATAAGGCCTGGCGAGATCACCAGCCCATGACCCTCGAATACCGCTCGGAAGAAGGCTTCACAGACCAAGCGCAAATTATTGCTGCCCGGTGGGACGAGGTCGATAAGGGCCAGGTGCTGCTGCTTTGGGTTCGCCTGGTTCAGGATCCCTTCCAGGTGCGCATCGACTTCGACGATGGCCCGGAAGATTTTCCGGACGACGGCTTCGATTCACTTACCTAGCCCCTAGATGGGCAATTTACAGTTCATAAACCTCGATCAGTCAGACGGTGTGCTGACCGCTGCGCTGAACCGTCCTAAGGCGAATGCCTTCGATGAGACGATGATCGAGGAATGGCTTGTGGTCCTGAAAACCGCCGAGAAGGACGACTCGGTGCGGTGCCTGGTCCTGACCGGTACCGGACGCTTCTTCAGCGCAGGCCAGGACATGACCGCCTTCAACCAGGAAGAAGTCTCCTTTCGCGAGCATCTCCATCGCACCTACAATCGGGTCATCACGAGGATGCATGGTCTGGAAAAACCTATCGTGGGCGCCATAAACGGCCCAGCGGTTGGAGCAGGGCTTGGAGT
Source organism: Chloroflexota bacterium (assembly GCA_027298025.1). Lineage (GTDB taxonomy): Bacteria > Chloroflexota > Anaerolineae > Anaerolineales > E44-bin32 > JADFRG01. The sequence continues at coordinate 1,749 of JAPUGV010000133.1, read as the reverse complement.
GGCATTGGCCACGGATTTGCGTGTGGCCGCCGAGAGCGCTAGCTTCATCTACGGATTTGTAGGGATCGGGCTGAGCGCCGATTCTGGAACTTCGCTAGCGATGCCGTTACTGATCGGCCTGGCGCGCTCAGTAGAGATGGCCTTCACAAATCGGGCTGTAACTGCGGAGGAGGCGCTGAATTGGGGGATGGTAAGCCAGGTCGTGCCGGATGACCAGCTGGCGGAGGCAGTCCGCGAGCTGGCAACCAAGCTTGCAAATGGCCCGACTCGGGCCTACGGTCTCAGCAAACGCGCCATCAATCGCGCCAACATGGCACTTCTCAGAGAAACCCTCGAGTACGAAGCCGAACTGCAAGAGATTGCGGGGAAGACCGAGGATCATGCCGAAGGTGTAGCGGCGTTCCTGGAAAAGCGAGAACCGCAGTTTCAGGGTAAATAGGCGAGGTTCTTTTTCCTGCATATTCAGCGGCGCCTTCAGTTGGTTCAGTACTAAGATCCACGTGGAATTCAGATCGGCGGGTACTTCCGCTTAATGAACTCCACGGACTCCCAGCCTACGATACGGTCTCCTTCCTAAGCCCCGCCCGCTCCAGCTCCACGATGTCTTCTTCTAACTTTCTGTAGAGTGGCTTCGGCTTGGCCAACGACTGGCCAGGAGGCAGTTCGCTCGGCGCCCAGCGGCCGATGGCCCCTGCTCCATCATAGATCAGTGCGGAGTGCGCCCGGGTCTCTTCCTGGTAAGTTTCTATTCGCTGCTCGCCGAATAGCCGACCACCGTTGCCGAGCGCAGTGTGCAGTCTCTCGGAGCTGAACGGTACGAAGGGCGCGAACAGCATCTTCAATGAGTCGACCGCTCTCAGCGCGGTATAGACGGTCCTGGCAGCTGCCGGCTTGTCCTCATCGATCACACTAAACCAAGGAGCCCGATCCAGGTAACCGTTGACTTCGCGGGCCAACCGCATCGCTTCCTGTAGCGCGGCCCGCAGCCGCACCGCCTCCAGGTGCGCTCCGACCGTTTCAAATCCGCCTTCAACTCGTTTTAATAGCTCCTGATCTTGGGAACCTAAATCCCCCGGCTCGGGCACCTTGCCCTCCCAATGCTTGTAGGCAAATGAGCTCACCCGGTTTGCCAAATTTCCCCACGTCGCAACGAGCTCATCGTTGTTACGACTGAGAAAATCCGCCCAAGAATAGTCGCTGTCCCGCGATTCTGGCATCACCGCAGCGACGTAGTAGCGGATGGCATCCGCGTCATACCGCTCCAGAATGTCGGGAAGCCAAACCGCCCAATTACGACTCTTGCTGAATTGCGCCCCTTCGAAGGTCATAAATTCGTTGGCGGGAACATCGTAGGGAAGATTGAGATGTAGGTTCTCATCCTTCTCATAGATACGATCCACGCCCATAAGCTCGGCTTGCCAGATCAAGGTGTGGAATGGGATGTTGTCCTTGCCGATAAAGTTGTAGATCTTGGCGGCAGGGTCGTACCACCAGGCCTTCCAGGCATCAGGCTCGCCGATGTTGTTAGCCCACTCCACGGAGGCGGTGAAGTACCCCATCACCGCCTCGAACCACACGTAGAGGCGCTTGTCATCCCACTCCGGTAGCGGAACCGGGATGCCCCACTTGATATCGCGTGTGACCGCGCGCCCTAGCAGCCCGCCCTCAATATAGTTGCGGGCGAATTTGTAAACATTCGGACGCCAATGATCGACGTGCCGATCGAGGTATTCAAGCAGACGATCCGAG
>JAPUGV010000132.1 GCA_027298025.1 Chloroflexota bacterium | reverse complement strand
TTGGCCCCCAACAGCCGGATCTGCTCCAACACTTCATGCTCGGCTCCCTTGCCGATAGCCAGCATCGCAATGACCGACGCCACGCCGAAGATGATGCCCATCATCGTCAACAACGACCGGATCTTGTTGCTCCGGAGCGACTCGGAGGCGATGAGGAAGTTATAGAGGAGCTTTTGTAGCACGACGGCACCGATTTTGAATTTCGGATCACTCTTGCGAGTTATGTGGGCTAGGGTGCTTATCCCCGTACATTCTGCGTCTTAACTCTATAAGGTCTTCCTCGGCTGAAATAATATGCCTCTTCCGATCCTCGATTAATATGTTGAGGATATTTTTTGCACCAGGTGTCCCTAGTTCATTAAAAATGAGATGCGCGTCATCTATCTTGGACTTCAAACCAGACATTATTCGTTTGGCGACGTTTAATAAAACGTCCACATCGTGGAAGTACAGGGTGTTTTCGTCAGCAAATAAGTCTGGAACTTTGTCTGTGTGGGCGTATAGCCGGTTTCTCAAATTCCCTAATTGTGCGGTAGTATCACTGATCTCCTGAGAGTTTAATAAACCTCTCCAGTTCTGGATATCAGCAAGTGTAATCTTGCCGCGCAGAAATGCTTTTCCACGATTATCCCCAATGATGTTCAGCAACTTGTGCAAGTTGTGTTTCTGATTATCCTTGTTTTGAAAGAGCTTGCAGGCTTCGATCACAGCCATGTACCAAAACGCATGTCTCGCATTTCGGATGAAGGAATTCGAGTGAGCCACACGACGCTCCTCGGAAGTATCACCAGTGTTGAGGTACCTCGCCAGCTGATAAGCGTGGTCAGTTGAACGTACAATTTCGATGATGGTCTCCAGTTTTTGTCGTATCTCTGTTTCTGTCATGGCATTGGAACGGTTTAACGTCTGTTCGGGAAATGAAAGCCTCCTTTTATAGCGAAACCCCTCCTCTCGATGTCATCCCGGACTTGATCCGGGACCCCAAGGTCTTGCAAGCCCGTGAGATCCCGGCTCGGGGGCCGGGATGACATCCAAGGGGTTATTTCGCCGGAAAGCCAATGTTCTTATCCCGAACTGCTGTAAGGTTTAGAGAACAGTAGTGGCGCGATCAGCCGACGCGGCAGGAAAAATTCAGGATTCGGATTCCTACTCGGAGCCCTTCGCCGCTATCGCCTCTTGAGGTTCCAGGCGTTGGAGATCCATGCCCGTGGTGTCGGTGGGCAGCGAGAGGTAGAGGCGGTCCTCCACGGTCAGGCCGTCTTCGACGATGACTTCGTTTTCGTTGAGCAGCCCGAGGTGTACCTCCTGCCGCACCGTGCGCCCGCTGCGGCGGGCGAAGACGTAGGTCAGCGAATCCTGCGTGTGGATCGTTTCGAGCGGGACGTAGAGCGCCTCCGGAATATCGGCCACGACGATGGTGTTGCTCGTGGTCATGGCCGGGCGTAGCGTCGTGTCGGCCCCGGCCACGTCGATGGCGACCTCGAAGACTTTGGCGTCCGAGTTGGGACGCTGCTCGCCGATGTTGGCCACGCGCGCGACCGATCCGTTGAGCCGCTTGTCCGGGTCGGCGTCGAGGCCGATCTCGACGGGCTGCCCGGCGCTGATCTTCTGGATATCGACCTCGTTGATGTAGGTGATCGACTCCATGACGGAGAGGTCCGGCAGTTCGGCTACGATGGGGTCCCAGACGTTGACCATGCCGCCGGTGGTCAGCTTCTTGCCTTGCCAGTCGCGGTGGTAGACCACCATGCCGTTCTCCGGCGCCTGGATCGTGAACTGTTGCGCAGCCTCGGCGAGCATCTGCAACTTGTTCTGCGCCTTCGACAACTCGGCCCCGACCTCGCTCATCTTGGCGCTGCCTTGCTTGACCTGTGTCTGGTAGTTCTCGATGGCCTGTGCCAGCCCGCGCTCGGACTTCTCGAAGTCGATCTCGGCCTGGCGCTTGACGGAGGGGGCTTCGAAGGTCGCCTGCTCCTGGAGAAGGAGGGCCTCCTCCATGGCATAGCGCAGGTTGACCTGATTGTCGCGTTCCTTACTGAGGTTCAGCAACGTATCGAGCATTGCCTGTTCGTACTGCGATTGGGCCTTCTGCAGTTCGAGGTTGGCGTCGTTCATCTTGGTGTTCAACTCGGAGCGGTCGAGTTCGGCCACGAAGTCGCCTTGGGCCACAACGGTCCCTTCGGGCACCAGGCGCTCGATTTTAATCTGGTAGATCTGGATCTGCCGCGCGCCGGTGGGCCCATAGATCTTGACGGAGTTTTTCGCTTTCAACTCGCCGGTCGTGGTGACCGTGACCCGGAAAGGCCCGCGTTTCGGCTGCACATACAGGTCGCTCGTCTCGCTACCCTGCGATCGCAACAACACGCCCATGATGGCGAGAATGGCGATGGCGCCGATCAGAATAAATAGCCAGCGTTTTTTCATAACCTCATTGCGTTTCTAATTCCCAAACAGGCTCAAAAGCCGGAACATGCTGAGGGCTTTTCGTCGAAGCGGAGGTGTGGCACCCGCAACAGAGACGATAGCCCTTGGTACGCATGATGGCGGCATTTGTTGAAGCCCTCTCCCTGGGGCGTCCGGGGCGTACTGCAAAGCCCCCACTGATACGCCAAACCCATCTATTTAAAAATCCTGCTCTTCGACTTGACGATTTCCTCTGTCGTTTTCTTCCCCCATGCGAAGGGGAAGCGGTCCTCTTGCCTAACGCTGGAAGGCTCTCGCTTATTGCCCGCCTTTCTTGCACCGATTTCGACCCCCTTCACCCTATGACGGACCGAAGCGCCGAAGGTTGCTTCCAAAAGCAAGCAGGCGCCCTCTACCTCTCGGCACGAAAGCTTTCCCTCTACGTGGTGATCCATCTTTATCCGCGTCCATCTGCGGTTGCAATTATTCATACCG
>JAPUGV010000131.1 GCA_027298025.1 Chloroflexota bacterium | reverse complement strand
GTTCCCGACCGATTTGGCGCCCATGGTGCGGCCTCGGTATAATCGTGCGCCTATTCGAAGTCGAAGGCTCAGCCAATCCGCTATTCGGAGAGTCCGATCTCCAGGGGTTGGCACTGAACCTGCAGGATAAGGGGTAAGGATGCCGAAAGATTCACTCAAGCTGGACGACCTCTCGATAGAAGAGCTGGAAGCAATTCTGGCGCGGAAGAAACTCGAGGCGCGCGGAGCCAGGCTCCGTCGTTTCCGCAAATCGGGCCGAGCCCTGCGGGTTCGCCGGGAAGTCGATCCGCAGGTCGGAATTGAAAGTTTTCGTACGGAAAGCGAGACAAAAGCAGAACCGGACGCCGAAAAGGCCAAACCGCTTCGCGAAGGGGCCAGCAAGCTGCTACTTGCTGTTGAAGTTGCGGCGGTCCTGGGTCTGCTCTTTGTGCTTTTCAGCGGTGTAGGCGCTGTTCAGTCCCTAAATCAGGAAGTGGCGGAGGCTCGTTTGCTGCCCTCTCCCACCCCTCTCATTACCGCGGTGGTGCTTCCATCCGGGCATACCCCCCCTACCTCGCCGGGGGGTGCAAGGCCGAATGAGGCGGAAATTCCGGCTCACCTCCGGCCTCTCGTCCAATCCATGCCCGCGCCTGAAATTCCTAAGCCAAGCCCGGGCCATGCTCAACGAGTGCAAATCCCTGCCCTGTGGGATTCGCCTGCCCCGGTGGTGCAAGGCGATGGCTGGGAGCAGCTCAAGAAGGGCGTAGGTCAGCATATCGGCACGGCCAATCCAGGGGAGGTTGGGAATGTCGTACTCTCGGCACACAACGACATTTTTGGCGAGCTCTTCCGATATCTAGATCGGCTGAAACCCGGCGACGAGATCATCCTGTCCACAGGGGCGCAGAATTTCGTCTACAGAGTGACCGGCACTCGCATTGTAGAGCCCACCGAAGTCAGCGTGATGGAACCCACCGCGCGGGCGACCGTTACCTTAATTTCCTGCTATCCTTATTTGATTGACTCAGAACGAATCGTCGTCTTCGGGGAATTGGTGGACAGCTAGGTCAGGTAGGACCATCGCCCCAAACCGTTCGTCCCACCAGCCGCTGATACAATTCATTCCACCCCTGAGTTCAGCACAGCCCGTTCAGTTTTCTAATTCGAGAAATGGCTGACCAACCACCGCGCGTCCGCTTTAGTCTCCTCTGGAAGATCACCCTACCCTTCATGCTCCTCGCTCTGGTCCTGGGCCTGGGCGCGGCCCTGCTCGTGAACGACCTGTTGAGCCAGGAGGAGACCGATCGCTTTTTGCGACAGCTGGTCGATGCCGGACAACAGGCTACGGACGCAGTCGTACGGTCGGAAATGGATCTGCTCGAACTCGAGCGATTAATCGCCAACACCGAGGGTGTGGCGGAGGCAGTCATTGCCGGCAACGCTGAAGATTTGCGCGCCCGCGTACTGCCGCTCGCAGTTAACGCAGGGGCGGATGTCGTGGCGGTCGTGGATAGGGAAGGTACCAGCATTGTGACCGTGCGTCGACGTCCGGATGCGCCGCCGGGCGACTATGAGTCCCTGAGGGGGGAATCCTATTATGGTGAGTGGCCGTTCGTCCAGCGGGTGTTAAGGGGTGTCACTGACGAGCTGGTAGGAGACAAGCATGCCGGCCTGGAGCCCCTGGAGTTGAATGGAGAGCAACACCACGTATTTTTCGTCGCGGGTCCGCTGCTTGAGGCTGACCGAACCCTGAACGGCGCGGTGCTGGTTGGAATATACGTCGATCGTCTGAGTGCAGAGGTGGCCGGCGAAGCCGGTGCCAACGTAACGAGCTACGATAGATCAGGGACCGCCCTAAGCTCAACGCTCGAACCCGCTAGCGATGAATCGATCAACGTTGCGCCTGAAACACTCCAAAGTATTCAAGAGTCAGAGCAGGGACGAAGCCCAGTACGAGCGATCACCGTGGCCGGGTCGGAATACTGGGAGGTACTGACTCCCCTGGTCGTGCGACAGGGGACTGAAAACCTAGGAGTATTGGGGGTATCGCTTCTCCGAGTACCCGTGGGTGGAACTACAGAAGACAGCTTTCCCGTCGTCTTGCGTTTCGGCGTGTTGGCTTTGGGGTTGATTGTCCTAATAGGGCTGTTACTTTCGAACTCTATTACCAGGCGCTTGGGAGACCTCGTCCGGGCCTCGGCCGAGATCGCAAGCGGGGACCTGGACGCGCATGTCAATGTGCGAGGAACGGATGAGATCGGTGTTCTGTCGGTCACCTTCAATCGGATGGTCGAGGAGCTTCGAGAGGGATCGATCTACCGGGATCTTCTGGGCCGAGCGGTGACGCCCGAGGTCCGCGAGCAGCTCAGAACATCGTTCTCAGACGGGGCTCTCATCCTAAAGGGTCAGAGTTCGGAAGCCACAATCTTGTTCGCCGATTTCCGCGGCTACACCTCCATGGCAGAGGTCACAGAGCCGGCGGATGTGATGAAGACCCTGAACGACTACTTTGCCGGGGTAGTGCCGATTATTTCGCTGCACGGCGGGGTCGTAAACAAATTTGACGGCGATGCGGTGATGGCGTTTTTTGGAATCTTGCCTAAATACCTGCCGTCGAGAGTGAGCGCGCTCCAGGCCACCCATGCGGGCCTCGAAATGCTCGAACACATTCGGGAGGTCAACAAGAAGCGAACCGAGGGTGGGAAGCAGGCCTTTGAAATGGGGGTCGGGATTTCGACTGGCACTGTGATCGCCGGTGGACTGGGAAGCGAGGAACGCGTCCACTACACCGTGGTGGGTGACACGGTCAACACGGCCCAGCGGATTCAACAGATCACACTCAATCTCGGGGGCACCGCACTCGTGATCAGCGACCCGACGTACCGGAAACTCGGACCCGTGCGAAACCAGTTCCGTTTCGGACGAAAAGGCCTGGCTCAATTGAAGGGCAAGCAGCAAGAAGTGCTCGTCCATGAGGTGCTTGGACGCAGCTCATCGCTGGTGGGTCGGCAGGTCGTGGACGAAAGCATCCAGCACTACACGCAAAGCCTGCCGAGACTGACCGAAATACTAAGTGGTGAGACGACAAAGGATATACGGAAGCCGCCCCAGGCGAGCGAGGACGAACTCGAATTCCTGGAGGATCGCTTGGAGGGGGAGGAACCCGGCTCCGGCCCGCTGCCGACACTGCCCGAGGACTAAACCGGCGGGGTGCATCTAATGTCCTGGAGAGATCGATCTTCGGCTGCCAAACTCACGCGTTCGGCGACTCAAACGTATCCCGTAGGCTAAGAGCCCCGCTTGACATCCCCCTGTAGGAAGCAAGTCCCCTTGTGATGGGGGGTCCCCATGGGAATACTAGTATCTAAAGCGGTCAAAGGAGGGGGTCAGTGATTCTCCAGACGCGTGCATATGTAAAGGGCCGGTTTGGATTCACTACTCGCTCGTTGGATCGCGATTTTTGTTTTTACCAGACTCATCGCCAGATGGGTACTGACGGCTGTACACATTACCGGCACCTCCGCCGGGCATCCCGAACTTCCTGGCAATAGAGCATCAAGAAAGCCTGACTCTGCCGCGCGGCCGACAGTGAAACGGTTCCGTCCGGGCGTCTATCGATTCCAACGGATCTCTTTCAACGATGTTGAAGACGGGTCAAAAGTCACGCCGATATTTGGAATGCGACCCATGCTCAGGAGGGGGCTCAAAGGCTGCGAGCAGCACGGGGCAGCCAGGGTGAGGCTGAAAGTAGAGGATCTTGGCAACAAATAGCGAACATCCGCGCAGGTTTGACCTGCGCACCACGATCCCGCTCGCTACGGAGACTCTGGTCAGCTTGGCCAGACAACCGAAGCGGAGCTGGATTATCCCGGCACTCACGCTCTTCACGGGCGTTGCCCTGGCTGCCGTGATGCTGGAGATGATCTTTTCCCCTGGATCGGCCTCCGCGCTGGGTTTTAAGGGTGAGTTGCGTTCGCGACTCCTGGCAGACTACGCGGAGGACCCTGTCGTAGCGCGGATTCATGAGCTGAGGCTAACCATTGTGGAGGCCGTTCTGGGCATGGATGAGGGAGACGGTTCCGGTCCATCCGTGATCGCCTTGCTCCTGAAGGAGCCAGTCCCGACGGCTACGCACAAGGCGACCGCCATCCAAACAAGCACGCCGGTTCTGAGTCTCTCTCCCTCAGCAAGCAGTGAGCCGACCGTCGTCATTACGGCTAGCCCGTTGCCTGGGCCAAGCAGCACGCCCCCAACTCCCACCCTAGTGGCGATGGGTGGGTCCTGCGATGATCTTTCGATAACAAGAATGTGGGTAAGACCCGATGACGACCAGGTGCGAGCCGATGTCCACAACAGCGGATCCAAGAGCGCGGCCATCGTTCACACGGTGCTCGAGTGGCCACATGTACCGGATCCCGCCTACGTCGACTATTTCAAGTTCGGTAAAAAATACCATGACGATCTGGAAGACCATCAATCACCTACGGTCTCGTCGAAACGCAGCCGTCCGGTCAAGAGCGGCAAAACTGAGACCTGGAGGGCAGACTTTGACCATTTTCCAGATGGGGGAATCTACGGCTCCTTCACGGTCACTTTGACATTTGAAATCTCGGGGCTCGGGACGTGCACATTGAGCGCGAGCACGTTTAAGGATTTTCCTTCTTCAATGCCTGAGCCCACCGATACTCCGGAACCTACGCCCGTTCCAACAGGCACGCCCGCCGCCACTTCAACGCCCATGGATACGCCAACTCCGGTCGATACTCCAACGCCGGAGTCACCTACTCCGGAGCCTCCGACCCCAACCCCGGGCGGCTGAACTTCGGTCCGGTCACCCGGCCTGCCAGAAAGCTCTTAAGGGTATAATCGCCTCGAACCTCCCACATACGCCGTGGGAGTTTCTCGTGTGTAGAACATGTTGAAAAAGCTAACCAGCATCGAAGAGCGGTTTACCGCCATCGAGGAGCAGATGGCAGTCGCCGCAGACGACTATCAAAGGGTGGCACAATTGGCTCAGGAGCGGTCGGATATGGAGCCGGTCGTTCGCGCATTCCGAGAGTACAGTGAGCTGCAAGACCAACTGGCGCAGGCCGAGTCACTGCGGGATGGTTCGGATCCCGAGATACAGGAACTCGCGGATCAAGAGATTCAGGAGCTCCGGCCAAAGATTGAGGAGCTGGAAGGTAAGCTCCGTGAGATGTTGATTCCGCGCGACCCGCGCGACCGCCGCAATGTGATCATGGAGATCCGCGCGGGCACAGGCGGCGACGAAGCCGGCATTTTCGCAGCCGATCTCTTCCGGATGTACAGCCGCTATGCGGAAGGTTTACGCTGGTCCGTCGATGTCCTATCCCAAAGTGAAACGGGCGTAGGTGGATTCAAGGAAGTCGTGTTCCAGGTCAAGGGCAAGGGCGCCTACTCTCGCCTGAAGTATGAATCGGGAGTTCACCGCGTCCAGCGTGTGCCGGTCACTGAGTCTCAAGGCCGCATCCATACCTCAACCGCTACCGTCGCAGTATTGGCGGAGGCGGATGAGGTGGAGATTAAGATCCCAGGTAAGGATATCGAGGTCGATACCTTCAAGTCCGCAGGTGCCGGCGGTCAAAGTGTCCAGAAGAACGAGACCGCGGTGAGAATCAAGCACTTGCCCACGGGCATCGTGGTTCAATGCCAAGACGAACGCTCACAGCTGCAAAATAAGCAACGTGCGATGAGCGTTTTGCGTGCACGACTCTACGAACTGGCGATCCGCGAGCAGCAAGCGGAGCAGGATGCGGATCGCAAGGCGCAGGTCGGCTCTGGTGAGCGGTCCGAAAAGATTCGCACCTACAACTTCCCGCAATCCCGCATCACTGACCACCGTATCGGCTACACCACCCACAACCTCCCGGCAGTTCTGGACGGCGACCTTAACGAGTTAATCGAGGAACTGGCGACGCAAGACGCGGCCGAGAAACTAGCCTCCTGATCCGGGGCAAGTCTCCCCGCGGTTTCTGTAAAACACCGGTGGATTCAGAGCTAAACAGATGACTACAACGGTCGGGGAGGCTCTCAGAGGAACCGTTCCCCGACTCGGGCAACATTCGGATACGCCTGGGACGGATGCACAGCTCCTGCTGGCGGAGGCGCTCGGCCAGCCCCGAGCCTGGATCCTGGCACACCCAGAGCACGAAATGAGCCGCGTCCAACGGGCCCAGTTTGAGGTCCTGCTAGCTGAAGTGCTCGGCGGTGCCGCGCTGCCGCATGTGCTGGGGTGGTGGGAGTTCTACGGCCGCCGGTTCCACCTTGATCCGCAGGTTCTGATCCCCCGGCCAGAGACTGAATTGATGGTGGAAGAGGTACTCCGCCGTTCCGAGTCAGCGCCCAGGATCCTGGATCTTGGAACCGGCTCGGGCTGCATCGCCGTAACTCTCGGGCTCGAGCTTCCGGATTCGCGGATCTATGCTTCGGATTTATCTTGGGGCGCGCTCGAGGTTGCCCGGCGCAACGTCATTTCGCACGGGGTAGAACAGAACGTTATTTTGATAAACTCCAACTTGATCGACGCTTTTGCCGGCCCCTTCGACCTTGTCTGCGCGAACCTGCCCTATGTGGCAACCGACCAGCTGCAGCACCTAGATGTGGCTAGCCGTGAGCCGCTAATCGCGCTCGACGGCGGATCGTCCGGAGCTGAGCTAATCTACGGTACTCTCGAGAAGCTACCCAGAATCCTCGCTCCGGGTGGATGTGCGCTATTCGAGATAGACCCTGATCAAACACCAGGGGTTATTGCGCAGGCTAGATCGAACTTCCCCCGGTCAGGATTGCGGATCGAGA
>JAPUGV010000130.1 GCA_027298025.1 Chloroflexota bacterium | reverse complement strand
ATGGTTTTCCACATTCCTGACTTTCTCCACCCTAGTCCCTGCGATCCCAGGGGGCTGATCCCACAACCCCTGAAGCCGTGATAGCACTATCGAGCAGGCTCGCCTAAACCAACCATCTTGGACTTTCTCTGGCCCAGCAATGCGCTCCGGACCACTACGGCACTCTCCAACAAGTCTGGCACCGACACAACCGCCAGAGATTTGAGTCACGAGCAGACATCGATGTGATAATCAGAGCGTGTAGATCATGTGCGCTGGGTTGGGCTTCGACGGTCCCCGTCCACGGCAGCTCGTAGCCATAAGCCGAAGTGGGAGCGGATCTGGAGCCGCCGCTCCTGCTGCACATCTACGCGGCGCTGGCGCAGAAGTGGCGCGCAATGATCTCCGAGTCGTTATGCGGGAGGGACAATCTGGGAAGGGTCCGTTTACCATAATACTTGATCTCCATACCCCAAATGGGGGGTTCGTCGGCTGTACGGCGAGGCGTAGACTGCATCGCCAAGGAAGTCGGTTCCGTCCTCCCAACACGAACCAGGGCTTGTTGAATCGACCGGCGACAGACAAGAGATCAGAATTGGAGAGGTGTGCCATGAACAAGCGAAGTTGGCGGCGGTTTGCCCTCGGGACATCGATCATGCTCGCGGTCATCGTCGGGCCGGGTGTCGTGCGGGCGCAAGCGGTCGAACAGGCAGCGGTGGAAGATCTCAAGCAAACAATCGCGGAGCAACAACTCCAGATCAGCCAACAACAACAGCTTCTGCAGATGCAGTCAATTATCCTGGACGGCTTGCAACAGAAAGTGGTCGACTCTCGCCAGAAGTCATTGCGTCGTGCTGCTCGCAAGCCATGCGGGATTTGCCGCACCGGGCGCCGCGGGTTGATCAGAATTCATCCTTGATTAAGGCCGCCACATTTTACTTCGGCCCCGCGAGGGCCGAGCACACGGAACACGATGTACGACGGCCCAATCATGCTACGGGATTCACACATGTGCCTGCTCCATCGCCATTATGAATCCTTGGAGCATGGCGGCGAGCTGTTTCCATCCGGTGGACATGGTCTTGGGTCCGGGGGGTTGTGGTAGCAGTTCCAGCCGCCGAGACGGGCGACGATCCAAGCCAGCCAGGCGAGCGAGCCCTGGGGTGGTGGTTTTTCTGCCGCTCGGTCTTGCCTTCGAGGGTTTCGCCGATGCTGGCGATGGGGGACATGATCCGCGAGCACGCGCTGGGCGACGGTAGACCAAGGCAGCGGCGACCGGTGCGAATGGAGTGCGCCGGGGGCATCCCGAGGTCTGGGCGGCGTAATCAGGGCGTGTAGTTCATGTGGGCTTGGTTGGGTTTCGACCAGCCCTGCCAATGTCGGCTTGTAGCCATAAGGAGACTCTGAAGCGTTCGATTTTCACACCGCCGTTTCTGGCACCTCTAAACCGGATTGAGGCGCCGCCGCGAAAGCGCCGGCCATCGCCACCGGAAGCCTACCGCCACCGCACCCTTCCTCGATTCTACTTGGATAGGCCGCAATTGCTCCGATTCGGGGGCAGAAACAGCACTAACCTTTGGCTTGGCATTCATTCGTTGCCCGTAAAAGGCCCAAACCGGAACAGCCGATGTTCGATCGCAAAGACGTGGCTGTGCAGATTGGCTATCCATTGCTTACCTTCCTGCGTTAGCTGCAGATAATGGATGGCGTCTGCGATATAGGGCTGCACTGCGTTCCAGTAGAAACTCGGATACTGGTCAGCCAGGTCCGCCGCATTCTCGATGCCGAGGATTTTGGCAGTGCCCGTTTCGACGAATTCGTGATAGAGATTCGTAAGCTTTTGCAGGTAGCTCGGATCGGCTAGTTGCCCGATTAGATCCGCCGCCCGGACCAAGCCGGCCTCGGTCTTCGTTTCTTGGTGGTCGCTGCTGTCCGGGATCGGGAATCGGGTCAATTCAATCGCTTTGGTGACTCGTTCCTCATCAATGAATGGAACAGGCCCGAGTCGCTCGCGCACAAAGATCTTGCCGCGATCGACATGGTACGGCGTGAGAAACGCATCACTCGCGCCACGAGGCGGTGTCACGCGATTTCCAGAGTCGTCGATTACAAAGGAGGTTGCCGCATCATCAGAGCAGACACCCCGGACATACCCGACGTCGTGACACAGCAAAGCAACGGTGTAATGAAGCCAGTCATCGGGCGTGAGCATTTCCTCCAGGTGCCGGCCTCTAAGGATTTCCTGCCCGACAAGGGTGACCAGCATGGTGTGCTGGACGTCATGGTAGGGCGCGTCGCTGTTGGCGATCAACTCCAACACCATACGCGCGGCCATGTTCAGCTTTCCGGGATAAGTTGGTTCCTCCGGCCCAAAAATCTTTCTGTAGCAGTCCTCCACATGGTTACCCAGGGCCTCGGCCATCACTATTGTCGGATTCAGCATCGTATGATCCCTCATTCATGTCGCGGCGAAAATCGCGGCAAGTCTACGTTGTTCGCCCAATTCGGCCATGTTCCCAACCGGCGCTCAGTGGCCCAAGGTTAGCAGAGACGGAGGGCCCAATCCATCAGGCCATCGAGGCACGTCGAGCTCTGGAAATTTGGGAGCTTAATTGGCCGGTTTTTGGTGACTCGAAAAGACGCCAATCATCGCACGCCATGCCGGCTTCGGGTCAGGTGCGGAAGTTCGGGCGGGGTAATCAGGGCGTGTAGTTCATGTGGGCTTGGTTAGGTTTCTACCAACCCCGCTCACGTCGGCTTTTAGCCAACACCGGACTCTGGCGCTGGTGAAAAAAGTCGAGTGCTGATCGCTCACGACGCTGCGCTAGTGAGGTGGTCTCGAATGCACCGAGCGGCGCATCCCAAGCCGCCAGCCCGGGATGAGTGGTCACGCTTCCGATCGATTCTCGATAGTGCTATCGTTGTCGGTGCTTGGGAGGACCCTTCTGGGAAATCCCGGAAAATGGCCAATACAGAAGGAGAGGAAACAATGCGACGTTTTCAAATCGCGGCGATAACCGTGGCGTTCCTGATTTTTCCGGTACAGGCCTGGGCGGCAGGTTTGCCGGAAGGAGTTTCGGTTGATGTTGTCGCTACATACGCGTCCGATCTACCCGGCGTGGAGAAGGTCGAGCTGAAGAAAGTCACACTGGCTCCAGGCGCAAAGCTGGAGAATTTCCCATTGGAGTCCGTGGACTTTTGCAACAGCACCCAAGGCATTATCCGGGTCACGGATGAAACCACGGGCAGCACCACCATTTATGCCGCCGGCTCCCGTTGGCAGCCGAAAATGGGACACACCGCATCGATCTCCAATCCCGGCACCGAAACCCATATACATTGGGTGTATGCGTTCACTCTGAAGAAATAAGAGACGGACGCAAAAGAGGGGCCGGTTGACGCGATAGACCGGCCCCGCAAGCGGCTAGGCGAAGAGAAGAAGAGACCCCCTGACCGCAAATTGCGGGGATCAGCCGTTAGATCAGGCATTAGTATTGATGGACAAGGCACTGCTCGGCCCGATAGGTACGGGACAGAGCCGATGCTCGGATGGCTGGTCGAACGCGATATCGATCCGCACATACTGGTCTGGGAAAAGAGCAAGTG
>JAPUGV010000013.1 GCA_027298025.1 Chloroflexota bacterium | reverse complement strand
CAGAGCCGTCCTCGGCGAGGTGGTTGATGATGTAAAAGCGGTGCTGGCTGGGTCGGTAGATCGACACAGTGTCGCACCCGTCGCCGTCGAAGTCGCCAACGATTGGCACGTCACCGGGGTCGCCGAAGAAGAATTTGAGGTCGGCCACGCCCTGGGTATTGGAGTTGCGCAAGTACACGAGGCCGTCGGATTGCCGGTAGAGGCCCGGCGTGTCGATTCCATTGCAGTTCCAGTCCCCGAGGAACGGGAGGTCGCCGGGGTTGCCGTAGTAGAAGTCGACATGATTAGAGGCCGATTCCACCTTATCGATCAAGACCCACTTGCCGCCGTCGTCGACGAAGCCGATCCGGTTGCACCGCTGCGGACCCGCGCACTCTGGCACCTGCCCATCGTTCCACCAACCGGTGTGTTGGTGGGCAACGGTCCACCAGCTGGTGCGTTGGTGGGCGCCATCGGCCGAAAGTGAGAAGTGTATGTGGGTCCGATGCCTGCAGCGATCAGTGTAAGACCCGCAATTCTTGACCGCGTTGTAAGGCCTCCACTGGCGTACCGACGAATTCCAGATCCGGTCGTTCCAAATGATCTGGGTGATGCCGAGGCGCCGCGCCAAGGCATGTTTGTTGCCATGCTCGTCGGTCGCCAGCAGCCAAGCAATCACCTCGTTGGCCGCGTCGCGCTTTGCCTTGTCGTAGACGTTCACCCCCCAATCGAAAGCCATCCCCATCTTGTGGAAGCTCTTGTTCGTGGTGCCACTGCTGCACCCTCGGGTGAGTCCGGAATAGACGTAGCCGTACGTACTCTTCAGGAGCTCGGCAAACGCCTTGGTTCCTGGCTTGACGGTTCGGTCGCAGGTGTACGCCGGCTTCTTGGCGTAGTTGTCGATAGTCGCTGGGAAGGAGGGGGTCGGTGGAGGAGCCGCGGCAGCCGACGCAACGGTCACCATGACCATCACTACGGCAGCGGCGAAAACCCCGAGGGCTCGTGTGCGAACAGGCATGGGTGTTTTCCTACCTTTCCTGTCCCCGCGACCCCTGCGGGATTAGGTCGAATGCTCGGCCGCTGGGATCATGCCACACAAATCACTTCCTGAGTAGGGCTGTCATGGCGGTACGGGAGTACTAGTCCGCAGGCGGCAAATGCAAGGTCACAGGCCATCCACCGAAACCGCCCCGGTTCCGTGCATCACGACCGAATAACTCACCAAGCTGCGCCTCGGAGCCAGCGCCCTGGCCCACCCAAGGTCAGCGCAGGCCCTTGTATAGTTTGCTCAGGCAGGGGGGACTTGAGCCAGTCTCCGCAAGAAGCCGGCAAGTACAAGTGTTCACTTACGCGGCCTCTGTCAGGAGATGGAGCGCCGTCCATGAAAGACCCCATCCACGGGCCGAGCTAACACGCCGCGAACGGGTAAGAGGTTTAGGTTTGCCTAGTTGGCAATCACTCTCAGAGCAGCTTGTCCAGGAGCTCTATCATCTCTTCGTCGCCCTCGGCTGGCGGCGACCATTCGACGTGTAGTACTTCAACGTCCTGCTCCTGTAGGCTCTCCGCGAATTCTCGCAGCCCAAGGTTTACCGCGATCGGACCCTCGAAAAGCAATTGCTCAAAGTCGCGCTCGTTTCTCTGACTCATTCGTTCAACTCAGCAACGAGGCTCCCTGCGAATTCGGCCGCCTGTGCGCTGCTTGGAGCGACGATTACGTCGGCTCCCTCAAGTTTCTGAATCTGCGACTGACGGTCCTGGGGATCTTCATCCGTTCCACAAACGGAAGCGACTACGGCGAGGTGGTGCCCACTTTTCTCGGCGATCGCTTTCGACTGGGAGATCGTATCCAGCATATCCCCTACAGGGTCGGATGAAGCATTGTAGCCAAGCACGAAATCGAGCAGCAGAACTGCAACCTCGGGGTCGCCTGCTTCGTCTAGGATCCGCTCATTTCGCAGGGAGGCGTCGATCATCGGGTGGGGTCGACTCCGTGTAAAAAAGTCATCCCCCATATCGACACAAGTATGACCTTGGCTTTTGCGCGCGTCAGCAAGGGACGACATTCCTGGCAGCGGCGCGTTTGAATAGGTCATCAGACCTAAATCCCCCAAAACTTGCTGGGCCTGATAACAGAATGTGCCCCCCGCGAATACCCCGCGAATAAACTTTTGGTCTGGGGCAAGCTTCACCCGTTCTCTCTCGATCCGGGACTTCATTTCCTCCGGGCCAGATCTTCCCGCCTTCCCAGCATGGACGCCGACGAGCTCAGTCGCTTTGACCGCAGTATCCTCGATGGTGCGGGCGATCTGCAGCGATCCTCCGGTCTTCAGAGTTCCACCTTTAATGCCCAGCAGACACGCGACCACTGGCTTGTTCGAATCGATCATGGCCTGGTTAAGACGCAAAAGCGTCCGTTCCCCCGGCGGCTTGGAGATTAGCCCGATAACCTCGGTGTCCGGATCCTCCTGCAATACCCCGAGGCTCTTCAGCGCGGTGATGCCGCCCACCGGATCCGAAAGGTCTCTACCTCCCGTTCCGATCGCTTGTGAGACGCCAGAGCCATATTGATGAACAAGGCTAGTGAACTCCTGCAATCCGGTTCCGGCGACACCAATCGCGCCAACCGGTCCCTTGCGAACCACATTGGCGAATCCAATACCTGCTCCACCAATGATTGCTGTCCCACAATCCGGCCCCATGACTATCAGTCCTTGCTGTTGAGCGCGCTGCTTTAGCCGGACCTCGTCTTCGATGGAAACATTGTTGCTAAACAAGAATACGTTTCGCCCATCCTCAAGGGCTGCCTCTGCCTCCTTGGCTGCGTAGGCACCGGGTACCGAAATGACCACAAGGTTAGTCTGGGGCTGGTCTGCCAACGCCTGACTCAGAGTACGCACCGCTCGCCTGCCTGCCACTCGAGGCGGCCGTGCCAGCCAGCGATCAATGTCGACTA
>JAPUGV010000129.1 GCA_027298025.1 Chloroflexota bacterium | reverse complement strand
CGCCGCCCCCGGGACCCCCCCGGCGATGTGGATCGCTAACCCGGCCACAATGTGCCCGCCCACCGCGATCCTTACCGCCCGACGCGCCGCTGCGTACCCATACACTTCCGTCAACACATCCCCCACGATATAGGCGATGGGGAAGAGCACGATGGCGGCCGGAAGCGTAAGCTCGATTGAGTCGGAAAGGCGAATCGCGATCAGCCGGACGGCGATGATATTGGAGACCACCAGGGAAGTGACAAGTAGTGCGACGACCGCCGGATACCAGCGGCCCATCTAGTCGGAATTTGGTTCGGCGGGCGCATCGGACACGGATGGGGATTTCGCGGCGGGTTGAGGGCGTGTATCGGACCCCGAGCGCATATCCAGCGGCTCACCACGCGGCAGCGAGGATTCGCCTCGGCTGCCGTGCTCCGCTTCTACCGTAATCCCGATCCCGCCTCGCACATTGAAGGCGCCCCGCACCCAACACCAATGGGGTTCGAGCGCCTCCACCAGGTCATCGAGGATGGTGTTCGTGACGTGTTCATGAAATACACCCTCGTTGCGGTACGACCACAGATATAGCTTGAACGATTTGGATTCCAGGATCTTTTCGCTAGGGATGTACTCGACAGTGATCGTGGCGAAGTCTGGCTGGTCGGTTGCGGGGCAGACACAGGTGAATTCATCGGATTCCAGGCGCACCACATATCGGCGCCCGGGATGATGGTTTGGGAAGGTTTCCAGCTGCTTGCTCGGTTGCGCTTCGCTGCCGAGTAATGTCAATCCTTCTAGGTCGGACCCTTCGGTCACGTCGCCCTCTCCCGAGTGTTCATCAAAAATTGCGAAATTCGGCGAATCCTTCGATCCTCCTGCTGGCGCGAAATCCGCTTCGCCGTGTAGACTCGCTCGCCGGCCAATTGTATCAGCGGCATGAAGCTTGCAAGCCGCAAGCCATGGACGCTAACCCACTGAAGATGAATTCCCCCCTCCCTCGCGTCCTGGTTGTGGACGATGACGCCTCCTACTGCACCATAATTCGGGAGCTGCTGGTTCGCAACGGCTATGAAGTGCGCCTGGCCTACAGCGTCGAAGAGGCCCTGACCTTGCTGCAGGATGAACCCCCGGATCTCATACTCACCGACTTGATGATGCCCGAAGTGGATGGCATCACCTTTATCCGGCAACTGCGCGCCTCACCTCCGCTCTCCAAGATCCCTACCATCGTCGTCAGCGCGCTGGTTCTTGCCCGCGAGCGTGCTGCCGCGGCACAGGCGGGCGCGGATGCCTTCGTAGCTAAGCCGTTCTCAATCAATCAGTTGCAGGCCACGATCCAGAAGGTTGTTGGCGATTAGACCAACCTTGCCTCAGGATCCAAAATGGCCGCCCTGGGGCGGCCATTTTTCTTGGAGATGCGCATACGTAGGCTCAGATCCTAGCCATACAGTAGATCGCGAATTGCATGCACCTGTCGCCGGAGTCCGTCGTCGCGTTCAATGAGATCCGATATTCGATCATGGCCATACATGACGGTCGTATGATCCCTACCCCCTAACGCCTGACCGATCTTGGGTAGCGATGTGTCGGTTTCCTCCCGGATGAGGTACATGGCCACCTGGCGGGGCAAGGCAATCTGCCGAGTTCGCCGGCGCCCAAGCAGATCCTCTTCCGGTATTTGATACTGCTGAGCAACAGCCGAGATTATGCGATCGGGTGTCAGACTTGCTGTGCGAGGCGCCAAATCGGACAGGGCAGCTTCGATCGTCTCCTCATCCAGTGAAGTTCCTGTCAGGTCCGAATAAGCGAGCGCGCGGGTCAGGGCGCCCTCTAATTCACGGATGTTCCGCTGCGCGCGCCGGGCAATTAATTCAAGGTGTTCCTGCGATACGCGCCGTCCCTCTCGCTCCACCTTTGCGCGCAGGATTGCGACTTTGGTTTCCAGATCCGGAGCTTGTATGTCCGCCGCCAGCCCCCACTCGAATCGGGATCGGAGGCGCTCTTCTAGCGTTACGAAGGCTTTGGGGGGTCGGTCTGAGGATAGAACGACCTGACGCTCCTGCGCGTGCAGGGCATTGAATGTGTGGAAGAACTCTTCCTGGGTCGCCTCCTTGCCTGCGATGAACTGCACATCATCGACCAGTAAGATATCTGCTTGACGATATCGCTCCCGAAATTCGGACGTGTTGTGGGTGCGGATGGCATCAATCAGGTCATTTGTGAATTCTTCCGACGAAACATACACCGCCTTGCGTCCCGCGGCGAGGCTGGCCCTTGTAATGGCGTGTAGCAAGTGGGTCTTTCCAAGGCCCACTCCCCCATATAGAAAGAGCGGATTGTACGGGCCGGCGGGGTGTTCTGTTACTGCAAGAGCCGCGGCATGCGCCAGCCGGTTGCTCTTTCCCACCACGAACGTATCAAATGTGAATTTTGGATTCAGGTGAGTGAGTGTGGGTGCAGGCTCTGTGACCCGGCTCTGTAACTCGCCCACCGCATGTGAGGGCGCGCTCGACGCTTGAGGCTGCCAAACAACGAACCGCACATCGACCGTTCGGCCTGCGATGCCGCCAAGAACCTGCTTGATCGTCGGTCGCATTCGATCGTTCAGCCAGTCGCGGGCAAATGCGGTCTTTACGCCGACAACAAACTCACCGTCCTCATAGCTCAAGAGCTCGGCGTCGCGAATCCAAGTTTCGAATTTAGCGCGTGGCATCTCAACTTGCAGCTGGCCTAAGGCCGCCTGCCAGAGTTGTTCCGCCTGCATCCCAACCTCCGTGGAAATTTGGTTTTCTTCTAACTTGCTGCCGGGCTCTCGTCCTTGAAGAGGATCTGTCCCGCGCGACCAAATTCGTCCCCCTGGCTCGCGGTTCGCATTCTAGCAGAAGGGTATGGAGCGATCAATGCTCGGAGACCACTCCAACCTAAAAAGATTCGAATCTTTAAGAACTTGCAATCTTAAGGAAAACCGGAGGGATTAACTTACCGGGGCTGGCCGGGCCGCGGCCCGCAGGCCCAATATGGCGAGTTGTTCCGAAGGCTCTGGCCTAGATGTTCGGACTGCAATCAGCCCGGCGGAGAATTCGTCCGAACCTTAAGACTTATTTGCCGCGTCCATCAGGCGAAGAGCTCGGGATGAAATCCCAATCTGGAGCATCCCTAGGCGCCAAAATGGCCGATTCTTCAAAGTCGTCAGATCGGACGCCCGCGCCCACTAGTTAATCAGGTCCGGAGAGCGAATTCGAGCGCCTCGGAGAGGCTCGTCACCTCATGACCTTCCAGTTCCGATGGCAGGTCCAATCCTAGATCCGCGCCTTTGGGCAGCACAACCGAAGAGAATCCAAGCTTGACCGCTTCGCGGAGCCGGGGCTCGAGGTGGGGCACTCGTCTGAGTTCTCCCGAAAGTCCGATCTCACCGATCAGTGCCAGATCAGGTGGGAGCGCTCGGTCGCGAGCCGACGAGGCGATGGCGGTCGCCAACGCTAAATCAGCCGCTGGCTCTTTGACCTGCAACCCTCCCACGACATTCACGAAGATATCTTGATCCGACAACTGAATACCGACCCGACGCGTGAGTACCGCGGTAATAATTAGCAGCCGGTTGGTATCTACCCCGTTGGCTGTTCGCCGAGGATGCCCGAAGGTGGTGGGGCTTGTGAGGCCTTGCACTTCCACAAGCAGCGGTCGGGAGCCCTCCATCGTTACCGCGATGGCCGAGCCGGGAGCATCCGTTCGCCTCTCCGCCAAAAATGCTTCCGACGGATTGGCCACCTCCACCATCCCGGACGTCCCCATTTTAAACACACCTACCTCGGTCGTGGCTCCGTAGCGATTCTTTACCGATCGAAGCAGTCGATAGGAGTGATAGGGATCCCCTTCCAGGTAAAGTACGGTGTCGACCAGATGCTCCAGCACTCGCGGTCCGGCAATTGCTCCGTCCTTTGTGACGTGGCCAACGAGAAATATGGCCACACCCGAGGATTTAGCGACCGCTTGCAGGCGGGAGGCACATTCGCGCACCTGAGAGATCGAGCCCGCAGCTGAACCAATGTCCGCAGAATGAAGAGTCTGGATCGAATCGATGATGGCCAATCTTGGCTCCACAGACTCAATCTGTCCGATGACGCGATCCACATCGGTCTCCGTCGCCAGGTATAGATTTTCCGGCGGTGGGGCGCCATTGGAGACTCGCAGCGCGCGGGATTTAATCTGCGCCACCGACTCTTCTCCAGAGACATAGAGGACCGGTCCACCCGCTGCCACATCGGCGCTCACCTGCAGCAACAGCGTGGATTTTCCGATCCCGGGGTCGCCGCCGATCAGCACCAGTGATCCAGGGACTACGCCCCCTCCTAACACGCGCGCAAACTCAGAGTTATCCATTGGGAGCCTTTCCTCGGCGCTGACGTCAATCTCCGTCAACCTTTTTGGACCTAGTCCGGAAGCGGGAGTAACGGAAGTTCGGCCCGAGTTGAGCAGCTCCTCTACCATACTGTTCCACTCTCCGCATTGCGGGCAGCGGCCAAGCGGCTTGGCAGCTGTGCGACCACATTGTTGACAGACGTATTGAGTCCGGGTCTTTGCCATGCTCGTCTCGCAGGGGGAACTGGATTATATCTAACCGGGAAGCTACAACACTACACTTCCCTTGCCCGGCCTTCGGGTCGCAGGTTACTATCCACCCAGATGGCCAGCGTCTGGTTTTACAACATCCCTTTTCACGGACATGTGAACCCGACCCTGCCGCTAATCCGGGAGCTAGTCGTGCGCGGGGATGAGGTGACCTACTTCTCCACAGCCACTTTCGAAGCCCGCATTCAAGTGACGGGGGCGCACTTTCGTGCCTACAGCAGCTCCTACTCCTTCGAGCAGACCCGCAAAGTCGCCCATGTCGTTCATCTAGGGTACCAAGTGGCGGAGGCGACCTATGCTCTCCTGCCGGATGTGCTGTCGTCGATCGCGGAAGAAAGGCCCGACTACCTGATGTTCGACATGAGCGCCCCCTGGGGCAAGATCGCAAGCCGTCAAATGCGCATTCCGGCTGTTGCGAGTTTTCCTCATCTGCCCTTCTACTGGAGAACGGTACTCAGTGATTGGCGGGTCCTGCGCAAAGGGATGCGAAGCATACGACCGGGTTATGGTTACTGGCGTCGCCTTCAACGCCAGACCGCGAAGATCGTGAAAGATTACAGGCTACGAGACCCAAAGGCCCTCAACGTATTGTCGAGCTCCGCGGAGCTCAACATTGTGTACTCCTCGCGCCACTTCCAACCGTATGAGAAGCATTTTGACGATTCCTACCTGTACGTGGGCCCCCAGATCGAATTGGCGCGCCAGGAAGCTCCCATGACGATTCAAAAGCGGGCGGGGCAAAGGCTGATCTACATCGCTGTTGGAACCGTCTACCAAGCCAATCTGGATTTCTTTCGAGCCTGCATTAAGGCGTTCGCGGAAACCGAGTATCTAGTAATCCTGTCGGTAGGCAGGGCGATCGATCCGGAGGCGTTAGGGGCCACCCCCACGAATTTCAGGATCGAACAGTATGTCCCACAGCTTTCGGTGTTGGAGCAATCCGACGTCTTCATCACGCATGGGGGTATGAACAGCATCAGCGAGTCGGTCATGTACGGAGTGCCGATGATTGTGGTTCCGAATACCATCGAGCAAGCCATCAATGCCGCTCGAGTAGAGCAGTTGAACGCGGGACTCTACTTGGATTCGAGTCGGCTGACATCCGTAAAGTTGCGCCAAGCGGTGGAGTCGCTCCTAACCAAATCTTCCACAACTTTTGGGCTCGGGCAGATTCGCCGCTCGTTCGAGGAGGCGGGAGGCGTCCAGCGCGCCGCGGATGCGATACACGCCTTAAAGGAATCACGCGGGTTGGCCTGATCGGGAGTTGGCACTTTAAAAGTCGAGACTACGTCTCTATGTTTTCTACTCGATCCGCAATTCCTTTAGAATCGCAGAATCCGCTACTCGGGTGGAACGTCAGTATGCCAATCCTACCTATATACACTCAATTCAACGGGCGGCACTGGGAGACGGGTTCGGTCCACAACGTTTTGGCCTATCAGGGCGTCGAGATCCCCGAAACTGGGCACGCCATCTCGGAGGCGATGCTCATGGGGATCAGCGGGGGTGCCGCGTTCGGCTATTTCGTCTTCGATTACAAGGATACCGACCCATTTGTATCCCTGCTTTCCCGAAACACATTCGACCCGCTGGACACGATGCTGGAACGACTCGCGATTCCGCAGGATCTGTTCCATACCACCGACCCCGGCAAAGGCGAGCGAAACCTGATCGACATACTGGAGGGCGGTCGCCCCGCCATGGTTTGGGCGGACGGATTTAGCCTGCCCTACAACGCCCTTGCTCAGGACGAGCAGATGTGGGCCATAATGCCCGTCGTCGTCTATGGCTACGAGAACGGAGCAGTCAATGTTGCGGACCGCTCGAGCCGCTCGCTCTCCGTAACGACAGATGAATTGGCATCCGCCAGAGCGCGGGTGAAAAAGCACAAGTTTCGCGTGTTGGCGCTTGGCGCACCCGATTTGAATAAGCTGCCTGGCGCCATCCAGAAGGGCATTTGGCAATGTATTGCGCTCTATGACGAAGCGCCTCCCAAGGGAGGGCGGGATAACTTTGGTTTCGCGGCCTATGAGAAGTGGGCTAAGATGCTAACAAACACCCGCAACAAGCAGAGTTGGGAGCGGAACCTCGCGCCGGGGAGCAGAATGTATGCAGCACTGGCGGGATTCGGATTTCAGCCAGGCGCGTTCGGGTGGGCCCGTACTTTCCCCTCCAATCAGGTGGACGATCGAAACCTGTACGCTGATTTCCTGGACGAGGCCGCCCTGATCCTGGGCAGGCCCAAACTTAGGGAAGCCGGCGAGCAATTCCGGGTGAGCAGCAAGTCCTGGCGCGAACTGTCCGAGGCGTTGCTTCCCGATGAAGTCCCCCTTCTCAAGGAGGCCAAGGAGTTGTCCATATCCAGGCGCGATCTCTTTCTCGACGGTGGCGGCAACGCGTTGGCCGAGATCAAGCGAATCAACACTCGACTCTTGGAGATCCACTCGATTGCCTCGGATGAATTTCCGATGTCAGATGAGGAAGTCGCGGCGATGCGGGAGGTGCTCTCGGCACATGTGATGGAAATTTCCGCGATCGAACGCGAGGCCATCGATTTACTTCAGACCGCCATGAAAATGTCCGGAGCGAGCTCCGAGTGATCGAACTCAGGCAATCGGAAAGTGCGGAAGGCCAGTTTCAAGCCGAGCAAACTTAAACCAAAAAGGGCTGCCCATTTGGACAGCCCCCATCCGATTGGATCCAGCCGAAGCTCAGCCGGCGGCCACAGCCTCTTCTTGCTCTGGGGTCCCGTGCGTAAGAAATAATTCGTCGTCGGCTGCGTCAATCAGCACGATGTCACCGTCCTCAAATTCGCCGCTGAGCATCGCATCGGACAACGCATCTTCCACCTTGGCCTGGATCACCCTTTTGAGCGGCCGGGCTCCCATCTCGGGATCGTAACCTAATTTAGCCAGCAGCTCGCGCGCCTCATCCGTGGAGCGCAGCTTCAAGCTGTGGTCTTCAAGCCGCAGAGCTACTTTGGCCAACTCCAGGTCCACGATGGCCTTGATCTGCTCCCTGCTAAGCGCATGGAAAACAATCACCGAGTCGACCCGATTGATGAATTCGGGACGAAATTCCTTCTTCAGCGCTTCAGTCAAGCGGCGATGCATTTCATCGTATGCCAGCCGCTCCTCTAGCTCCCCGTTGAGCTGGGTAGAGAAACCCAGCCGGGATTGATTGATGATCAGATCGGCACCCAAATTTGAAGTCATCACAATCAATGCATGTCGAAAGTCGACCTTGCGCCCGCGGGCATCGGTCAGCCGACCCTCTTCCATGATTTGAAGAAGCATATTGTGGACTTCGTTGTGTGCCTTTTCGATCTCGTCGAAAACAACGATGGAATACGGTCGCCTTCGGATGGCCTCCGTCAGCTGTCCCGCATCGTCATACCCCACGTAGCCCGGAGGCGCACCTACCAAGCGGCTGACCGAGTGGCGCTCCATAAACTCCGACATGTCGATCTGAATAAGCGCTTCATCGCTGCCGAACATGAAGTCAGCCAGCGCCTTGGTGAGTTCCGTCTTTCCCACTCCGGTCGGGCCGAGAAACACGAAGGAGCCGACCGGCCGCTTGGGATCCTTCAGCCCCGCGCGAGCCCTTCGGACTGCCTTGGCTATGGCCTCAATGGCCTCGTCCTGTCCAACGATCCGCTCGTGGAGTGCATCTTCCATTTGGAGCAAGCGTTCCGACTCTTCCTGGGCAATCTGCGTGACCGGCACGCCGGTCCACATCGACAAGACTTCAGCGATATCTTCTGCGGTTACCTTAGGGCTATCCTCGCTGCGCTCCCACCCCAGGCGTAGCTGAGCCAGCTTCTCTTCCAGCTCGCTTTCCTGCTCCACCAGCTCCTGAGCATCGTCGTAGCGATCCTCTTCCATGGCCGATACATGAGCTTGGCGAGTGTCTCTCAATTTCTCCACCGTCTCTCGCAAGGAGCGCGCGACGGGACTTTTATACATCCGCACTCTGGAAGCGGATTCGTCGATGAGGTCGATGGCCTTATCCGGCAGGAAGCGATCCGTCACGTATCTGGAAGAAAGGAGGGTTGCGGCTTCCAGCGCTTCATCTGTGATGACGAGCTTGTGATGGTCTTCATATCGCGCCCGAATTCCATGCAGGATCTCGATCGTCTCTTCGATAGTCGGCTCGTCGACGTAAACTGGCTGGAAGCGACGCTCAAGAGCGGAATCGCTCTCAATGTACTTGCGGTAATCGTCCTGCGTCGTGGCGCCAATGACCTGCAGCTCACCCCGCGCAAGCGCCGGCTTCAATATGTTTGCAGCATCCACGGAGGAGCCCGCGGAGCCGGCGCCGACCAACATGTGGACTTCGTCGATAAACAGTATGGCGCCGGATGATTTCAGCTCGTCGATGACCCGTTTGAGTCGCTCCTCGAATTGGCCGCGATACATGGTGCCCGCAACGAGCGAGCCCACGTCCAGCTGAAGCACTCGTTTACCCAGTAGCGGCTCAGGGGTCTCGCCGTCCACAATGCGCTGAGCGAGCCCTTCCGCGATGGCCGTCTTTCCTACGCCCGGGTCACCGATCAATGCGGGGTTGTTCTTAGTGCGCCTAGCCAGGATCTGGATGACCCGCTCGATCTCCATTTGACGGCCGATAACCGGATCCAGCTTGTTTTCCTCCGCCATTCCAGTGAGGTCAGACGCGAGTTGATCGATCATGGGCGTCTTGACCCGCTTTTCTTTGCGCTCTCGACTGGAAGACCGACCGGCGTGCCGGGTAGGAGTCTCTTGAAGCGCTCGTCGCGTCTGGCGGCGGATTTGCTCTGGAGTAATCCCGAGCCTGCGGAGCACGTCCATCCCCACGCCTTCGCCCTGTCGGACCATTCCGAGCAGCAGGTGTTCGGTACCGATGTAGTGATGCCCCATGCGCCGGGCTTCCTCGATACCCATTTGGAGCACCTGTTCGGTTCCAGGTGCCAGCTCGATGCGACTGCTCGGGTTTCGCCCTACGCCGGTCAGGCGTTCGACCATCTCCTTGACCCTGGCCGGATCCAACCCGAGGTCGCGCAACACACGCCCGGCGATCCCACCTTCTTCTCGGATCAATCCGAGCAGCAGATGTTCGGTGCCGATATAGTTATGATGCAAGCGCTCAGCCTCCTCGTGCGCCAGGCTGAGCACCCTTCTGGCCCTTTGTGTGAAGCGTTCCATCTTGTCGGCCACGAACTATTCTCCCGTGAGGTACTTTCGGCTTCTCGATTTTACCAAAGAGTCCCCTCCGGGACTCCGAGGCAGGATTAACGTCCTATGAAGGGGTTTCGGCCCCTTCCGGCTCGGCGGAATTCGCTCCCGTCTCCTCTAGCATTTCGGTGTGCTCCTGCAGCCCACGATCTAGCTCGCCAGCTTCTGCCCCTTCATTTTCTGCGAGGGCTGGCTCAAGATCCTCGTCACCTTCACTCTCAGTCAGGATTTCGATAATGGATTCGGCTCCCGGCTCGTCGGTCCCAGCTTCGGGTCCCTCGGCGAGTTCTAGATCCTCCACCCCACCTGCGAGGGCTTCTTCCGCCTCCAACTCCGCATCGAAGTCTGCCACAGGTTCTGCCTCTAACACGTCGCCTGTCTCCTGGACCGCAGCTTCCCAATCCATATCAGCGTAGTCGGAAGACTCCACCCGCTTCAGGCTCAATCCAATTCGGTGCCGGATGGCGTCCACACGAATTACTCGCAAGGTCAGCACTTGCCCTTCCTCAACTACCTCGCTTGGGTGAGCGATATGTCGATCGGAGAGCTCCGAGATATGCACGAGCCCCTCGATGCCATAATCCTCCAGGCCCGTCAGCTTGGCGAACGCCCCGAACTTTGTGAGCTTAGTGATCGTGCCTTCCACCAGCTGGCCCTCATCGTATCGATCCAGGATCATCTCCCACGGATTTTCCTCGAGCTCCCGGATAGACAAACTGATGCGATTGCGCTCCGCGTCTACCCCGAGCACCTTGACCTTCACTTCTTGCCCAACGCTGAGTACCTCGCGAGGATTGCTCACTCGCTTCCACGAGATCTCCGAGATGTGCACCAACCCATCCGCTCCACCAATGTCGACAAAGGCTCCGAAGTCGGCCAAGCTGATCACATGCCCGGTGCGTACTTCCCCAAGCGCCAACTCGGATATGAGGCGTTCCTTGAGCGCCTCGCGGGCTTCGCGCGCAGCCGAGCGCTCCGATAAGATCAAACGATTGCGTTGCCGGTCAACTTCGATGACCTTGGCCACCAGATGCTCCCCAACCATCTTTCCCCAGCGGTCTTCCGGCGTCTCGCCGTCCGCGCGCCGCCGCCGGGACAGGCTGACCTGCGAGGCTGGAACAAATCCTCTAAGTTGACCCATCTTGACGATGAGACCCCCCTTGTTGTAGCCAGTGACCTCGCCCTCAAAGATTTCCTTCGACTCAAGCAGTTGCTCCGCCTTCTGCCAGTCCTGCTCTTCTTCGGCACGCACCAGGGAAAGCTCAGGCGCGCCGTTGCGGCCGCCTGGGCGTATCACGTAAACATTGATTTCTTTTCCGACGTCTAGGGTTGCACGCTGATCTTCGGGGAGTTGCTCAAGCTCTCGGGTGGAGATTACTCCTTCGGATTTTGCACCGATGTCTACCAAGACATCGGCTTCTGTGGCGCGCACAATAGTGCCAACGCGAATCTCGCCCCGCCTGGGCGTATTCAGCTCATAATCTTCAGACTCAAGGAGCGCGGCCATCGGGTGAAGTTCTTCTTCGTCTTGACCCTCTGCATCACCCGCTGCGCTCTCCTTCTCCTCGTCTACCATGGACGGGATTTGCCCCGGCGGATCAGCTCACGGATTATAAAGGCGTTGATAGGGGTTGACAACCTATCGCCAAATCTCGTGCGGTATAATGCCGCGCGGCCCCGCCGCGGCCGAGTTTGAGGCCCAGGAACCTAGCTATGGCTTCCGTATATCCATTTACTGCAATCGTCGGTCAGGAGCGCATGCTACGTGCGCTTGTATTGAATGCCGTCAATCCGCGTATTGGCGGGGTCTTGATCCGCGGCGAACGGGGTACTGCCAAATCAACGGCTGCACGGGCGCTGGCCGCATTGCTTCCCGCGGTCAGGGTGGTTGCCGATTGTCGGTTCAGATGCAATCCGGAGCAGCCGACGACCTGGTGCACGGAGTGCCGCGAGCGAGCCGCTTCTGGCGAAGAGCTGCTCACGGAGGTCTTCCGCACCTCATTTGTCGATCTGCCGGTTTCTGCCACCGAAGACCGGGTGGTCGGCACCCTGGATATCGAGCGTGCTATCAAGGAAGGTGAGCGGCACTTCGATCCCGGTGTGCTCGCTTCTGCCAACCGCGGCTTACTCTACATCGATGAAGTCAATCTGCTGGACGATCATGTCGTGGATCTATTGTTGGACTCAGCTGCCCTGGGCATGAATATCGTCGAACGAGAGGGGATTTCCTTCAGTCATCCGTCCCGATACATCCTGGTCGGTACCATGAATCCGGAAGAAGGGGATCTGAGGCCGCAACTGCTCGATCGCTTTGCACTTTCTGTCGATATTCGAGGGCTTTCAGACCCGGGGGATCGGGTGGCCATCATGAAGCGCAATTTGGCCTTTGAGGAAGACCCGGTGGGCTTCCGCGAAGAGTGGATCGAGAGTGAACTGAAGCTCTCCCAACGCATCGAATCTGCGCGGGAATGGGTCGACAAAGTGAGCTACGAAGCAGTGAACCTACACGCCATCGCGGCTCTCACCTCCTCACTACACGTCGACGGACATCGAGCGGACCTGGTGATCTTGAAAGCCGCCAAGGCTCATGCGGCATATGAGGGCCGACGGGCGATCGATGAAACCGATATCGCCCGCGCGGCCGAGCTGGCACTTCCTCATCGGCTGAGGCGCGGTCCGTTCCAGCAGGCCGAGATTAAGCTCACCGATCTGGAGGATCGGATCGAGCAGATCCAGAACCAGGCCGCCGGTTCGCCCGAGTCGGAGCCCGAACCACTGGAAGAGCAGGATCCGAACCGAAAAAAAGTCAGCGCCGGGGCGTAGC
Source organism: Chloroflexota bacterium (assembly GCA_027298025.1). Taxonomy (GTDB): domain Bacteria; phylum Chloroflexota; class Anaerolineae; order Anaerolineales; family E44-bin32; genus JADFRG01. Next base: position 23,451 of record JAPUGV010000129.1, on the reverse strand, counting down.
CCAGGAACCCGAGCAAGATAGCAAGGAGCTCGGCCAGGCCAATCCCGCCGAACAAACCGTCGTCGACTCTCTCAGTGCCCGTTGGTGGGAGGGCGGAAACGATGTGAAGGTCGGCGCCGCGTTTATCCCCCGGCGCTTGCAAAATCCCATAGACCGCATGACCCGCAAGCAAAGTGGCCGCAGAACGCTCACGCGGTCGGATCGAAAGCGCGGCCGATACATTGCCGCGCGGCCGGCAGAGGACATCACCTCCGATATCGCATTCGACGCCACCATACGCGCCGCTGCCCCTCATCAGAAGCATCGAACGAAAAAGCGCGTGGCCTTTGCCATCCGGCCCTCCGATCTGTTCCGCAAGGTACGCATTCGGAAGGCCTCTAACCTGATCCTCTTTGTGGTCGATGCCTCGTGGTCCATGGCAGTCGCCGAGCGCATGTCGGCCACCAAGGGCGCTATTCTTTCGCTGCTCAACGATGCCTACCAGCGTCGGGATCGCGTGGGACTGGTCGTATTCCAGAAAGATCGTGCGCTGACGGTGCTGCCGCCTACGAACTCAATCCATCTGGCACAGCACGCCCTGGCGGACATCCCGGTGGGTGGGAAGACTCCACTGTCCGCCGGACTGACCCTGGCTCTTGAAACATTCTCCAAGGAGAAGCTGAGTCATCCGGAGGTCCTGCCGTTGATGGTGTTGCTGACCGATGGGGCCGGAAATGTCTCCATGGGGGATTTGCCGCCTCAAGAGGAAGCCATGCTTGTGGCGGACCGGCTTCGCAAGAACGAGATCCGCGCGGTGGTGATCAACATGGAGCACGCTGCATTCGATCAGGGGCTGGCCAGTTCCGTGGCAGAAAGACTGGGAGCCCCGTGCTACACGCTGCACGAACTCAAGGCCGAGCACCTATACCATACGGTGCGGCAGGAGACGGAGGTCCCTTCGGGCTAACTCGCAAGCTTTCGTTGCAGCCGATGGATGCGATGCTCAATCTCGGCAATGCGCTGTTCTCGCCTCCACCCTTTCGGCCAGGCCTCCACGACATTTAGCGCTACTTCGGCCCACTTCAAAGCCTCGGCCAGGGACCTGGCCTCCCACTCGTAGTACATCGCTAGTTCGATGCAAGGGAACGGGTCGTCCGGCGCCGTACGGTGCCACTCGGCCCAGGCCGGTAGCGCCTCCGGCCTCCGGTTCTGACGCTTCAGCAGCGCAGTCAGGTGTTTGAGCGCCTCGGCATGGAGCGCGCCATTTGGAGCTCCGCTCACGGCCGCTCGGTAGGCCGCTTCTGATTCCGGAATCCGCCCCGCCGCCTCGTGCCAGCGGGCCACAGCCAAAGCCTCTCCTTCCGAAAGCCCCGTTGGATCCGGTAAGCGGTGGCGGTTCAGGACAACCGATGAAAGCCCGACCAGAGATAGGATGTCGATCGCGTTGTGGTAGATCACGCGCGCCATGTCGGAGGCATCCCCCGTCCGGAGATAGTCCAGGTACATTCCCGGAATCAGCTCGCCTGGCACGTCTTCTTCGGTTCGTTCAACTTGGAGCACATGCCGCTCCAGCGTGCTGAGCCGGCAGTTGACCAGGGTCTTGCTCCATAGTCGGCGCGAGGGATACAGCAGATCGAGATGCGGCCGAGCGGAGAGCTTCCAACGATCCCGCAGTGCGATGGTATAACGCGATTCAAGTATGGGTAGGTCGAACGTCCGCCCGTTGAAGGTCACTATCCCCTCCACGCCCTCAAGATCGGCACGCAATAGCTGCAGCGCGGCCGCCTCCTCTTCTGGATCGCGCAGGAAGTACTGCCGCAGCGTAAACCCTCCCTTCTGGAAAGAGCCTAGGCCGATGAGGAAACCCAGGGTACCCGCCCCTCCTGAGAGACCGGTCGTCTCGATATCGACGAAGCCCCAGCGCTGGATCTTCGAACGCTCGAGCCCCGCATCGTTGGCCACCTCCGCTGCCAGGCCTGGCGCATAGGACAGCACATCCTGTAGCGAGCTTCGTCCATGCCGATAGTCGGCCGAGTAGCGGGTGTCAATGCGGTAGGCGAGACCTTCCGCCGTTTCAACTTCCTCGCCGGGCGGCAGGTCCTGAGCCCCGGCGCGGCGGCGAGTTCGAGCCCGCGGGCGTGGTCGTCCACGCTCAAGCCGCTCAAGGCGTCGTCTCAGGTCACCGGACATAAGGCCTCAATCCCCATCCAGAGATAGAGGTACAGGTGATGATTGTCACACCCTGCCCTGACATTCATTAATGCAGGACCTCCTCCCCGGGCGTTATTATAGGTTCGGAGACAGAGCACAAACGCTCAGCCCTCCTTTGGCAAACGCCTCCACCGGGAAATCCCCTCACCACACCGGTGGAGGCAATACTTATTCCGCTGCTTTACTCTAGGGATTCGGCGATGGGCAGCACGACCGTAAAGGTCGTTCCCTCACCTAAAGCGGACTCAACCCAAATTCGACCGTCGTGGTTGTCCACGATAGACTTGACGATCGAGAGGCCAAGTCCCGTTCCGGGTAGATCCTCGGGGGCGTTGCTTGCCCGGAAGAACTTATCAAACAGGTACGGCTGATCGGCAGTCGGTATTCCGGGGCCCGAATCTCTCACGCGCAGGATCACCTGGTCGCCCTCCCCCTCGCCTTCGATCTGTACCAAACCTCCGGGTGGAGTGTATTTGATCGCATTGTCGAGCAGGTTGCCGATCATTTGTCTCAGCCGGATGGGAGCTCCCAGGACCATCGGTAACTCTTCCGGAAGATCCGACTCCAGGCTCAGACCCTTACTTTCTGCAGTACTTCGCATGCTTTCAAGCGCATAGCGCGCCAGCACCATGACGGGCGTGTTCTCCTTGGCCTCGTCCAGGCCCGCCTCGATTCGCCCTAAATCCAGCAGATTGCTCACCAGGTCCGTGATCTGACTCACGCTGAGTTGGACGCGATGAATGAACTCCTCCTGCTGCTTACTCAACCCGCCGGAACGTTCTATCAGTTCGACATAGCCGAGTATGGCCGTCAGGGGAGAGCGCAAGTCGTGCGAAACCGTTGTGACGAATTCCGACTTGATGCGATCCAATTCCTTGAGGTGCGTGATATCTTGCATCACGATCGCTTGCCCGATGCCTTCGATGGGGGTACGTTGGGCGTTGAACACTCTGCCGTCCTCGAGTTCTATTTCCTCTCTTTTCGAAACTCCGCCCGAGGCACGCAACAAGGCCAGTACCCTTGGATCCTCGATGATCTCGTTGACCGGACAGCCGTTCCAATTTCCGTTCACTCCAAAGGCTTCACGCGCGGTCCGATTCATGATGAGTAGTCGGTTCTCGGGGTCGACGACAATCACGCCATTTTCGACGCGTGCCAATATCGTTTCCAGCTTTCGACGCTCCGCTTCCGAGCTGTTGAACAGGCGCGCGTTTTCGATTGCGATGGCCGCATAATCTGCCATGGCAGTCATGATCGTTACGTCTGCGTGGGTCAACGTGCGCCCCGCCTTGCGATTGTCAACCCCCAAAACACCGATCGTTCGGCCGCGTGCATTCAGCGGCACGTAAATCAGGGAATGAACCAAGTAGGAGGTCTTGATCTTCTGGGGCGTCTGCTCATCCAGCAGCACAGGCTCACCCGACTCGATGGCCTGGCCCGCCAGCGAGTCTTCGACTTGCAGCCGAAACGTGCGGGCGAAGACCTCATCGAAGTTCTTCGAGGCCCGCATATAGAGCTCGCCCGTGGCCTCATCGATAAGCAACAGGCTGCCTTCTTCTGCTCCGGTCAACCGCACCGCCTCATCCACTACTGCCGTCAGCACCTCGTTGTGGTCCAACGTAGCCGTAACGGTGCGACCAATCAGCGCCAGGGTTTCGAATTCCTCCAGTCTGCGTTTCAGTGTCTCGGCCGTCTCGCTGGCATTCGTGTGGGCCTCGATGATCTCCATCCATCGCCTGCGCTGGGAGAGCGCCCTGCCCACTGCCGCGAGCATGAGCTCCGCTTCAAAAGGCTTGGAGAGGAAATCAAAAGCGCCGGCCCGCATGGCCTCCACCGCCAGCATCTCGCTGGGCGCACTGGTCATCATGATGACGGGGGGATGGGGTAGATCTGAGCAGATGCGACGGACCAATTCGAGGCCGGTCAGATTCGGCATCTGATAGTCGGTGATCACGACATCCGGGTCAATCTCCCTCGCCAGCGTAAGTGCCGACATCCCATCGCCGACGGTTTTCACCTCATAGCCAGCAGGGCCTAACACCGCCTCTTCCAGGTAAAGGCGCATGTCCGGACTGTCGTCCGCGATGAGTATCAGGGGTTTACCCATATTTTATTTCCGAGGAGGTTGCATGAAGCTGGCCAGCCGTTTGATCCTAGCACGCTCGTGGGCGCGCGAATATGGTACCCGCGTCGATGGCTGCGCTCAGGCAGTTAGAGAGGGAGCGGTCGCGGTCTGGAGGTGTGGCATTTCGTCCAGTTCCTGCAGCATGGTTTCGACATCGCCGCTCAGAACCTGGAGTCGCTTACGCTGGGAGGGGTGTTCCGAACTTTTCAGCAGGTCGGGGATCTGTTCCTGCAATCCTTTAAGCTCCGCGCGCACCCGCTTCACCCATGCCACTTGATCTTGCATGCCGCTTCGAGTCTCATCCACCACTTCCTGCAACTGCTCTGCCCGACCGGTGAGGGCCTGAAACAGTCGCGAGTTGATCAGTGAAATGGACGCATAGTCGGAGAGTGCTTCCAACATTCGCTGATTTGGCTCCGAAAACGGCTTGGCCTCTTCTCGGGCGACGGTGATTACTCCGATGGCTTCCTCGCGCGCTTTGATCGGGACGATCAGGGCCGCCTTCGCGAAGCGAGCCAGTTTGAATTGCCGCAGTCCGTCGCCGTGAATGCTGAGCGTCTCTGCGGAGAGCATGACCAGGGAGCTCACGCCGTCATCCCACGGTTGATGGAGTTTGTTTGCTAGCGCTTGCGGCATTCCGCGCTGCGCGCGCATGTACAGGTGGCCGCTGTCTTCGTCCAGGAGCAGCACCCACCCCATATCCGCGTTCGTTACGTTGAGGCTGCTCGCCATCAGCTTATCGAATAGATCGCGCTGATTCGTGGTGGAAGTTACGGCCTTACCGATCCCGTAGATGGTGGTGAGTTCCCGAACCCGCTGCTCGAGTTGGCGATGGCTCTCCGCCAGCTCAGCCGCAAGCTGCTTAGTTTGGTGGCTCAAGCGGACTTCTTTCAGGGCACGCTCAATGGCTGCCAGCACTTCGGCCTCTCGCAGCGGCTTGACCAAGTAGTCTCTAGCGCCCAGTCGGAACGCCTGGATGGCGTCCGCCTCCTGGCCCTCCTCCGCCGTAACTAGCACGGGAACATCCAAGCCCTGCGATCGCAGCGCGACCAGCAGATCCTTTCCACTTAGACCGGGCAACATGAGACTGGCCACGATCAGATCCGGTGAGAAAGACACCGCCTGCTGAATCGCGGCACCGGCTTCGTTCGCAGTTGCCACCTCGTATCCCAGCGGCACGAGCACCTGGCGCGACAGCAGATCCAGCACATCGGGATCTTCATCTACGATAAGCACACGTTCGGTTGCCGGAGCGGGGCTCACTTTCGATATGATAGCACCGTATTTAGGCGACGAGCATCCGTGCGATAGTACGGGGGCCCAATAAGAGTTTCGTTAGATCCACCTGCGTAAGCTTGACTCTCATTTCCGCGCCCTATTAGAATCCGTAGGGATGGAATACAAGGACTACTACGAGATCCTCGGCGTGAGCCGCAACGCAGATGAGAAAGAGATCAAGAGCGCCTATCGGCAACTCGCGCTCAAATACCATCCGGACAAGAACCCGGACTCCGAAGAGCACTTCAAAGAGATCAACGAAGCCTATGAGGTACTTGGCGATGCCGAAAAGCGCTCCAAGTACAATCAGCTCGGCTCGTCCTACCGGAATTGGGAGCGGGCTGGCAGCGCACCCGGTGGGTTTGATTGGTCTCAGTGGTCATCGGGTGCTCCGGGGGGGACTCGAGTCGAGGTGGGTGATTTCGGGGATCTCTTCGGCGGAGGCGGCTTCTCGGATTTCTTCAATTCCGTCTTTGGGATGGGTCCACAGGCGCGGTCTCGTTTGAGGGGACGGGATCTGGAGCAACCCATCACGATCTCGCTGATGGAAGCCTATAGCGGGACCAGTCGCACGTTCAAACTCAATGGCCGCAAACTAGAGGTGGTCATTCCATCGGGTTCCAAGACCGGAACCCGGGTCCGTGTTTCGGGCCAGGGGGAACGCAGCACGGGTCAGCCAGGCGACCTGTATCTCAAGGTGCGCGTGCAGGACATGCCCGGGATCGAGAGAAAGGGCGACAACCTGTTAACGGAAGTAGCAACCGATCTGTACACCGCCATCCTGGGCGCAGAAATCGAAGTGAGCACACTGGGTGGACCGGTGATGCTGAAGATCCCCGCCGGTAGTCAGCCGGGCCGCAAGTTCCGCCTTCGTGGCCGTGGCATGCCGAACCTGCGCAACCCGACCCAACATGGAGACCTGCTAGTTAAGCTCAAAATTTCTTTGCCAAAGGAATTAAGCAAGGAAGAGCGTGGTCTCTTCGAGCAGCTGGCCAAACTCCGCGAATCCTGACCCGAAGCCCGCGCCTAAGGTAAATGGAAATCTCCTCATGAAACGAATAACTCTACTCATCTCCGTTCTGGGAGTCGCGTCGCTGGCCTGCACGGTGCTCCCCTCCCCTGCTTCCCCTGTGCCACCGCCTACTGCCCCGCCGGCGCCGACTCTGGAAGCGCCAACCGTTGTTTCTAACATTCCGCGGAACGGTTTCTCTCTGCCAGACAATCTCGTAGATCTCTACAACCGCGTGAACCCGGGCGTGGTTACCATCTACACCTTCGCCGCTCCACATCCAAACACCATTCCGTTGGGCCAGGGATCGGGCTTCGTCATCGATACCGAGGGTCATATCGTGACCAATCAGCACGTCGTCGATGGCGCCGAAGCAATCGAAGTGGACTTTCCTTCCGGGTTCAAGGCCTGGGCAACGCTGGTCGGAACCGATCCAGACTCCGATCTGGCCGTGTTGAGAGTGGATGCGCCGCCGGAGGAGCTGATCCCAATACCGCTTGGAGATTCCGACCAGGTCCAAGTCGGAGAATTCGTCGTGGCGATCGGAAATCCATTTGGATTGTCCGGGTCCATGACGGTGGGGGTCGTCTCGGCCATCGGCCGGGTGCTTCAATCCGAACGCGAGGCGCCTGGAGGCGGTTCGTTTAGTGCGGGGGACCTGATCCAGACCGACGCGGCCATCAATCCAGGTAACTCGGGGGGCCCGTTGCTCAACCTACAAGGCCAGGTAATCGGCGTCAATCGCGCCATCTCAACCGAAAGTTTCACCGTTTCCGGGAGCGCCTCGAACTCCGGCGTCGGATTCGCGGTCCCAGTCAATATCCTGCGAAGGGTCGTACCGGCACTGATCCAGAGCGGAGGCTACAACTATCCCTATCTCGGCATCACCAGCCTGGGTGACGGCTCATTGAATCTCAGGCAGCTGGAATTCCTGGAGCTTCCTTCCCGCGCAATCGGAGTTTACGTTACCTGTGTGGTCAACGGCGGGCCAGCCGATCGAGCCGGCATTCGAGGCGCAGGCGCCTGCGGATCTCCAGACACTTCAGCCGGCGGGGATCTCATCATTGCGATCGACGGACAGTCCATCAGCACCTTCAGTGACCTGATCTCTTATCTGGTTACAGAGGCCAATGTTGGCGAGCTCGTTACACTCACCGTGTTGCGAGATGGTGAAGTTGTCGATTTTCCATTGACTTTGGAGCCCCGGCCCTAGCCTGGGATTTGGCTAGATCTCAGACCGGTGATCCTCAGCCTCAATTCCTCCAGGGGCGTTTGCTGGGAATCAGAGCGGGCTTCGATTTATGGAAGCCCGCGATGGGTGTGTGTGAAGCGGTCCGCCTACTCCTCGGATTGCTCCCGCTCGATTTCTAGCAACGTATTGGCCAGAATCTCCAGGTCACGCTCCGCCGCGAACGGGTCGTCATCCACCTCGGACAGCACCAGGACGAGTCGCTCGCGCAATCCGTCGAGTTCGGTCGGTCCCAGTAGATCGCGAAGGGATCCCAGCTTCTCGCCGGTGCCCCGAAGTGCGGCAGCAACTCTGACTGGATCGTCCTGAGCCAGCGCTAGCTGTGCCCGGGTTACGTCAACCAGCACGTTCAGAAGGACCAGGCGGGCCTCGGCCTGATTTAGGGACGCGGCCAGGACCTGGTTCTCTTCCTCCACCCCTTCCAGCCGATCGATCTCCGCCTGCTGTTCCTGCTGAATTGCACCTGCTTCGACCAGCGATTGATCGAGACTGTCTCGCTCCGCTCTCAGCGGGCGCACCTGCACGATTTCTAATGCCACGACTCCAAGCATGAAGATAATCAGCAACAGCACTGCCCATCGGAACACCCGCTTGAGAAAGCGGCCCGTTCGACTCTCATCTTTGGTTTCCGGAGTGTCCGGTTCGGGTCGCTCACCGTCAGAGATCTCGGTCCCGATTTGCTGCTCCGCAGCATCTTCGGGATCCGATTCGGAACCGATCTGCTCCTTCGGTAACCGCTCTTCACTCATGAGGTTGCACCAGCAGCTTCCAGGCAATCTCCAGATCACCCCCCGCAACCAGCGGGGTCGTTGGCATCGTTTCGAGAGCAAGATCGATTCGAGCGATCGCATCTTGAACATTTTCGATTTCGCCCTCGGGGTCCGTCTCTACTAGTAGCGCGCGCGCCCGAGCGGCCTCGTCGGCTGCCAGTCCGGCATTGTTTTCTAACAGTCCGAGTCTCGCACGTACCAGATGGAGCATGACGCGGTTGATCAGCAGCTCCTGTCGGAGTTCTTCTTCGGGCTGTCCGAGCTCACTGAGAGCCGCATCGACCTGATCCGTAAGGTCGCCCAGTGCACCCCTTAGGGTCCCGATTTGGTCCGTCAGGACCTCCATCGCGCGACTCTGATCCAGCGAGGCTGCCAGCGCCTCCTCGAGCTGCAATTGGGCTGTCGCCAATGATTCGCCCCCCTCCGCCAGAGCCGCCTCCAACTCGGCCAGCTGATCACCCGTGCGGTCGCCCAGAGAGCGGGTGTCGCCGCGCGCAAGATCCAGCTCGGCTTCAATGGCATCAATGCGAGCGGTGTTGACCTGCGCAGGCTCTATGAGACTGCGATAGGCTCGCGGAATTCCGAAGTATGCCCCGGCCGCCAGGGCGACTCCGAGTACAACCACTACAGCCAGCCGAAGCAGTATCCCGAATAATCGCCCCAGGAATGTGCGGTCGGAGTCGTTCATCGTCGAACTCATGGTTCCGTAAAGACCTGGCCGACCAACCGACTCAATCCATCCAAAAAGGACTGGAAGCGGTTGACACGCTCCGCTTGGGCACGAGTTTCTTCCAGCGCCGCGGTCAGCTCCACCTGCATTTCATCCACAGCCTCGAGCGACTCACCGATTTGCTGTTGCAGCGCCGCTACCTGGCCTTCTACCTCAGCCATCCTGCCGGACATTCCTTCGAGAGCTTCGGCCCGACCGTGCAGTGCATCGAGGTCGACTTGTATGGCCTCCAATTGGGATCTAATCTGCAGCAACTCACTGCGCGTGTCCTGCAACGCAGAGTGTCGGCCGAAGTCCAGTGTACCGTTGATTCCGCCTATCACGGCCAGCGTAAGTGTGACGGAGCACAGGACGCTGGCAGCACCCATCGCTAGCAAGGCCCAGAAGCCAGTCCTTTGCGAACTGGGCTCCGTCCGAACGAGGGGATATTTCACCTCTTTCGCTTCAGCCCGATCAGACAGTGGAGACGCTTTCACCGGCTTCGCTTCCGCAGGCTCTTTCTCTTCCGGAGCTCGCTCCTTCGAATCTTCCGGGGCCTCAGGCTCAAAGGTCAGGAAGGGCTTAATCGCTTCAAGGACGCTGTCGCCGATGCCAGGTACCTGGCGCAGATCTTCCAGGCTCTGATAGGGCCGGCCCTCGATAATGCGGCTAGCTAATCGAGGACCGACGCCGGGAAGCTGGCGCAATTCACCGTCTTCGGCTGAATTAGGGTTTAGGATCGGAGCCTCGTTTTGAATCATTCTCGGCTCGCGCGCGAATCGGGGAAAAGAAAAATGGGCGGCAAGCGCCGCCCATTTTACCTTATGTGCTATTGAGGCTTACTCAGCCTTGACTTCAATCTTCTTGGGTCGGGCTTCATCGGCCTTGGGGATACGCACCGTCAGCAGCCCCTTCTCGACCTTGGCCTCGATCTCATCCGCGTTGACGGCCTCGGGCAGTCGGACCTGACGGTAGAAGCTGTGACGCAGCTCGCTGAGAATCTTCTGGCTGCCACCATTCTCCTCAAGGGTAATTTCGCCACTCATCGTCACCAGATCGTCGAGCACCTCAACCTTCACCTCCTCGGCCGATAGACCCGGCACGGCGGCCGTGATCAGGTAGGCCTCATCGTCTGAGTGCACGTCGATCGGCATGCGCCGGCCGCCGTTGAAGCCGATGGTACGAGACCCGTTCCAGCGTCTTCGCCTCGGATACCCTCTGTAGTAACTTTGCATCGTGTTACCTCCTAGAATTTTCTTTGTCATCGAATTCGAATCTATGGTAATTGGGTGCCGTCAGAAACAGATATGTGTGACGTAGGAGGATTGTTAACTTAGCCGAGGCAGGCCCAGGAGCGTTTGGGGCCCTGCCTCGTAATTTCAAGCCAGGCTGGGATTTCGGGGCTCGGGATCATTACATGGACTCCGAGGTACGAAGCAGGCCGAATAATCCTGGAGAGAGCTAGCTTATCTCCCGCGATCGGCTGGGCTTAGGGGCTAGCCGGTGTCGGATCGCTCCGATTGTTCCGATCTCAACAGGGACCCCTCGTTCGTAGAGGATCATCTGCCGCGAAAGCGGCGACACGCGTTCTCCCGGAGTCAGAATTCCCACTAGATTGAGTGGATCGGATGCCGCAATGATGACGGTCTCTTCCCCGCTAGCGTGGCGCCTAACAGCCCGAAGCTCATCCACCGCCTCCGGCAGAGCGAACTGCTCGCCTACGAAGCCATCGACAAAGCGCCCGCCGCGGATCTCGCCTCGCAGCTCCATTTCTCGGTATAGGCGCAGCAGGCTTCGCCAGGAGGGAATGCGCGTCTCTCTCGACAGCAGCTCGCGGAAGACGATCCCATAGCGCCGCAGCAATTGGCGCGCCATCGCCTCTTCAGCCTCCTGCCCAGCGGCTTCCTGGCCGCGCTGAAGTACCGACCACCGCCCCAGAGGGCCGATTGCAAGCGAGCCCCTTCTGGCCCTCATTCGTCTCGCCCGCCGCCTGCGATCCGGTGGCAGCAGCAGGGATCGCAGGCCTGCCAAACCATCCCCGGTAACGAGGCCATGAGCCACCAACTCCCATAGCGCTTCCTCAACTTGAGTTCCCAGCAGGCCGGTCCCGCGCTCAATATCCGACTGGAAGGATGCGCCGGAGGCCGTTAGATATTCGAGCACCTCACGCGCGGGCTGGCTGAGGTGCTTCTCGAGATCCGTGTCGCTCCCTTCCATCCAAACCGGCAGATCCTCCCTGAGAGCGAAGCCTAGAGAAGCGGAGCGTGTGGGACGTTGAACCGCTCCTGGCTTTTCCGGATCGAAGGCCCTTCCACCCCTGAGCCGTCCCCAGGCCAGAATTCCCGACAGACATAGGTCCTCCAAATCGGAAGGTTTGTAGCCCTCAACCCGTGCCGGCAGTACATCCCGCTCCCAGGAGGGCGCCGGCAACTCAAGGCCCTGAAGCTGTCGAATGACGTGCAGCACACCCTCTTGGCCGCGCAACTGCCTTCCGGGATAGGCATGTTGCCATCGAAACAAGAATCGAATGAGGTCCGCTGCGCTCACCGACTGTATTTCGCGGCGCAGCTTGTTGATCGTCCGCCGGTGGATGCGGGCGAGCAATCTACGATCACACCATTCGATATCCTCTGGATTCCCATCCGGTTCGAACTGACCCCTCAGAACGATTCCCTCCGTCTCGAGCTGAGCGAGGGCGATCTCAACGTCCGCTCGCGGCAGGCCAAGCCGCATCGACAACGCCTCGGCTGTCGTCGGTCCTATGCATTCCAGCCAGCCCTGTACGATAACGCGTGGTACCTCGCCGCGCTCGATCCAGACCTGTTCCCTGGCGCTCAGAGCCACCGGATCCAGCTCGGGTTCAAAGTGTGCTCCCGGGAAAGCCGCCTGAACCATCCGGATTCGTTCGGCCGCAACGTATGCGCTTCGCGAAGTCCCCGCTGAGGACCAGGTCGCCAGGGATGACCGTCCATGCTGAACGAGCTCTTCAAATTGCTCTCTCCACTCTGCTCCCTCTTCGACCGGCACCAGGCACAGGTTGAGCAGCGCGTCATGTAGTTCATGCGCATCGCGCACATCCGGCCAGGCGTGATTCCTTACTTCCTTGATCGCGAGCGGATCTAGCGCGCCGATGCCACGCCCCAGTTCGGGATCTGTGCGTCTCAGCGCGACGGCTCGGGCGCGACGCTCTTCGAGCGGCGCATCATCGAGGAAGGCGTACGGATTGGCGTTCAGGATCTCGTGTGATATGGGCGAGGGGCCTGTAGTGTCGAGTGCCAGGGTGCGAATCTCTCCTACGTCGATCGCATCCAGGACCTCCCGTAGGCCGTCTAGGTCCATGGCTTCGTGCAGACAGTCATAAACTGTCTGCCGCACCAGCGGGTGGTCAGGGATCTCAACGTCACCGGAGCGATTGTCCTGACACATCACTTGGGCGGGGAACACGGCTGCCAGTAGATCCTCCCCACGCATGCGCTGGATCGGCATGGGGACCCGTTTGCCCCCGCTGAATCGGAGCAGCGCCAGCGAGCGCGTCGAATTCCAGCGCCAGCGATTGGTGAACATCGGAACCGCCAGGGTGGCCTGAACCAGCGCATTTTCGAGATTGTCCGACCGCACTAGCCGAAACGCGTTTTCCACTGGAAAGCTATGCTGTTCACCCAGAGAGAGCACAAATCCGTCATCCGTCGCCGCTGCCTGCAATTCGAAGTCGAAGGTCACGCAGAATCGCTTCCGCATGGCCAGGCCCCAGGCGCGGTTGATCCGCGCACCGTAGGGGGAATGTACGACAAGCTGCATCCCCCCCGCCTCGTCGAAGAAGCGCTCGGCGATAATGGTCTGCTTGGTGGGCACCTCCCCCAGCGCGGCCACCGTCTCCGAAATATAGGCCACTAGCTGCTCGGCCCCGCCACGATCCAGGCCACATTCTGCTCCCAGCCAGCCCAGCAGCGCCTCAATGTCGCGCAGTTGATCGGCAATCTTCGCCCGCAGTTCACTAACAGCAGAAGAAAGCTCCGCAGTGCGCGCCGGGGCCTCACCCAACCAGAACGGTATGGTGGGTGGAGCGCCTTGTGCGTCTTCGACGTGCACTTTGCCCGATACCACGCGGCGAATTTTCCACGAGCGATTCCCAAGCAGGAAGATATCCCCGGCCATGCTCTCAATGGCAAAATCCTCGTTGACCTTCCCCACGAGGCTACCGTCCGGCTCGAGCACAACATCGTAGTCAGCCGTATCGGGGATCGCTCCCCCGCCCGTGATGGCCGCCAACCGCGCGCCTCGCCGGCCACTCAGGCTAGCGTTGACCCGGTCTCGGTGGATGCGGGCAGATCGGCGACCGCGTGCCGTAGCGATGCCCTCCGACAGCATGTCCAACACGTCATTGAAGTCTTCCCGGTCCAGGTCACGGAAGGGATAAGCCCGCTTGACGAGTTCGTAGAGTTCCTCTTCCCCAATTTCTTCGTTGGCCGTGATGGCGACGATTTGTTGGGCCAGGATATCGAGCGGATTCTGCGGCATGATGACCCGATCGAGGTCTCCTTTCAGAATCGCCTGCACAGCTGCCGCACTTTGCAGCAATTCATCCCGCGTCAGTGGGAACAGGATCCCTTTCGGCATTTCCAAACTGCCCGGCCGGTGGGCGGAGCGCCCCACGCGTTGAAGCAGACTCGCTAAGGAGCGGGGAGCCCCAACATGAATGACGAGATCCACGTGTCCAATGTCGATCCCTAGTTCGAGCGATGCGGTAGCTACGACCACCGGCACTTTCCCAGATTTCAGGCCCTGCTCCGCTTCGAGCCTGGCACGTCGCGAGAGGCTGCCGTGGTGCGCGGCGACCTTCCCCTCTCCCAATCGAGAAGTAAGCTGGAAGGCCACACGCTCCGAAAGACGCCTTGTGTTGACGTAGACTAGCGTAGTGCGGTGCGCTTGCACGTGCTCGACCATGCGATCATAGACATCGGACCAGAGCTCGTGCGTGCCAATAGGGCCCAGCTCGTGATCCGTAGTTTCAATCCGCAGGTCGAGCTGCCTCTGGTGACCCAAGTCCACAATCGTAGGAATATTCTCGCTCGCGCCCGCGAGCAGGCCTGCGATTAGTGTGATCGGTTTCTGCGTAGCGCTCAGCCCGATGCGCTGCAGGCGCCTTCCGACCAGCCGATCGAGCCGCTCGAGCGAGAGACTGAGGTGCGAGCCACGCTTGTCGCCGGCCACGGCATGGATTTCATCCACGATCACCGTTTCTGCCGTTGACAGGAAAGCGCGGCTGCCCTCGGCAGTCAGCAGGATGTAGAGCGATTCGGGCGTTGTGATCAAAATGTGGGGCGGGCGCTTCAACATAGCCCGTCTTTCGCTTTGCGGCGTATCCCCCGTCCGCACCGCGATCCGCAGGTCGGGTCGGTCGAAGCCTGCTTGTTCCGCTAGGGCTTCGATACCCGAGAGTGGCTCTTGGAGATTCTTGCGGATGTCATTGCCCAGTGCCTTGAGCGGAGATATGTAGACGACATAGGTCCGGTCTTCGAGCCGCCGTTCGATCGAAGCGCGCACCAGCTTGTCGATCGACCAGAGGAAAGCGGCCAGGGTTTTTCCTGACCCCGTGGGGGCCGCAATGAGCGTGTCATTCCCTGTTCGAATCGCCGACCAGCCCGCTTGCTGCGCCTCCGTTGGCGCCTCAAAGCGATCCTCGAACCATTTTTGGACCAGTGGGTGGAATCCGCTCGAAGCCATAGGGTCGGGAAAGTATAACTCCCGGTTTGGCTTTGCTCCTCCCACGCGCGGGGCAATCCTGAACCTATCTCAGGTCCATAGAGCGAGTTAGAATGCGCGGTACCCGCGGTGTGGGACGCGCAACCCCCGCGCTCAAAGGAGCCGAGAAGCGATCTAATACATGCTCTGGGAAAGTTACGGGTGGGGTACGGATGGCCGTCGCCGCTGCTGCCTGTAGTGTGGATGCGGAGCCATTTCGGCCGTAACTCAATGATTCGGCCTCGCAGGGGGAGCCGCACTAGGTTCCTAGCGGGAGTGCTCTAGCATCCACTCGTAGAGGGCCGGATCCCGATAGGCGCGCTCGTAGGCACCGATGTGGCCCTCGTCCTCATACAGCTCCCACTCCACGTCCGCCGAACATTGCTGCTCAAGCGCCTCTACATTCATTTGAGACGCCCGCGCCTCCGAGATCCGATCCTTCGCGCCATGGATGGCCCGGATCGGCAGGTCTGCCAACCGGCAAAGGGTCTCCGACTCGGGCACGGTGGGTTCTCGATACCCACTTCCCGAGATGGAGACCATGGCCGCAAATCGTTCAGGATAGGCGGTCGCCAGCCACCACGAGCCGTACCCCCCCATGCTCAGGCCAGTCAAATACACGCGATCCGTGTCCACCCGGTAGGTCTCCGTCGCCTCATCCAATAAAGCCGCCAGAGCTGGAATCATTTCTGGCGACCACCAGACCTCCCCCGGAAAGGCTTGCGGCGAGATCACGACAAAGGGGAAATCTTCCGGTTGCTCACCCGCCAGCAGTACCGCCGGCAGTCCGAAGCTCAAGACGAAGGTCGAGTCGTAATCACCATCTCCCGATCCATGCAGGAAGAAGATCAGTGGCCATTCACGCTCCGCGTCATCCCCGTAGCCTTCGGGAAGGTAGACCAGATAACGCAGCTCATCGTGGACCGTGGGTGTTCCTTCCAACGTCTCCGGCATATGGAGAGCCGCCTGGAGGTGCACCCCCGTGGGCAGCTGAGGATCGAGTTGAACCACTCCTTCCTGACTGTCTTGAGACCCGTTTGGTGCCTCACTGCCAGGAGCCGTCTCCGCGGTCGATCCAGCAGTCTGGCAAGCGGCCAAGTACGCCGCAATCGCGAGCGCCAAGACCATTTTTTGTGGGTTCATTCGCTTGAATTGGCGTCTCGGTTCATGGTTAGAATCAGCCTTAGTTCCATGAAGCCTACCTTTGGGTTGATCTTGATCTCTGCCAGCGCCCTGGCGTTCGAGGTCACTCTGACACGCATCTTCGCCGTTCAGCAATTCCATCACTTCGCCTTCCTGGTTATCGGTTTAGCCGTCATGGGCTTCGCAGCCAGCGGCGTCATCCTGTCCTTTAAGCCCTACGGTACATCGCTGATCGCCCTCTGCCTAGCTTACTCCGTCGCCATTTTTGTCGCTTACGCCGTAATCAACTTCGTGACGTTCGATTCCTACAGCATCGCCTGGGATCGACGCCAGATCTGGATCCTGTTCCTGTACTTCCTGTCGGCCGCCGCGCCATTTCTATTCGCAGGGTGGGTCATTGGTGCCAACCTCGCCTCTGCTGGGCCCCAGGCCTATCGACGTTATGCGGCCAATCTCATGGGTTCGGCCCTGGGCGTGCCCTTGGCGTTGGTTGCCATACCCTTGCTAGGGGGCGAGGGCGCCGTATTGTTCTCGCTCGCGCTCGGAGTGCTGGCAGCAGCCGCTTTTTCGAGGGGGGGCCGAGCCCAATGGGTCCTCCTGGGAGGCAGCCTGATCTTGGGGATGCTGTCCATGGCTATCCCCTCCCAGTTCGCCCTGCGCCTTTCGCCCTACAAGCCGCTTTCTCTCACTGAACTGGCCCCGAAAGCCCAAACCACGATCAGCCGCTGGGCACCCGCGGCGCGCATCGACGTTGTTGAATCCGGCGGCACCCACGTATTTCCGGGCCTCAGTCTGAATGCAGGCCTGGAGCTACCTCAGCAGGCGGCGCTCTTCGTCGATGGGGACGGGCCACTCCCGATCACAAATCTGTCCCCCACCTCTCCGGAGGCTGCGATCCTGGCGCGTCACATGCCCGCAGCATTGGCTTATCAGCTGCGTCCCGGGGCAAATAGCCTAGTGCTTCAGTCGGGGGCGGGGCTGGAGGCTCTGGTGGCTTTGGGAAGTGGCGCAGATCGCGTACACATCGCGCTCGATGAGCCGGCCGTCTTCGATATCCTGGACGGGCCATATGACGAATTCAGCGAGGGCTTGCTTCAGGATGCGCGTCTCGAGCGGCTCGAGCGTCCAAGCCGTGGGGCGCTTCTCGAGGGGGATGAGCAGTATGACATCGTGCACTTCGCCCTAAGCGATCCCTTTCGACCGGTAACTAACGGCGCCTTCAGCCTGACAGAGCACTATGCACTGACCGTGGAGTCTCTTTCCGATGCCATGGGTCGTCTGTCGGAGGATGGGCTTCTCGTGCTCACTCGTTGGCTGGGGACTCCGCCTAGCGAGTCGGCGCGCGCATGGGCCACCTTGCTGGCCGCCATGGATTCGGTGGAGGTCGAGGAACGGGTCCTGGCTTTCCGTGGCATGCGCACCGCCACCATGATCGCCTCTGCTCGCCCCTTCACCTCCGAGGAACTGCGACTGTCGCGGGAATTCTTAGAGCTCAACGGCTACGATCCGATCTGGCTGCCGGATCTGAAACCGGCAGAGCTAAATCAGCGCAATCGGCTGCCGAAGCCCGCTTATCACGAGCTCTATTTGGCTCTGATGAAGTCGCCGCAGAGCACGATTGATTCGTACGAGTTCAACCTGACTCCACCCACCGACGATCGCCCGTACTTCTATCACTTCTTTCGCTGGGCTCAAACGCCCGAGGTGCTGTCCTCGCTGGGACAGACGTGGCAACCCTTTGGCGGCAGCGGCTATCTGGTGCTGGTGGCATTGTTGGCGATGATGATGATGATCGCGGCAGCCCTGCTGATCTTGCCCAGATTCGCCGGTGCCAGCCCCTCCGCTCCGGGGATCGCCTACTTCGCCTTCATCGGCGCCGGGTATCTGCTGGTAGAGATCCCCCTCATTCAGCAATTCACGCTCCTGCTGGATCGCCCTGCCCTGGCGCTGGCTGTGGTTTTGTTTACCTTGCTGCTGACCTCCGGAATCGGTAGCTGGTTCTCTGTTAGGCTCCCGCTGAGGGGGTCGCTTACGATCCTGGTGGCGCTGGTGATCCTGACTGCCCTGGCGCTGCCCGCTCTGATGCGGCTTGGCCTTTCCTGGCCATTGGGGGCGCGGTTGATTCTGGCTGCCCTGGTCCTGGCTCCATTGGGAACGCTCATGGGTATCCCCTTTGCCTCCGGCCTTCGGCGGATTGGACCCGCACAGATTCCCTGGGCTTGGTCAGCGAATGGGGCGCTTTCGGGGGTCGGCGGCGTGGTGGCCGCCATGCTCACGCTGGACCTCGGCTTTCGTATGGCTCTAATAATCGGAGCGCTCGCTTATCTTGGGGCGCTGGTAGCCACACGGACCTTAGTCGGTGCCCGGCTCGCGAACCAGGGGAACGAACAGCACGCCGCCTAGGCTGGTATTTTCGTAAACATCTACCGCCACGCGATGGACGCGCCAAAGCTCTTGGAAGCCTCCTACCGGGCCTACCGGAATGACCAGAATTCCCCCCACCTTCAGCTGCCCCAGCAGCGGCTGCGGAACGTGGTCCGGTGCGGCAGTCACGATGATGGCATCGAAAGGAGCGGCCTGCTCCCAACCGAAGTAACCATCCGCGTGCTTCAGATTGAGATTAGCGTAATCGAGCTCCCCGAGCACCGAGGCGGCCGACTCAGCGAGCGGCCCCACGATCTCGATCGAGTAAACCTCCATCCCCAGCTCCGACAAAACGGCCGCTTGATAACCGGAACCCGTGCCGATCTCCAGCACGCGATCCCCTGGCTCCAACTCGAGCGATTCTGTCATCAACGCCACGATGTAGGGCTGCGAAATGGTCTGTCCATATCCGATGGGAAGAGGATGGTTATCGTAGGCTTGATCCTGGTACTCGGGCGGCACGAATCTGTGCCGGGGCACCGTGCGCATGGCCTGAATCACCTCAGGGTCTGAGACGCCGTAGCTGATGATCCCGGTCTCAACCAATTCCTCTCGTGCGGGAGCGAACGAATCGGTCGGAAGCGAGGTGTGCGTTGGGGAGCGGGCTTCCGCGCAGGCCGCGAGCAGCGCGCAGGCCGCGAGCAGCGGGCCGGTTGCTAGAAGGATGCCGTGTCGCATCGCGAAATGGATTCTACTCGCGGGAACCGCGAGTATCGCGGGAACCGCGAGGTCCGCGGGAATGCCGGAATCGTAAGTGTAATTCGAATCTTATGGAGATACGGTAGCCCGAAATGCGCCGGAGTGCGATCCCTGGCTGCAGAGGGCTATGGAGTGATGCCCAGCACGCGCAGTGGAGCGTAAAGAATTTCCGGTGCAAAGGCGTCCATGAGGAAGAGTGTGGCCGCGCAGACGACCAGCAAGACCAGGCAACCCGCTCCTGCCAGCAGCCACCGCGAGCGACCTCTCCCTCTGCTCGGCTCCGCTTCGGCGACGGGGACCGGTGTCGGCTGGGGAATGGCTTCTTGCATGGCTTCCGGGGTCGGGGCAGCTCCATGTTGTACCGCCTCACCCATTACGGTTTCCGCCATCTCGGGCGAAGCGCCTTCGAAACTCAACGTTACGTTTTCCCCCAGGCCCAACAGATCGCCGGAAGCCAGGACGCGCGGCGCAATCAAGCGCTCGCCGTTAACGAAACTCCCGTTTGTGGAACCCAGATCCTCAAGCACGTAGCCCCCCGGGGTACGGGTGAGGCGTGCGTGCTGGCGCGAGACTTCCGAATCGCCGAGCGAAATGTCGTTAGTGACATCCCTGCCCATCAGCGTGACCTCTTTAGTCAAGTCAAACGCAGTTCCGGGGCTCGGTCCGGCCTTTACGACGAGACGGGACGGGTTTTCAGCCATGGAGATGGCTAGTGTACGACTGCTCTAGAATCAAGTCAACCGCCGGTCATGGGAAGCAGAAGTGACTGGTCGCCTCCCTGTAACGACCGTATAATTTCCCCGGAAATGCAAGTTATAGAGCTTTCTGAGTTTCGCGATGAAGAGGGCCTGATCAGCCTGGAGAACCGTGTGCGCGGCACGATGAAGTTCGGCTTCGGCTGGTATGGGGACATGCAGGCTCAGAAGCAGGTCACCGGCAAGCTTCAAGGCATCTTAGACGACGATCACATGCTGCTGCTCAATGCGCCGCTTGTGGGCACTGACGTCTTGGCCCCGATGATTCTTTTCAGCCCTCAGGGCGTTCGATTGCTTTATCCGAGCACTATCCGGGGAACCCTACGCGCTCAGGACGATCAGTGGCAGACCTACAACAGTCGGACACGCGAGTTCAAGCCAAAGAAGCCCAATTTGCAGTTCCGCGCGCTGGCATTCGCACGCGGTTTGATGCGCTACTTTGAGAGTCAGGGCTACCCATTGCCTGAGCTCGAGGCCGTGCTGCTCTTCACGAATCCCCTGACGCATGTCGATACGGCCGGGCCCCAGACCCGAATCGTACTATCAGACGCCTTCGAGCACTTCGCAGCGAATATTCTCGAGGGCCAATCCGTCATGGATCAGGATGACATCCACATGTTGGTGGATTCGCTCTTGAATCCCAAGCTGCCTGAACCTGAGCCGGAACCCGAACTCGATGAAGCAGGCCAGGAGGCCTTTGAGTCGGAAGCCCTCCGGCCCCGCGAAGATCGGCAGGACCTCACGCTTGCGCGACGTTTCGGCAGCTTCACCAAGCGACAATGGATCGTCATTGGGGTACTGGGGGTCTTCCAGTTGATTCTAATTCTCACCATCGCCTTCATCGTGCTGGGAGACGTCATCTTTAGCTGACCTTGCCCTTCCTCTCCCTGATCATCCCCGCGTACAACGAAGAACAGCGCCTTCCACTTACCCTCACTAGGATTCAGGCCTTCCTGAAAGACCAACCCTACGGATCAGAAGTCTTGGTGGTCGATAACGGGAGCAGTGATCGAACCGCAGCCGTTGCCGGTGAGTTTTCCTCCGTTGTGCGTTTGTTGAGGGAGCCGGAGCGCGGCAAGGGGCGGGCCGTCCGGCGCGGGATGATGGAGGCCAGCGGGGAATTCCGCTTCATTTGCGACGCCGACCTCTCGATGCCCATTGAAGAGGTAAACCGTTTCCTTCCGCCACAGCTTGACGAATACGATATTGCGATCGCCTCTCGAGAGATTGCCGGCGCCGTTCGCCACAATGAACCCGCCTATCGCCACTGGATCGGCCGTATCTTCAACTTGCTGGTTCGGACGATGGCGGTTCCCGGATTTCAAGATACCCAATGTGGGTTCAAGTGCTTCACCGCCGATGCAGCTGAGGCGCTCTTCCCCATGCAGCGCATCGACGGGTGGACGTTCGATGTCGAGTTGCTTTTCGTCGCGCTTCGATTGGGTTACCGAGTCAAAGAAGTGCCCATCCACTGGTATTACTTTCCCGGGAGCCGGGTGCGCATGGTTCGTGATTCCTGGCTCATGCTCACCGACCTGTTTCGCATTCGCGACAACTGGCGGCGAGGGCTCTACCAGCCGGTCCCGCGCTCGAATCCGGATTGAGCGGTGAGAGTGCAGCCCGATCTCGATCGAGAATTAGAATTGCTTTCAAGCGGCCATCGCTACGTCGCCGGCGTAGATGAAGCCGGACGGGGCGCTCTGGCTGGGCCAGTCGTGGCGGCTGCGGTCGTGTTGCCCTTGGGCCTCTTCGACCTGGCGCTTGGATTGTCGGAAGTGCGAGACTCGAAGCAGCTTACTCCTGCCGCGCGCGATCGCTGCGATGAGCAGGTTCGCGAGCTAGCAGTTGCGGTCGGCATTGGCGAGGCCTCCGCCAAGGAAGTTGATGAACAGGGCTTGCTGCCCGCCACCCGGGCCGCCATGCGGCGTGCCGTGGAAGCGCTCGACCCGGCGCCTTCCTGCCTGCTTATCGACCACATCCGGATCCCCGAATTAGAACTCCCACAGGAGGCCATCACCCGCGGAGATCAGAGCGTACTCTCGATCGCGGCCGCCTCTGTAGTGGCCAAAGTATGGCGGGACCGATGGATGGCCGAGCTTGATGTGCGCTTTGCCGGTTACGGGTTTGAGCGCCATAAAGGATACGGCACCCAGCAGCATCGCCAGGCGCTTGCACGCCTCGGTCCGTGCCCTGAGCATCGGCGTTCCTATGCCCCGGTGCAAAGAGCTCTCTCCCCAGGCTGATCTTCAAGCGAGCCGGGTAGGACGCCGACCCTTTGGGGCTCGAAGGGGAAACGACCGCGTGATGACGCGCGGCACGTTTGGGAACATTCGGATCAAGAACCTGCTGCTCGAGGGAGTGGAGGGCGCAGAGACGCTTCACTTCCCCGATCGGGAACGCACGAGCATCTTCGAGGCCGCGCTCAAGTATCGTGAGGAAGGAATTCCACTGGTCGTCTTGGCCGGCGCTGAATACGGAACCGACTCGTCCCGCGATTGGGCCGCAAAGGGAACCTTGCTGCTCGGCGTCCGGGCGGTGCTGGCGAAGTCCTTTGAGCGCATCCACCGCTCCAACTTGGTGGGCATCGGGGTGCTTCCCCTGGAGTTCGACGGCGTGGTTGCGCTCGGCCTGACCGGACACGAAACGTTCGATATTGCGAACCTAAGTGACCTGCGGCCAGGCGCCACAGTGCAGGTGAGGGCAGAGCGGGAAGACGGCTCGGATATCGAATTCGAGGCACTAGCCCGAATCGACACCTCCATCGAGCTCGACTATTACCGCAAGGGCGGCATCTTGCATACGGTACTGCGGCAGATGCTTCAGGACGCGTAGCTTCCACCAACAACATTGGAAAGCTCCGTCGAACGCATTTCCGATTTTCATCCGCTTCCAACCCATCCCATCCTGGAGAATCGAAAAGCGAGGCAGCGGCAGCAAGCCTCGCTTTTCCTGCAGTCCCTTTTGAGCATCCGTTTCGATTGGATAGAAACCCGAAGCTGCTCGGAAGGGTCATAGATACAGGCGGGGAATTGTAGCCCGCCTAATTGCATTGTAGGTTTATTGGGGGGGAAGCGGGCTTTGTGTAAGCCGTTTGTAAGGGGGGTTTTCAGAAGGTTCGGCCGGCGCGGACCGCGTAAAATCCCACGATTCCGGCCGCGGCCAGCAGCGACAGCCCCAGTACGCCCAGCAGCGTGGAGCCCTCATTTTCGGAACCGCGGATCTGCAGGATGGCCCCGCTCGGCTGGCCGCCGAACTGCACGAATTTGATATCGCCCGGCGCCAGCCGCACCGGCACGTTCATGGAGGTCGTTGGGTTGTAGTTCGGAGGCACCGCGCCGCTGACATTGTAATCTCCGTC